>MHBF01000198.1:851-54518 GCA_001803225.1 Lentisphaerae bacterium GWF2_44_16 | reverse complement strand
TAAAGATAACATATAAGAAAGACGCTGATACCCAGGTAAAACTTTACGTCCGAATCGGCTTTGCCGGCGACAAGGACAAGGAAAATGCCCTCATAGCCGATATCAAAAAGGACTTGGGAATAAACTGATTTTCCCTTAGATCTGATGAATAAATTATTTATACTGCCGCTTCTCTTCATGGCGTCGCTGGCGTTGATGGCCGGCGGCTGTACCATGATTGGGGCGGGAAGCAACGATTATCATGAAAGCAACTCCACGGTGGCAACTTTTGCAGTGGACCATGAAAAATTTGACGCCGCCATCCTGAAGGCAGCTCCAGAGGCCGGATATGAAATAAAAGAAACAGAGAACAATCTCAGCGGCGGAACTTACGAGGGCAGCGGCATTAAAGTAACATATAGAAAATACAAGTATAACGGAGAAGAACATATCAAAGCCTATGTCCGCATAGGTTATATCGGCGGCGACAGGAAAAAAGAGAAAGAGTTCATTGCCGTAATAAGAAAAGAGCTGCATAAGCTGGTTCCCACAGATGGCTAAGAACAAAAAAAATTCCTCAAGAGAACGGATACTGGCAATATCAAAACTCCAGCGCGATTATAAGGAACGCTCCCAGTCGCCGGACATCAATACAGCTCTACAGCTTCATCAGGCAGGCAGGCTTGAGGAAGCTAAAAATATTTATCTTGAGATACTCAAAAATGACGCCGACAATGCTGACGCGCTTCATTTTCTGGGCCTTTATTACCATCAGACGGGAGACAACGCAAGCGCCATTCCCTTTATAAGCAGGTCTATTGAACTGAAGCCTGAAAATCCGTCTTTCTATCTGAATTTCGGCCCCCTCCTTTTTTCCGAGGGAAAGTTCGATGAAGCGGAAGCCTGTTACAGAAAAGCTATATCCCTGAACTCCGAAAATCCCGCCGCATGGAACAATCTGGGAAATATTTATGAAGAAAAAGAAGATTTCAGCAAAGCCCTCGAATTCTACGCCAAGGCCATTTCGCTCTCCCCTTCTTTTGCCGACGCTTACAACAATACGGGGGCCTCCTATCAGAAATTAAATGAAATTGAAAAGGCTGTTTCAGCATACAGAAAAGCAGTCTCTCTCGCTCCATCTTTTGTCCAGGCGCACTGGAACCTCGCCAACGCCCTTCTCCTGAACGGAGACTTCAGCGAGGGCTGGCTGGAATTTGAATGGAGGCTGAAAAAGCCTGAATTTAAATATCTCACAAGCGGAAAGCCCCTTCCCTCCGGCAATTTCAGCAACGCGACGGTATTGATAATATCGGAGCAGGGAATTGGAGACGCTATTCATTTTATCCGTTTCATGCCGCTTATAAAAAAGCTTTTCGGAAAAACTATTTTCCGCTGTCCCGCGCCGCTTCTGAAACTCGCCGGAAATTTTCCGGGCATCGATTTGCTTCTCAGCTCTGAAACACCTCTACATGAGATAAATTGCGATTTTCAGCTTCCGCTTCTCAGCATCCCTTTTTTCCTGAAACTGTCATCTGAAAATTTCTGCCCCCTTCCCTTCCCGTACCTGCAGGCACCTGATGAAGCGGTAAAAAAATGGGATGGACTTATAAACAAAAACACTTTCAACGCCGGACTGGTCTGGGCAGGAAGCCCGACTCATAAAAATGACAGGAACCGTTCAATCAGACTTGATGAGTTATCACTGCTTTTCAATATTCCTGGAATAACTTATTACAGCCTCCAGATAGGCCCGGCCTCCTCTCAGCTTTCATCATATCCTCAGATAAAAGACCACACCGGAGAAATAAAGGATTTTGCGGACAGCGCCGGACTGCTTTCGCATCTCGACATGCTTATTTCAGTGGATACGGCCACGGCGCATCTTGCCGGAGCAACGGGCGTAAAAACATGCTTGCTTCTGCCATATGCCCCGGACTGGCGCTGGCCCATAAACGAATCCCAAAGCGCCTGGTATCCTTCAATGAAATTATTCCGCCAGCAAAGACCTAAAAACTGGCAAGTCCCGCTGAACAACATTTTAAATGATCTGAAATTCTGTATTTCCGGCAACTTATAAATTGGGATTTTCAGGTGGGGCGCTACTTTCGGTAGCCTGTTCTTTTCCCTCCGGCATGTATTCGCTGGGGGCGTGGCGTTTTCGCATGTTTTCAAAACTTTTTCCCACATAATCGGCTATCTGCTCCAGCCATGCCTGTTCCTTTTCAGTAAAAAGGTCATTTGCCGTTCTGGCGACAAAATACATTCCGATAATCTGATTCGCTGCTGTTATCGGCGAAAAGAGAGCGCTCTTTATGTTCATGTGTTTTTTGAGTCCCGGCAGATGAAGCGCTTCCTCACCGATAAACCAGCGTCCGCTTCTGCCCGCCGTCAGCGCCGCTATTACAGGCGAATCCGTATCATGAACGGCGATAGTAAATTCTTCCGCTTTTATGTCTGCCCTGTTTCCCGCGTAAAAGCGGCCTGTCAGCCGTGATTTCTCATTATTCAGGAACGCGGTGAACACTTCAGGCGAGGACATGCAGCGGAAAATAGCTTCCTGTGCCAGCATCAGCATCTGGTTTACGTCAATGTCCCGCTTGTGCCAAAGCATAAGTTCAGTAAGGAAATGTCCTATTATCTGTTCGGGGTCTTCCTGCGAACGCACAGTTTCATCACAAGCCTGCCCGAAATTAGACTGGGAAGTTATCTGAGCGGGATTGCCCTTGCCCCATTCCAGAGCGTTAACCATCATGTCTATATCCCCTTTGTCCAATTTGAAGAACCTGGATATATTGTGGTCTTTCTTACAGGCATCCTTGATAAAATCCGAAGCTGAAAAATTTTCATTATGCAAAAGAGTTCTTACAGCTTCATTCAGTTCGGAGATGGCATCCTTTCCGCCGAGCCTGTCCCCGAAAAGCATATTGGCAATGTGTCCAGCCTGATGCACCAGCGAATTTATCATACCGTCATCGCCGTTTCTGTTGAGAAGGACATCCGAGACATTGTTGGGCAGGTTATATACTTTGACAAGCCCGCTGCAGATATCTGTGTATTCAACGTCAAAAACCTTGAGACACGCTTCGTTATAGGAAAGATTGCCTTTATGGATAAGCGACTCCATATTCTGAAAGCGTTTTGGAAAAGTGTTGGCCAGGGCTATCCAGGGCAGACGGTAGAGCAGTCCGGCAACAAAAATTTCTTCGGGATTTTTGTGTTTAAACTCCCTCGCCAGCCCCATGGCAAAAGTCCCGGAAAAGTACGAGCTGGCATATAAATGAACAAGCTTCTGATTGTGTGCTGATTCCATAGTCTGCTTAAAAAGAGAAAGGCCCAGGGCCAATGAGCAAACCTTTTCAAACCCCAGAAATGTAACAGCATAAGATACCGTTTTTATTGGAAAACGGGGGGAATACAGAGTAGAATTGGCTGTCGTCAGGATAGTCGCGGTAAGACCGCAATCCCTCATGATGATGGCGGCAAGATCAACGGCACAGCTGTTGGACTGCCTGGATATATTGCATATATCGCGCACGTTTTCGCTTATGGCGGGCAGATTCCCGTTCGCGCGCATCTCCTCTATCAGCAGTTGAACTTTTCTCTCTGTCATTTGCTCCTTTAACTATCCTTCGCGCAATATCATATATCTTCGGATAAGATAAACTCGGGCGTCCTCTTTTTCAATCATCAGCGCAATTTTAGGAATATATAAATCTCTCTTTTTACGTACTTTAATCAGACTTGCAATTGATTTTGCAGGCACTTATGGCAAATTAGCGCTTTACTCTATTATAAACCTAAAAACTTAAACAGTCACGGCAAAATATTATGATCAGGATAAAACAGTATTCTATTTTCTTATTTCTGTCTGTCTTTCTGCTGTCTTTCACTCTACGCGGACTCGAAACAGAACAGGCACAGCCGTTAACGCAGAGAGAGCTTGAGACAATAACAAAACTGGCTTCGACCATTATAAGCAAACAGCACTACAAACTGCATCCGCTTGATGACGAAATATCCTCGAAACTCTTCAATGAATATTTCAAAACCCTTGACCCGAGCAAGCTTTATTTCTCGAAAGAGGACATAAAGAAGTTCGAAAAGTACCGCAATTCACTGGATGACCAGATGTCTTTCGGCAAAATCGATTTTGCGTTTGAGCTTTATAGTTTTTTCCTGAAGCGCCTTGAGCAGTACAGGGATTACACTGACAAGCTCCTGGACACGGGTTTTGATTTCACTCAGGACGAAAATTTAACGATAAACAGAATTGACGCGGACTGGCCCGAAAATGAAAAGGAACTAAAGGAACTTTGGAGGAAAAAGGCAAAAAATGACGTGCTGACCCTCCGCCTTATCGACCGGGCCGCCAAAGAGGGAAAAAACAAAACAGCAGACAACAAAATAAAACCCCATCCGTCGTGGGGAAATAAAAGCCCGGAAGAAAGAGTAAAAAAGCGCACAGCGCAACTCATACAGTATTTCAAACAGAACGAACCGATAGACATACTTGAGCTCTACCTCTCAAGCCTGGCTAAAGTCTATGACCCGCATTCCGCTTACATGTCCCCGCGGACAGAAGAGGATTTCAATATCCAGATGAAATTATCCCTGCTCGGAATAGGCGCGCTCCTTTCCTCCGATGACGGATATACCAAAATTGTAAAAGTCATTCCCGGCGGCCCCGCCGAAAAAGAAGGAAGCCTGAAATCTGAAGACCGCATAATAGCCGTGGCACAGGAAGGGACTGAACCGGTAGATATTATAGACATGCCCCTCTCGAAAGTCGTGAATATGATAAGAGGTCCCAAGGATACAAATGTCTATCTGACGGTCATTGAAGGGGCCAAAGGCATTCACGCGATGCCTAAAGTCATATGTATCAAAAGAGACACCGTAAAGCTCACCGAACAGGAAGCCGGCGGCAAAATAAAAACCGTAAAGAAAAAAGACGGCGCATTGGCTAAAATAGGCATAATCACGTTGCCGTCTTTCTATATGGATTTTGACGCCGCCTACAAAGGGGACAGCAATTATAAGAGTTCAACAAGAGACGTTAAAAACATACTTGAAAATTTTCAAAAGGAAAACGTTGATGGAGTTATAATTGATTTGCGTTCGAACGGCGGCGGCAGCCTCGTTGAAGCAATAAAACTGACAGGTCTTTTCATAAAATCGGGTCCCGTCGTTCAGGTAAAAAACAACCCGGAAGACATCGAAGTGAAGTATGATACCGACGAAAAAATATCTTACAACGGCCCACTGATCGTATTGCTGAATAAACTCAGCGCGTCCGCCGCGGAAATCTTCGCCGGCGCTATAAAAGATTATAAAAGAGGCATACTGATAGGAGACTCCCACACGCATGGTAAAGGGACTGTTCAGACCGTTTATGATCTCAAGCAGTTTCTTTCATTTCTCGGAGCAAAATTCCCGGCAGGCTCCATAAAATTTACAAACGCGCAGTTTTACAGAATCAACGGTTCATCCACTCAGATGAAAGGGGTTGAACCAGATATTGTGTTCCCTTCATTCACCGACTCCATGGAAATCGGTGAGGAGAACCTGCCCCACGCGCTCCCCTGGGACACTATCAAGGAGGTAAGCCATGATTATTATTCCGACTACATGGCGGAACTGTTGCCGGAACTCAGAAAACACTCACTTTCACGCCAGCAGGAAAATCCTAAATTTGCTCTCCTGAAAAAAGACATTGAATCCTTTGATCGCATAAGAAAAAATAAAACCGTTTCCCTGAATGAGAAAAAACGCTGGGCTGACTACACAAAAGAAAAGAAAATTCAGGACGAACAGTCCAAACTGATGAAACTGGATGAGGACAGCATAGAGGAAAAGGCAAATAAATCCTCAAAAAAAGATGAAGAGGATCTATATATGGATGAGGGCTTAAACATACTTGCCGATTATCTCAATATGCTTTCCGAAGCTAAAGCCAATAAGCGGGCCGCGGCAAAATAAGGGTTCATTTCCGCCGGCGTTTCCCTCACTTCTTTTCCGAGGCGCTTAACAATATACCGAAGCCTATCATAGTGGAAATAAGTGAACTGCCGCCGTAACTCAGTATTGGCAAAGTTATGCCTGTCGGTGGAATAAGTGTAACATTAACGCTGATATGCACCAGCGCCTGAATTATGAACAGGGCGCCGATACCGAATATCATATATCTGGCCAAATTGTCTCCCGGTTTCAGCGAAAGACGATATATTATAAATGACAGAAAAATAAGCCCGGCTACAACAGGAAAAGATCCCGCAAAACCCAAAGACTCAGTCAATGAGGCAAACGCAGAATCGCTGTGCGAAAGCGGAAGATATGAATTGGCCCATAAAGCCTTTCCCCAGCTCTCGCCCCAGAAGCCTCCCCGCGCCAGCGTATAACGGAACTGGCAGATATGCCACCCGCTTCCCAACGGATCGGACTCGGGACTCAGAAAACCTGTCAGCCTAGAAAACACATAGTTGTTTTTCAGCAGAAAATAAATCGAAAACGGCAGTATGGCAAGAGCGGAAAACAGCATATACAGAATACGCCCTCCCGCAATCCAGTAAACGGTAATAAACGCAGCAATGTATATGAAAAGTGTTCCGAAATCGGGTTGCAACGCAATCGGCAGGCTGTAGAGAAGCGTTACGAAAAGCAGGGAAATAAATTTCCTGAAATTGTCCTTTTTGTCTGAAGCCAACATGCAAAGCAGCATGACAAATGGCGTTTTGGCGAATTCTGACGGCTGTATGAATACGCTGCCTACTTCAAACCACCCGTGCATGCCGTTCACGCTGATGCCCCAGAAAAGAACAAGCCATAGCGGTATATAGGTAATAAGCGCCAGAGGTACAATACAGCTTTTGTAAAATTCAAAAGGCACTGAAGAGGCGGCAAAAAGCGCAAAAATACCGATAATCAGCCAGAGAAACTGACGTCCGGCATAATGAAAAGGATTATCACTGTGAAACGTGGCGTTATATATCGCCATACATCCCCAGAGTCCGAGCAGAAACAGCAGAAAATAAATCAGCATGGGCAATGTTACTATGCTGTTTCCAGTAGAAACTTCATTTTTTTTCAGCCGGGTCAGTTCCATCGGCATGTTCCTTTCTTATTTCTTCAAGACTCAGCTCCAGCAGAAGGTCATGTCCCGTTGTCGCGTTCCTTTTCAGAGACCAGGTGCCTTTTATCCAATTCTCGTTCCGGTCGACCATTACATTATAAAGCCCGTCCGTTCCATTCAGTTCCCGGTTATACATCAGCTCTACACCGCTGATGCCGACAGTCCGTCCGTCTTTCGTTTCGGTTTTCCCTACGAATGCGCGCACTTCGGGATAATCAATGCACCTGCGCTCGAAACGCGGAACTATCCGCAGTTCAGGATAAACTCTGAGGAGTTTGTCGAGTTCCATTATTTTTTCCGGCTGAAGCCCTTTTTTCAAGAGTTTTATCTCGCCGTCTCCCGTCTGAGTAAATGCGCCTAATATTCTCTTGAGTTCAGTGTAAAAGTGTTCGCGCCGCGCCCTGCCATCCGGTTTTTTCAACAAATAAAGGTCGAAGTACTTTTCGGTCCACGCCAGAATGAGATTGTCTTTGTCAATTATTTTCCCTCTCACCGCTGGAAAAGTACCCTGTCGCCAGGCAAGCCGGTTTCCGAGCTGAACGTATATTTCCCTGTCATATACGGTATAGTAAAAAAGAGCGGCACTCGCCATGAACGCCCACATAAACAGAAATGCCATCAATATTCTAGCTCTGACACTATACTCTCTCATCACTGACTCATTCCGCTGATTTTACCGAAAGTATCCTGAAACTTATGAAGGACTTGTTTTCAGACCCTCCACGCAGTACTCCGTTAAAAATACTTATGCTTGTTTCTGTATTCGATGACTTACTGAAAATAATGTCATCAGATGTAAGAAAATCATAATCAGAGAAGAGAACTTCAATATTGTCTCCGGGCTTCCAATCTATTTCAAAAACAAGGTCCCAGTCGGCAGACTGTCCGGAAAGTTTACGGAGACTTATGCTGTCAAGGATGATTTTACCGTTCCCGCGTATTCTTATCCTTTGTTGAACTTTATCTGAAATTTTTTCTTTCAGATACTGCTTTGTTCCGTCCCCGGTATCAAGAATAAGCTTGCCGACTTTCTCATATTTATTTGTCTCCGGCACTCCTCCTGCCGCTATAAAATCCTTATCCGCCATGAAAGACTTGTCTATTTTTATTCTGTAAAGTCCCTGCGGATAAAAGGTCTCAAAGGAAATAGCATTACCGTTATTTTCTAATGAAGAAGAAAAAATCTCATTGACGGCATCAGCGGAAGACGACGTTCTGCTCAGAAGCGTCTTATTGAAAAGCCTGCCTTTTCTGATAAGCTGCACTTTCAACGAGTCCCCGGGAGTATAGGCAAAATTGAATTCCTTATTAACAGAAAACGCCCCCTTCTTTTCAGGCTGTACCTGTTCTTCCGCAGAAAAAATGATCTTTTCATTGGAATATATCTGTATTTCAATTTTTCCTCCGGCGCTGTCGCTCAGAGTAAATTCTTTTATTTTCACATTGAAATTACGCGGACAGAGTTCAGCGTCTCTGATATCAGCAACGGATGAAACTGAAAAAAACAAGGCCGCCGCTGTTAAAAATAAATTTACAGCGCCTGTAATTTTGCGTTGAACTTTCATAATAAATTCTCCTCACCTTCATTTAAAATAACATGATATTTGGATTTTGACATATATTTAAAGATAAAACGGAGTTAAATTAGCATTGTTTTCAGCTCATAAACAAGTCAGGGGGCGCAAATGAAACAGGATGGCGGAGAAAATCCCGGTAATGAAAACGGAAAACAAGAAATCATCGAAGCGGAGATAATCCATAGGAATACGCAGGCACTCGTTTCAAATGAAACGGAAATGCCGCCAGTGCCGCAACCGCCGGAATTGCCCAAGGCGTCACGAATTGACGAGGAGGGCTTGAAAAGGTCTCTCATACTACATCCATTCAGCGGGATACTGATACTTTTCCTGGACTATTCGTTTTTCGGTCTGGAACTGCCGGTAATAACAATACCGCTCGCAATACTGCTTTCATTCATTCTCTGCTTTGCCGGAGTGTTTCTAATACAACGCTATATCGACGAAGAGAGTACGGGCAAGAGCGTGGCAAAGGCCTTTTTCAGCGCGGTAATAACGGCGATACCCACGCCAGTATTCGGAACAATTTTCGGTTCGATTATTCTTGCGGTTTCCGGCCTGAACTGGCTGGGTAAATTCATCAATAAAAAGTGATTTTTCAACAAATGATTACAAGGTTCCCCAGTCGCCCCATATCCGCGCAACGTCTTTCACATCTATCCAGCCGGATACATTGTCGGCGCGTACTCTGGCCCAGTTCATACGCTGTTCCTCGATCCTGACTTCGTCACCGGCTTTAAGCCTGAATTCCGATGTCCCGGACTTTTCAGACGGAAGAGAATAGACAGGGACGTTTTTCCCGATTATCACGGCGTTGTCGGGACTGTATGATGTCCTTTCCTGACTGAAAAAAGCTACGGCTGACACAATAATAATCGCGATGGAAACCGCGAGAAGTATTTTCCATTTCTCGCCTCTGAAAATGCGTCTTGACGCAAAGGCAAGCCATCCCGCCGCCCATCCGACAAACGCCAGGAACATCCACTGATCAGGCCTTAAATATTCCCTCAGATTGATCAACAGCTGAAGTGGATTTTCAGCCTTTCCCTTTTCCTGAAGCAGGAGCTTTCTCCTGACAAAATTCATATTTTCGAAAATATCAGAAGCACCGGGAGCAAGTCTCACGGCACGTTCATAACATACAAGCGCTCTGGCATAATCGCCCATCTGACAGTAGCAGTTTCCGATGTTGTAAAGCAATGAGGGATCGGGACTGTGAGGGTTCAATTTGCTTCTGTAATACACGGCCGCATCCGCGAAGCGGCCCTCATCATAAGCTATGAGTGCCTCGTCCGCGTTTGTTATCGGTTTTACAAGGGGCTGGGGTATCGGTTCCGGCTTTACTGTTTTCGGGGCCATATCCGGCTGGACTTTAAGCACTTTACTTTCCGCCGGATTTTTTATTGCCTTTTTCTTCTCGATTTTCTTTACTGAAACAGCTTTCGGCTGAGAGGTATTTTCCATTGCCGCGCCATAAGCTCCAAATGGAAGCGCGCAAAGGAGAATTATTGCCGCAAATTTTTTAACCGATTTATATATTTTGGTTTTGAGTTCGTTTTTGTCCATACTTGAGACACCCGGCATGTAGCTGGAATCTCCTATATGCGTCAGGCATTCGGCAAGCTCCGGGTCCTTTACTATGGACGCCAGCTCGGGAGCCGAAGTGCCGGGAGGAAGAGAAAGAATATCATTCAGATAAGGGACCAGTTCCTTCTGTAATATTATGTCGAGTTCGCCGGGGGACGCTTTTTTAATTTTCCGCAATATCGCGCCGCGCATGTTCAAAGCGGCCGTTTTACGTCTCAGGGACGGGTCATTGCAAAGCCGCGCCCTTCTCCTGAACGCAATCTCGTTTATGCCCCACGCGAGAGGGGCCAATACGAAAAGGAGAACAAAAATTACAATATGATTTTCCCACAGCGGAATACAGACATCTCCTGAGAAGGATTTGCGCGGGTACAATATAACGGAAAGCTTTCTTTCCGTCTTTTCATGACGGACTTGTTCCAGTCCGCTTTTTTCCGATGAAGAATCCATAACCAGAGACGCTGAAGACGAGCCGTTATCGGATTTGGCCACATTGACCTCCTTTTTAAACGGATATTCCTTGTATTCTCCCTGGGTACATTGGAAAACCGATGGATTGAGAGACAACTCCGCCTTGCCTTCCTGAACGGGTATCATCACATATCTTATCTCGGCCTTCTGCATACCTCCCCCCGTAAGTGAACTCTTATCCATTTCCGGCGGGTAAAGCCTGAAGCCAGGCATTGAAAGCTGAGGGGCTTTCAAGGTTTCCAGACTGCCGTTTCCTCTTATATTCAGAGTCAAGGTTACGGGTTCCCCAACCTTGAAAGTTTCTGTCGAAAGTTTTGTTTTGACATGCCAGTTTCCAATCAGGCCCAGAAAATTCGCGTCGGAAGGCGGGGCCGGCAATTGTTTTACATTGACATCCTTCAATTCCGCCGAGAGGCGGTAGGGTGTTTTTCTATGTCTTGTGCTGGAGAAAAAACCGTCAAAAAAGCTGTCATCGTCAAAGAACGAATTTCCCCTGTCCCTCTCTTTGCCCGGAATACGCACCTGACAGTTTTCAATGGCCTTGAGATTTAATTTGCCATGAGCTATGGGCCGCAGTGCCGTACGAAAACTGAAAACATTGAAAATCTGTCCGTTTATCCTGGACGTGGACTGCGTATAAGGAGAAAATTTGTCATTCTCTCTGTTTTCCTTGCCGAAGTCCTTAAAGACCGCGTTTTCAGCGTCCACAAGAGGCCAGGAAAGGTCCACATTCAAACCCTGTATCGCATAAATCTTTATTTCCAGAGGGATTTCTTCGCCAACATAAAATTCCTTTTTGTCTGAAAGCACATCTATTTTTTCAAACAGCATATCTTTCAGTTCCACAGCTTTTGAAGTGCCGCCGTCACCGTCACCCGCTTCATAGCGCCTCGAAATAACATTCAATTCGAGAGGATCGCTTAGAACTTTTTTATCCGCCAGAGTTATTTTTATGGGAGGTATGGTTATTTTGCCTTCTTTTTCAGGACGGAATGTATATATAGTTTTGGCGGACTCCTCCCTTTTGAAGTTGATTATTCTAGTCTCTAGACGCTTCTGAATACCGTTTTCCCATACTATGCCTTCAACCTGTGGAAGCTGCTGTATCACCGGATAGCCTTTTGAAGAACTGAGCGAAAGCTGCGCGGGTTCCCCTGCAACCAGAGGCTGAGGGACAACACTCACCATCAGATCAGAAGCCGCAAGGCACGGCATAAGAAGAAACAGAAACAGTCCATATATATGATATTTTTTTCTCATAAACTCTCCGCTGTCATTACCAGTCTTTTTCAACACCTTTTACTCCATACGCCTCTTTCTGGCGTTCCTTTATCGCGTCTCTCAAATTTTTCTCGTCATTTGCCATAAGGTCGAGTATGGCCCGCGCCTGTGACGGATCTATGTCCTTTTCATCTTTGCCCTTATCCTGAGGCATGGCTTTGGCCTGCTGCTGTTGAGGCAGTTTCTTATCCTGTTTTTCGTCCTTATCGCCTTTCTTATTGTCCTTGTTTTCCTTGTTTTTATCTACCTGATTATCCTTCTGATTTTTATTGTCAGACTTATTATCATTCTTCTCTTTGCCGTCATCCTTTTTGTCATCTTTCTTATCATTCTCAGGCTTGCCTAGTTTTTCCAGGGCTTTCTTCAGGTGCTCTTCAGCCTTTTTACCTTGTTTTTTATTCTGCGCTTCTTCCGCTTTGTCAAGTTCCTGCTCGGCGGCTTCAGCGGATTTTTTCATATTCTCCTGCTTCAGTTTTTCGGCCTGATTTTTTAAATCATTGACAGCCTTCTGCGCTTCTTCTCTGGACTGTTTTGCGTCTTTCTGTTGCTGCTGATTTTGTTGTTGCTCCTGCTGTTTGTCTTGCTTATCCTGCTTATTATCTTGTTTCTGCTTGTCTTGCTGTTTGTCTTGTTTCTGTTCTTGCTGCTGTTTGTCTTGTTTCTGCTGTTGTTTGTTTTGTTGATTCTGTTGCTGTTGTTTATCCTGTTTATTTTGTTTTTGGTCCTGCTTCTGCTGCTGATTTTCTTTCTGCTGCTGCTGTTGCGCCTGCTTGGTTTTATCCTGTGCTTCTTTCTGTTTCTTTTTGAGTTCCTCAATCATCTTTTTCAATTTTTCCGCTTTATCTCTGTCATTGAGGAGTTTCTGCTGATTTAATTTAAGTTCATCTACAGTATCGGTATTCTTCACGGGTTCTGCTGTATCGCGCGGAATGCTCATGGCCTGAACATACATTTCCTCCGTCGCGTCCAATCCCTTTAACGCGGTATCAATAATTTTTAAAGCCCCGTCGAGATCCTGTTTTTTAACTGTGACAACGGCATTTTTAAGGGAAGCTCTGGAATTGAGATGCTTCATCACGCCGAGGTTCTGATAAGAGTTTGAACGTACAGCGGGTTTATCGGCGGAAAGGTTTATAGCCTGTTCATAAAGGGATGACGCGCCGGGAGCATTGCTTTTCTGTGTTTCCACCGCCTTGTTGTAAAGGGCTGTGGCGTCATTGATTTCCTTATCGGAAATAACGGCTTTTCCCGCTTCGTGCGGGGCCGCTTCTTCAGGTTGGCCCGGTGAGGGCTGATTAAGCTGCTGTTCAGGCTGTTTTAAATTTTTACGAAGGGGGCCTATGCCCGCATTCCCAGCCTGTCCGTAAAGAGGAGAGGTTAAACTGCCGGAGACTGAAAAAGCAAGCAGAAACAATATAATTCCGCGCAAACTTCCGGCCTTGACATTCAAATCCTGATAAGTTTTTCTCTCGCTTATGCTCATCCACAATAGGAGGAGAAGCAACGCTATAAGTAGAGGAATAGTAAAACGCTCAATCGGCCTTGTGTGTTTGCCATTGCCGAAGTCCTTGGGAACAAGGCTTTTTATACGTCCTTCAATCTGTGAGAGGCCCGGGTCGGTGGTAGTGGAGCGGACGTAAATCCCTCCTGTCTGCATAGCCAGGGCACTGAGCTGTTTCTCATTAAGCTGACTTTTAACAAGCTCGCCTTTTGAGTCCCTCATAAAGCTTGTCTTGCCGTCTTCCAAGGCAACTGAAATAAGTCCCGGCTGCGACGGGTCGCCGATGCCCACGACAAAAAGCGGTATTTTTGACTGTTTAAGTTTTTCAATAACCGCTGAACTGTTGCCGTAAAGCTCATCGCCGTCGCTTATCAGGACAATTGCCCTGTGTCCGCTTTCCGCGGCCCTGAACGCGACAAGCGCGGTTTCAAGGGCTTTCTGGACGTTGGTCCCGCCCAGAGGTATGCTGTCGGTTTTCATTTCATTGAGTATCTGCATGAAACTCGTTTTATCGGAAGTAAGAGGGCATTCAAGAAAAGCTGTACCGGCAAAAGCGATAAGACCGTAACGGTTCCCCGAGCTTTCTTTAAGCAGCTGGCGTATAAACCATTTGGCGTGTTCAAGTCTTGACGGCTGAATGTCTTTTGAAAGCATGCTCTTGGAGACATCAAGCACAATCAGCAGGTCCCTGCCCTTGCCGACAAAAGGCACAATGCTTGTCCCCCAGTAAGGACGGGCCGCGGCAAGAAAAAGAAAAAGCAGGGCAACGGCGAAAATCATAACACGCAAATTCCGCCTGCCTTTTGAGAGGATAACGTACTGCGGATCATTCTGCCGTGCTCCAAGTATTATGGATAAAAGCCGTGAACGTTTTCGTCCCGCGTAATATATTATAAAAAGTATAAGGGGTATTGCCCACAACAGGTGCCAGAGTATCTGCAAATTTAAAAAATTCATAAAGCATCCACCTCTTCTGCCGTAATTGAGTTTTTGTTTTTCTCGCCGTAATAGCGGATTTCATACAAATAAGACAAGGGAAAAGAACAAATAGTTCATTTTACGGAAAAAAATCATAAACTTTTTTTATTTTTCAGGCGTTTTGGTCACTGGGGGCAAACTCTCTTTAAATGCGCTGATTTTCGCCCGTATCACAGCCGCGAGTTCAGCATCCTTTGTGGAAAGTGCCGAAGTCCATAACTGGAGTGCTTTCTCATTTTCCCCGAGCTTCAGGCATATATCCCCGAGATGGTCCTGAAATATAGGTTCTCCCGGAAGCAGTTTAAGGGCCCTTTCCATTTCAGCGGCGGCCTCCTTATATTCGCCTCTCTTATATAAAACCCATCCGAGAGTGTCGGCAAACTCCCCGTTTTTCGGGGCCAAAGCGACGGCTTCCCGGGCAAATACCAGCGCCCTGTCCAGATTTTTCCCCTGATTGGCCCAGAGATAAGCGATTTTATTTTCAGCCGGGGCGTATTTGCTTTCCGCTGATTTCAGGTACCAAGTTTCGGCTTTCGCCAGATTTTTCTTCAGAATCTTTTTATTATCGCCGCCAAAAACGATACGGCCCACAGAAAATTCGCGCTCCGCTTCCTGGGAACGTCCTATCTTATCACCTTCCGTATATATATATCCAAGATTGTATTGGGCAATATAATCGCCCTGTTCCGCTGATTTTTTGTACCATTTCAAGGCATGGTTCCAATCCTGCTTCACCCCTTCACCCATAGTATAAAAATATCCGGTCACACACTGAGCGTACGGATTTTCCTGCACGGCTGACTTGTGAAACCACCTGAAAGCATCATCGTATTCAGCATTGTCATAACGCCTGAACGCTACCTTCATGAAAGGGTCGCTGCTTTCGGCTTCCTTTCTGAAACCCGGCTCATTGAAAGGTGACTTATAGGCGCCCCTCTGATAATATTCCCCGGACTGTTCGACGGTAGCGGCACATCCCTGCAGTAAAACCGCCAGTAAAAGTAGAATAAAATACTTGTTCATAGATATATCCCCTTATTTTGTTTTCTTCCTCTTTCCTTTTTTCGGGAAATGCCTGCTTTTTCCTTTGTTCTCCTGAGAAAATCTTTTTTTGGGAAGACCTTCAAGCTCATGAGTTGTTTTAGGGCGCAATTTAATCAGCAGAGGCAATCCTGTGAAATCAAAGCTTTTTCTCATATAATTAACTAAATACTTAAAGTAATTCGGAGCGCACAGTTCAGGTTTGTTGACAAAGAGAGTAAAACGCGGCGGAAGATTTCCAGTCATAGTGCCGTAATAGATTTTGAAAGGCTTGCATCCAACCACCGGAGGGGAATTTTTTTCAACGGCGTCCGCGATAGCCCTGTTGAGGATTGACGTTGATATTTTCAGGTCCATCCTTCCGATTATTTCAGCTATGGAGTCAAGGACACCGCTCATGTTATACCCGCTCAACGCACAGATAAAAAGCAGGGGCGCATAGTTCATGTGAGGAAGGGTATAACGGATTTCCTCAAGGATGTCCTCCTGCTTGTAGCCCTTGCAGAGGTCCCATTTGTTTGCCAGTATCAGGCATGCCTTGTTCTCATCGGATATCATCCTGGCTATATGCCTGTCCTGAGAACTGAGACCTTCCGGTTTGGCTTCAACGACAAAGAGCACCAGTTTTGCCCTCTGTATCGCGGTTTCCGCCCGCATGACGCTGAACATTTCAACGGCACTGTCAAGTTTGGCCTTCTTACGCAGTCCCGCCGTATCGATAAGAACGGCCGGGATTTTCCCGTCCTTGTATTCGAGTCCGAATTCCACATCTATGGCGTCCCTTGTCGTTCCGGGAACATCGCTCACCATGACCCTGTTTTCCCCGAGGAGGCGGTTCACAAGGGAAGACTTGCCGACATTCGGCCTGCCTATCACGGCTATGCTGAAAGGTTCTGTTTCTCTGTCCTTAATTGTTTCCGCGCCTATTTCATCCAAGGCATATTCCATCAGGTCGTCTATGCCCGCGCGATGCAGTGTAGATACCGGAAATATTTTCTCAAAACCAAGTTCGGCAAATTCAATGGATGCAGCGCTGAGTTTAGGGTTGTCGGCTTTATTGGCAATCAGACAGACTTTTTTCCCGCTGCTCTTCAGCCTGGAAGCTATTTCCCTGTCCAGCGGCATTGTCCGGCTTTGAATATCCACGACAAAAAAAAGTATATCAGCATCTTCAATGGCTATTTTCACCTGCTCCTGAATGCCCCCTTCCCAGAAACTCAGGTTTTTCTTCTGCCCTTTGAATACGCCCAGCCCTCCTGTATCAACAAGCAGAAAACGCATCCCGCCCCATACAGTCGGAGATACAATTCTGTCCCGCGTAACACCGCTTTCCTCATGGACAATAGAAACCCTTTTTCCCAGAATGGCGTTAAAAAGGGAAGACTTCCCGACATTGGGCCTGCCCACGATAGCGATAGACGGCATGGCCGCCTTTATCTCCGAACTTTCATCAATATTCATTTTTTCCCGCATAAATCTGCTCTTTGAAAGCTTTACAAAATACAAACGACCAGTTAAATTCATAACGAACCTCATAAGATATGGTTTTGAAAAAGCTTTTTCAAAACAGCTATCAAAAAAATAACGTTAATTCATATTCAAGCGGAGATGAAAAATGAAAAAAGCTAAAATAATAGCCACTATCGGCCCTGCATGTGAAAACCCGTCCATGATACGCAAAATTGCCGAAGCAGGCGTTGACGTCTGCCGCCTGAACTTCTCTTACGGCACACATGACGAGCACATGAAAAGAATAGAGATGATACGCAAAATATCCGCGGATACCGGTAAATCAATAGCTATAATGCAGGACCTCCAGGGGCCAAAGATACGTGTTGGAAAATTGAAAAACCCCGTCACTGTCAGACGCGGAGATATCCTCACCCTGACAGGCAAATCAGAACACAAATCAGAATTCTGCCTCCCCACCACTTACAAAGGCATAGCCAATGACGCGGAAAAAGGCAAAACAATCCTCCTCGCCGACGGCAAAATAATCCTTCAGGTAATAGATGTAGACAAAGCAGCCAAACAGATAAAATGCAAAGTCCTTTCAGGCGGAACCATACTCACGGGAAAAGGAATAAACCTGCCATACACTAAAATATCCCTCCCCGCATTAACCCCGAAAGACGAATCCGATGCCGTTTTCGGTGCCCGCGCCGGAGTTGATTACATGGCAATCTCCTTTGTCCGCAAAGCAGACGATGTGCTGAAACTCAGAAGGCTTCTTAAACGCGAAAACGCCAATATTCCCATAATAGCAAAAATAGAGAAACCGGAAGCTCTGGACAATATCGATGAAATACTGGACGTCGTCGACGGCATAATGGTCGCCCGCGGAGACCTGGCCGTGGAAATATCCTTCGCCAAAGTCCCCGTGGCACAGAAAGCCATAATTCACGCAGCTAATAAAAAAGGTAAAATCACCATCGTCGCCACAGAAATGCTCGGCTCAATGGTCGACAACCCCCTCCCCTCAAGAGCGGAAGTCAGCGACGTCGCCAACAGCATCCTCGACGGTACCGACGCTGTCATGCTTTCCAATGAAACCGCCACAGGCAAAGACCCCGTAAACGCCGTAAAAGCCATGGCTGAAATCGTTATTGAAACCGAAAAACTTTTCGGCAAAGAAGCTTTCCACCGCGAATTAAACCTCCCTGAAACACACAAACTGGGTGAAGCCATGTGTTCGGCGGCGGCATTCCTTTCTTATTCACTGAGCGAAAAAGCGCTTGCCGTCCTGACAAGCACCGGAGAAACAGCGCGCATACTATCAAAATACAGACCAGAATCGGTAATTTACGCCGCCACATGCTGCGATGTCGTCTTTCATAAAATGGCGCTCTTTCATAATGTCCTCCCAATAAAATTGAACAAGAAAACTTCAAAGAAAGATGAAGACGTGCATCTCTCTTTCAGTCTTCTCGAAAAAGAAATACTTAAAAGAAAACTAGCAAAACCCGGCGAACGCCTGCTTGTTCTCGCGGGTATATCCCACCCGGAATCAAAAACATGGAGCGTCAACTCCATAAACGTAAGAATGCTCCCGGGGAAATGACGTTTTATCTGCTCAGGAAGCGTTCGGTATGCAGTCTTTTTTCGCTTTCGAGGCACTTCCAGTATTTGTAAGAGGGGCCTTTTTTGACCTCGTTCATGAAAGCCTCAAAGTCAGACTTTCTGACAAGCTTTGAAACCAAGGCTTTCAGTTTGCCGGAAAAGCCCCTGCCTCTTAAATAGTCAAGTATGATTTTTCTGGAAATCCGCATTGCCAGAGTCTCACCGTAATACTCAATTATATGCCCGACATGGCGTTCCATCTCTCCGGCAAGTTCCGCGACTGTCGGAGGAGAGTAGGCGGAATGATTGTTTATTTCAGAGAAAATCCACGGGTTTCCCATCGCTCCCCTGGCAAGCATCACGCTTCCGCATCCGGTTTTTTCCCGAATTTCAAGCCAGTTCTCATAATTCATTACACCTCCGTTGGCAATAACCTGAATATCCAATTCCCGGCGGAGCTCCGCTATTATGTCATAATATACCGGGCCGGAGTAAAACGCCTTCAGCACCCTGCCGTGCACAGTAAGCGCGGCAGCCCCGGCATCGCGGAGACGTTTCGCCAGGTAAAGCGTAGGGGCCGGATCATTTTCATCAAGTATCCGTATTTTTGCTGTAACAGGTATCTTGGACATTCTGACGAGAATCTCAATTTTTTTTACAGCCTCATCAGGTTTTCTGCCGAGAGCCGCGCCCTCTCCTTTTTTCACAACCTTTGGAGCAGGACAACCCAGATTGAAATCAAGGACGGAAAAATCATGTTGGTTTATAATATCAACCGCTTTTGCGAGACTGTCATCCTCGGCACCGATTATCTGAACCCCCAGCCAATCCTCGTCTTTTCCGCGCTCAAGGAATCTGAGAGTCTTGGACGTTCCACGGGCAAGCGAGCCCGCGTCTATCATTTCAGTAAAGGCAAAACGACAGCCAAAACTTCGCGCCGAAACGCGGTAAGGCAAATCAGTAAAACCGGAAAGCGGCGCAAGTATGACGCAGTTTTCAGGATAAATTCTCATAAGTTCCTTAAATAATTCAAATGGGCAATTATAATAATAAGGTACGGGCAGAATCCAAGCCGAAGCGTGAATTTGCTTTGATTTATTTTGAATACATAGAAGAATTTCAGAAATAGGGAAAAGAGAAAACCGGGAGACATTTTCAGGGATTTGACGGAAATTATCTTCATCTTGGGAGTTTTTCTGTTGATATTCATTGGACAGAACTGTAATTTCTGTTTATTTTAATATTTACCAATAGCGAGAAGACTTCCGATTTTCATCATGAATTATTAAGGAAACGCAGGATTAGATATGTCTTTTAATAATGAAAAGCCCCCGGAGGGCGGAAAAGCAATAATTTTTCTGGTGATTGCTTTTTTTCTGATTTTTGCTCCGCTCCAACTGGGAGACAGGGAACTGTACTGGAGTGAAGGGGATTACTCGGCAATGACCATGGAAATGGACTTTGCTCTTCCTCTGACAATAGCGCACGGGGAACTGATACCGGCTACATTTCCGATGTTCCCGTGGATAAGCGCCCTGCTCTGCAGGTATCTCGGTTTCACAATGGAATTTTCTCTGCGCATCATATCGGTACTGTCTCTGGCCGCGCTGACCATACTGGCATGGGACGCCGGACGCCGCGCGCTGAACATCCAGGCCGGGGCTGTCGCCGCGGCGGTCATGCTCTCGTCAATAATAATAATAGAAAAAACCCTGGACGGTTATCCGAACACGCTGGCACTCCTCTTTATTTTCATGGGCTGGCTTGTATGGTTTACGTTCGGGGCCGCCAGAGGGAGCTGGAACAGGGCATGGATATACAGCATGTTCTGCTGCGGACTGGCTTTTTATACGCTCGGATGGCCCTGCCTCATTTATTTTGCGTTTCCTCTCCTGTTCATGAGACGTCCTCTGACTTTATGGACCAAACTCCAGCGCCCGGGTTTTTTTGTGGGATTGGCAATATTGTTCGTATTCATATTTCTCTGGGGCTTTTCCAGATGGAGCGCTGGTACCGATATTCCGTTCAGCAGCCTCCCCATAGACAAGGGGGTTTTTGAGGATTACTTCCAGCACCTGCTCACGTTTCCGTTCGAAATCATACTGCGTTTCCTGCCATGGAGCATTATCGCATGGACGCCTTTCTGCGTGGCGTATCATCCTCTTGATAAAAACCCCATATTCAGCAGGTACCTGAGAACGATATTCATTTCTCTCTTTTTTCTCTTATGGATAAGCCCTTTTACAAAATCAAGAGACTTGATAATACTGGCCCCGACGCTGGCTGTAATGACTGGAATAAATTACTGGCTCCTTGTAAGACGCCACGGACACCAGATACATAAACTTTTAAAAATATTTTCCTATGCCGCCATACTCGGAGGTTTCTTTATCATAGCTTTTTATCTGGTACCCGTCGAATGGTGGCAGGATTTTTATCCGTCCTCTTTTGATATTGCGTTCCGCTATAACTCAAAAAATATATTATTTGGAATCATTCAGGGCTCTTTATGCGTAATATGCGGTATTCTGATGTTAATATACACCCGCAGGAACGGCGCTGTATGGGAATACATCCTGCTTTTGGCC
The DNA here is from genome assembly GCA_001803225.1 of Lentisphaerae bacterium GWF2_44_16. Lineage (GTDB taxonomy): Bacteria > Verrucomicrobiota > Lentisphaeria > Victivallales > GWF2-45-14 > GWF2-44-16. The sequence goes on along the minus strand of MHBF01000198.1, from coordinate 33,326 downwards.
ACCGCTGCCGCCCTTTTTCATTGGGCGCTCCTCAATCCCTACAAGGCACAGGACAATTCCAAACATGAGATAGGCGAGGCTTTCAGAAACGCCATAGGCCCTGCGTTTCAGACTTCTCTTACTGTTTATAAAGACAAGAATATTTCAGGTCTCTACGCGGAATGTTATTATCTAGGATGCAACGTAAAAAAAATACATTCATTTGAGGAACTCCCTGTGCGTGAAAAGGAAATATATCTCATAAGCACCGAGGCGCCCGTATTTCCCGGAAGACTCTGGGAAAACCTGCTGCCTGAAAGCAAGAAATACAAAGATCAGAGAATATGCCTGTGGAAAGGTGTAAGAGTGGAAGCTCCCAAGAAAAAGTAAAGAGGCAATGCCTCTTTTGGCACTGTCGCCCAACTTCGTTCGCGACAGAATACGAAGAAAATCAAAAACAGGAAAAACGTGAAAAACATTAAGAAAAAATCATTTTTATCAGGTGTAACCGAAGCGGAATTAAAGGAATTTCTCGAAAGAGAGGGGGAAGCCTCATACAGGGCGTCCCAGATATTTAACTGGATTTACCACAAATGCGTTATCAATCCGGATGAAATGAAAAACATCCCCAAAAACCTCAGAGAAAAAATCAAGGAAAATTTTATATGTAATTCATCTTCCGTTGAAGCAAAGGAAAGCGCTTCGGACGGAACAGAAAAACTTCTGATAAGGCTTTCGGACGGAGAGGCGGTCGAAGCGGTTATAATACCGTCTCCTGACAGGGTTACGTTCTGTCTCAGCACACAGGTTGGCTGCCCGGTACAGTGCAGGTTCTGCGCCAGCGGACGGGACGGGCTCATCCGCAATATGACGGCAGGAGAAATCTCGGAAGAGTTTTTCATTGCCTGCGCGCAAATCCAGAGACTTCCAGACAATCTCGTTTTCATGGGCATCGGCGAAGGATTGATGAATTTTGCGCATCTCTCAAGGGCCCTTGAAATAATATCAAGCCAGGAATATGTCGGATTGTCAGGACGGAGAATAACCGTCTCCACCAGCGGCTGGCCTCAGGGCATACGAAAACTTGCGGATCTGGAACGCCCCTTCAATCTGGCTGTTTCACTTCATGCCGCCAATGATCAGACAAGGGCCAGGCTTATCCCGGACAAGTTCCGCCGCCCGATAAAAGATATTATTGACGCGTGCATGTATTTCAAGGAAAAAACAGGCCGTATATTCACCTTTGAATATACGCTGATCAAAGGGATTAATGATTCCATGGAAGACGCTATCAAACTTGCTGAAATAGCAAGAAACTGCGGCGCAAAAGTAAATCTCATCCCTTACAACGATGTGGGAATAAGCTTTTACGCTAGACCGTCAAAGGAAACACTTCTGAACTTTGAAAACACCTTGAAACAGAGAGGCGCGAAGGTTACACTCAGAATAGAAAAGGGTTCTTCCGTGAAGGCCGCCTGCGGTCAGTTAAGAGCTAAAGGCATTCCGCGTAATTAAGAAAATTATTGAAGGGAACGGATTTTGCTTCAGTATCTTTTAAAAAGATTTTTTCTTGCGGCCATTACGCTCATCATCATAATGCTGGTGAGTTATGTTCTGGTCAGATTGGCGCCGGGCGACCCGACGCAAAGCACCATCCTCGGCGAAAACGAGGGAACAGCCCAGGGCTTATCCACAGACAAAGGAGCTCTGGCTAAAAATCTTTCACTTCGGGCAAAACTGCATCTTGACGAGCCGATACTTCTGGGGTTTCTGTTCTGGCTTAAAGATGTTTTCCTGCACGGAAATTTAGGAACATCCGCGTCTGTTGATAAAGGACGCCCGGTAGCCTCGCTGATTATGGAACGGCTTCCCGTAACCCTCTGGATAAATATATGGGCCATCCTTATTACGTACCTGCTTTCGATACCCATTGGAATATATTCAGCCGTTTTCCCCAGTTCGAACTTTGATAGATTACTGACATTCTTCTTATTTTTTCTCTATTCGCTTCCTGTTTTCTGGGTTGCTCTAATTCTTCAGGCCTCAGTCTGTGAAGGAGGTTATTATCCGGTATTTCCGCTCAAAGGTATAGCTATTACGAGTATCTGGGGCCTCTCCATCTGGCAGATACTCTGGAATACAGCCATGCATTATACGCTGCCCGTTTTCTGTCTCTGCTATTTCGGTTTTGCCGGGCTTTCGCGTTACGCAAAATCAGGGATGGCTGACGTTGTGAATCAGGATTACATACGCACCGCCAGGGCAAAAGGAGTACCGGAACACACTGTCCTGTTCAAGCACGCGCTGAGAAATGCCATGATACCGCTGATAACCCTTTTTGCCGGCCTCCTCCCCGGCCTTATTAGCGGCAGTATAATTGTGGAATACGTCTTCAGTATCCCCGGCATGGGCTCTCTCTCAATGCTTGCGTTAACCAGCAGGGACATTCCTCTGCTCATGGCGCTTTTTGCCTTCGGCGGAGCGCTCACACTGGCAGGTATTCTCCTTTCTGATTTCCTTTATGTCCTTGTTGATCCCAGAATCACATTCAATGAGAAAAGATAATAGGTACCCGGTAAACCCGGGTGGAATCATTAAAAAAAGCAGTCGCGCTCAACCCCTCCAGTCCTGAATTTCTCTCCAACCTGGGACTCATAGAGATGAATTTAAGAAAAAGAAACTGAACCCCTATACGCCCTTCCCTGACCACTTGTTCAATATACGCAGGAGCTCTTTTTTGACAACGGGCTTTGTAAGGACATCATCCATTCCGGCCGCAATACATTTTCTGGCGTCATCCTCTCCGGCATAAGCGGTAAACGCGATTATTGGAAGATGAGTTCCATCCTTTTTTTCTTTTTCCCTTATCGCCTTTGTTGACTGATAACCGTTGAGTTCCGGCATTTCTATATCCATAAATACAATATCAAATTTTCCGGTTTCAAAGAGCTCCGCGGCTTCTTTTCCGTCAGAAGCAAGAGTCACAGTATTTCCAATATTTTCGAGCATTTTTCTCAAAAGCTTCCGGTTAATCGCATTATCCTCCGCAACAAGAATACGTAAAGGAACTGTCTTCGGTAAATGCCCATCATCGGGCAGACTGTTCTTTTTCAACGCATTGATTTCCGCTTCAGAGGCAAGGTGCGTTTTTATCGTAAATGAAAATCTGCATCCTTGCCCGGGCTGACTTTCAAGCGATATCTCGCCGCTCATCAGAGTTACAAGCATTTTGGAAATACTAAGCCCCAGGCCAGTCCCCTTATGCAACACAACTGTATTATTGTCCTGGACAAAAGGCTCAAATATACTCTTCTGTTTTTCAAGAGAAATACCTATACCGGAATCCTTGACCGATATGAAAAGGAACAGAACATCATCTATTCTTTCCTTTTCGGATATCTCAAGAAAAATCTCTCCATCAGACGTAAATTTAACTGCGTTTCCAAGAAGATTAAGTAATATCTCACGGATTTTCCCTTCATCGCCATTGAGAAATTCCGGGATTTCCTCCGCAATCGCGTAGTGAAGAAGAATATTTTTTTCTTTCACCACACAATAAAAGCCGCGAACAAGCGACTTAACACATTCTCTAAGCGAAAAAGTCTTAATGTAAAGAGGCATTTTCCCCGCTTCCAGCTTTGAAAGGTCAAGAATGGAATTAACAATATCCAGCAGCGAGAAACCTGAATCCCTGATAATTTTAAAATATTCCTGCTGCTCTGGATCAAGTTTTGTATCAAGCAGAAGCTGGGTCATCCCGATGACAGCATTCATGGGCGTTCTGATTTCATGGCTCATATTGGCGAGAAACTCACTCTTGACGCTATTGGCCTTTTCCGCTTCCTCCTTTGCGGCGAAAAGTTCCTGCTCCATATTTTTTCTTCTCGTTATATCAATGAAAAGTCCTTCAAAATGTGTTATTTTTCCATCGGCTCCTCGTCTTAAAAGAATTCTGGCTTCCATACATAAGCTCTCACCTGCTTTGCCTATGAGCTTATATTCTCCAGTGAGAGTTCCGGCTTCGCGATATCCAAGACTCTCTTTAATCTGAGCCTCAAGCATTGTAAAATCAGCAGCATCCATAATATTCTTCAGCGGATTCTTCATACAGTAAATATCCTGAATATCATATCCCAGTATGCTGATATTTTCGGAGATAAACTCAACGGGCCAGTTTTCAGCGTTTTTCCATAGGATGGCTATGGCACTGTTAAGGTTTATTATTCTTTTCAGGTCCTGCCGTTTCTCTTCCGCGAGCTGCGAAGTTATTTCCCTTAATTTGAGTCCCATGTGATTAAAAGAAACGGCAAGTTGACTGAATTCATCCCGTGTATTCACTTTAACGTCAATGTCAAAATTGCCGTCACCTATTTTCTCTGTCGCGTCAATAAGCGCTTTTATAGGTATCAGGGTCCGCCTTATCAGTCCTATGCTTATTAAAATGATTATAAAAATGGAAAGAAGCGTAAAAAGCACAAAGTAAATTCTGAAGTCATCGCCGTTAAGCAGAAAACTGTTGTCCGGCCTGGCAACAATGAAAATCAGACTTTCGCAGTTAAAATGATATTTAAGAAAAAGCCGCCATACGCCGCATGTATACTTTCTGTTTCTTATTTCCAGTGTGCAACCATCCTGAGTTTCAAGTTCGCGGAGTTTCTGCTTGACCGCATCGCCGAACTCGATACTTGAATAGAGAATATTAAGAGTATCTTTGTCAATAACAATAATTTCAGAATCGCCAACCTGGGATTTTACCAGAGGCTCAATGCCAAGTATGTACAGGAGATTGATTTCGGCATACAAGAGAGGATCAAACGGCGTGTCAGAGCAGATACCTGTAATAAAAAATATCCGCGACTGGGTTCCATCAGTGACTATCTCGATTTGCGACTTGCCTGAAATCAGCTGCTTGCGGGCTCCTTCCGATATTTCAGGAATAAACTGCACTTTACTGCCGAGAATTATTCTTTCCACTTTATTGTTTCTGACAGTAAAAATTTTTCTGTACCTTGTGGAAATAGAAAACTCTCCCTTGGAAAGTTTCCCCAGGTCTCTTAATTCTCCGTTTTTCTCTACTATTACCGCAAGCAAGTTAAGCTCTGACTGAATAAATGTCAGTCTCTCGAATACTTCAAGGGCTTTTGTTTTTGCGTCATTTCTGGTAAGAACGTCATTTTCATTATGAAGTTTTTCGTTCACAAAAATAAAAGTAATAACGGAAATCACAGCAATCGGCAATACCGAGCATAAGAAAAAAATAAGGAAGACCCTTTTCCCCACTGAACTTTTCAGAAAAAAAGTAATTTTCTTTATGTGTTCCATAATCCTCCGTCAGTAATCGGATGCCAATCCGACAAATTCCCCGTCATTCGCCACTATAATGTCATCTCTGGCATAAAAGCCGTTGATCTGTTTGTTCGTCTTCTGGTCCTTTCCGTTGCTCCACAGGTCATACGCGGAATTCAACGGATTAAGATTTCGGTCTTTCCTTCTTGCGCCATTGGATATCAGGCTATAGTTCTGGTATTGATAAAGTGTACTCCATGGGTCTTTCATATTGCGTACTTCCACTGCCGCAAGGTCAGGGGGATAACTCCTGTAATCCTCGTGATACAGATTTATTATTTGCTGAATTTGTTTCAATTCAATAGCAGCCCGAAGGTTCTTAGTTCTTCTCACGCTTTCAACCAGGCCTTTGAATGAAATAACGAGAAGAATTGTAAAAATAGCAATCACAAGCAACATCTCTACAAGTGTAAAAAACATAGAACGATTATATCTGCCACCATGTAAGATTTTGGACGATATATTTTTCTTTCTTTTTATCACTGCGCTATCTGACCACTCATTTCAAAGCTGTAAAAATAGCTTAATTTTACTACTACAAAGCTTTTCTGAGTTTCTTGACGAAGCCGCGTATATCGTCAATGCTCCCCTGCCCTTTTGCGAAAGCTTCCACCTTCCTGACGATGGCACTTCCCACCACCACGCCGTCAACACCTGTTGCGGCGGCTTCCTTTACATGTTCAGGCGATGATATGCCGAAGCCTACAACCACCGGAAGTGAAGTATGTTTCTTTATCATCGCTATTCTTTCGGATACTCCGGAAGCAAACGTCTTCCGTTCCCCGGTTACGCCTTCCTGTGCCACGTAATATACAAACGCCGTCGCGCTTGCGACAAGCTGCTTCATCCGGCGTTCACTTGTCGTAGGCGCTACAAGATTTACGAAACCGAGCCCGGCATTGTCAATATGTCCTCTGTACCCATCGGCTTCCTCAGGCGGCAGGTCGAGAGGAAGAATAGCGTTCACTCCACATAAAGCGGCCTCCCGGCAATAGCCTCCAAAACAAACGGAATGCGCCACTGGATTTATATATGTGAAAAGCACAATCGGAAGCGTTGGATGTTTTTTCCTGATTGCTTTTGCTATATCCAACACACCGACGGGGGTTACTCCGGCGGCAATGGCCCTGCCTGCGGCAAGCTGGTTGGCTTCTCCGTCCGCCAGAGGGTCTGAAAACGGAACGCCCAGCTCCAGAATATCAATCCCGGCTTCGACGAGGGCATCCGCAATTTGTATGCACCTTTTAGCATCGGGGTCCCCCGCTGTTATATATGCCACAAAAGCGGCCCGCTTTTCGGAACGTATTCTGTTAAAAGTCTTTCCTATCAGTTCATTTGGATTATTATTTTTCTTTTTAGTCTGAGTTTTCAATTTAGAATTCCTATATTTTCAATTTTTCAAGGATTTTAAGGGCAACCTGTTCACGTTCATCATCATTTGTGTATTTTTTCTGTCGCCAATTCCAGTGAAAACCGTCCTCCGAACCGCGCGGAATGACATGCAGATGCGCATGCATGACCACCTGCCCGGCGCAAGTCCCGTCCGCCAGATGCAAATTAAAAGCGTCCATGTCCAGCGCGCGCTTACACGCCACGCCCAAACGGGAACCCACATGAAACATTCTCCCGCCAAGCTCTTCGGATATGCTCGCGGAACTCGTATGATGCTCTTTGGGCACGACAAGTATATGCCCCGGATTAATGGGCGCTATATCCATAAATGCCAGCACAAGTTCATCCTCATAAATCTTACGGCACGGCAGTTCGCCGGCGACTATCCTGCAGAATATACAACCTTCCATAATCATTCTTCCCTGTTTTAATGCATGGTAATATACAGTATAAATGACAGTTATCCCAAAAACAATAAAAATTTCCTGCAATTTTCATTTCTTATCTGGATATTCTCCAGTTTTTCTCATACAATCGGAAAAATTTCACTTTTCTTGAAAAAACTATTGACAAATGTACCGGTTCATTATAAAATAGGTAAATGAACCGGTACATTTAATTAAGGCAAAGATACAATTCATGGCACAGAAAATAACATTGGCATATATAGCGGAAAAGGCAGGAGTATCCAAATCGGCGGCCTCGCAGGCCCTTCTGGGCGGCGGCGGAAAAACCACGAAAGTAAGCCCTAAAACCGCAGCCCGCATACAACAAGTCGCCAAAAAACTGAATTACCGTCCCAATGGAGTTGCGCGTTCATTGAGTTCCGGTAAAACGTATTCCATCGGTATAATGTTCGGCGGGATTCACGATTTATACCATATGGAGCTGGCAATGAACATTCAGCAACTCTTGCTGAAAGAAGGATATATCGGTATTTACACTTCATGGAGTTGTGATGAGGAATTTGATAAAGCCTGCAATGCCATTTTGCGTCACGGAATAGACGGAATTATCACAGCACATCCATCCGGTTTCTTTCCTGATAATATTCCAGTAGTGATTTATAAGAGCAAACATGAACGTTACGATTATGTTATGCTCAACAGCGAAAAACGGATTGAAGACTCACTATCTTATTTGATTTCTTTGGGGCATCGTAAAATCGGATATGCTGATAACAACAGAAAATCTTTTTCTGACGCCATGAAAAAAAAAGCTTTTCACATCAATCCTGATTGGATTATACCCTGTAACGGTTTTCTTCAATCCGGAGTAAAAGCAGCCCAACACTTTATGTCACTCTCAGAACACCCTACTGCCATAATCGCACGGAATGATACAGTCTCAATCGCAATGATTGCCGAATTTCAGAAACATGGAATTATGATACCGGAAGATATTTCAATAATCAGCTTCGATAATATGATGATATCACCGCATGTTACTCCACCATTGACTACATTCGATTGTCATTCGCAACGAGTTGCGGAACTTCTGGTCGATACCATGATAAGCCGCCTAACAAAAATTGAACAACCCCAGATCAGGAGAGAAGTCAAGTCTGAATTGCTGATACGAAATTCCTGTGCTCCAATATCGGGCATAAAACCGAAAAATTTAGCAAAGTTCAAAACAAACGCCCCTGGACAATTGAAATAAAACATTGAGATTGAGCTATAAATATGGCATTATATCAAAATGCGATTTACTTATGAAAAAAAAATTATTTCATTTTACTATTCTCGAACTTCTGATAGTCATATCAGTAATGGTAATTCTGATAAGTCTATTATTACCAGCTTTGACATCCGTAAAGGAAAAAACAAAGAGCATCCACTGCCTCAGTAATCTTAAACAATCTGGACTAGCTATGATTAACTATACCAATGATTACAATGGATTTCTAATGACAAACTACTCTTCTCCATACACCAAATGGTATACTCCTCTGATCAGAGAAAATTTTATCTCTTCTCAAAATGTAATCGGGTGTCCTGCTGCACCGGATAAACCAAATTACGAAGGCAACAGCGGAAATGGCGTTTACGGCAGTTGGTTCTATCAGAATTATGTCATGCTTCATAAAATGCCTTCGGCACGTTTTCTTCTGGCCGACAGCACTCATATGACCTATACGGATTACCGTCAATATTATTGGGTCAATATTGGTTCTGTAATAAAAGGTACTGTGTACGGGAGACATTTCAACAAAGGTAATTTGTTTTTTGTAGATGGCAGTGCACGAACACTAACTCGATATGAATTACAAAATACCCCTTATAATCAAACTGACTTACAGGTATATACAACATCTTTTATTATTCCATTTAGATTTTATAGTGAGTAAATATTGGGTACAATTTACCATAGGTAAAAAAACGTAAAAACCAAACTGGAACTCAAGCACTTTAAATAAAGCAGTTCTATGTAACTATAAGGAAAAAATTATGCATCCATTAAAATTACCAATCAAAGGTGAAATCAACTTCGATATTTATGGCGGGGATGAATACTTTTTTTATGATCTTGATGCTGACGGTTCTATGGAAATTATTTCTTATCAGGGGCCCGCCACATTGGGTTCTAAAATGTACAGTGCAATACCAGATATTTCTTCATATCTGCCTCACAATACATCTCTATCAGCGTTCAGGCTTGATGGAACTCGATTATGGACATGGGGAAAACCATATAATGAAACACTACCGCATGTTTCACATGCTTACGAATCCACAGTTTCAATAGCGGATATTGATGGAGACGGCATCTGTGAGGTTGTCTTAGCAGATGGAAATCGCCTGGTCATACTAAACGGCATCAACGGTACAGAAAAAAATGTCGTGTCATTGGAACATGACAATTATTATATTGTTCAGGCCATCAATGGTCCCTTGAAACCGGACGAGGCCGTGATCGTAATAAAAAACGGCGAGGGCGGCTATGAACCGTGGAATTATAGTGAACCTGTGGTCGGGTTTAATTCCCATCTGCAACCAGTTTGGGGACCATTGCGAATCACCGGTGGAGGCCATCATATTCTTGCAATGGATATCAATCATGACAGCGAACTTGAATATCTTATTGGCTATTGTCTACTGAAAGCGAATGGTAAAATTCTCTGGACTGTAGATTCAGTTGTTCCTGAAAATTGCAGGCAGTTGCCTCAGCACGTCGATTATACAAGTTATTTTATGAAAAATGATGGTCAATACATGTTAGCCCTGGCTGGTTCTGAACGTGCATATCTTGTAACAGAAAATGGCAAAACAAAGTTTTCTCGCCCTGATACCCATCCCCAAGGAGCGGCATTAGGCCGCTTTCGAACTGACTCTGAATATCAAGCGGCCTTTTATAATGCCCCGGATGGCCCTATGGTATTGTTTGATTCGAATGGAACTGAATTGTGGCGTAATAATACACCACGGAAATGGCCCGCAGGCCTTCAGTCATGCGCCGCGCAACAGGCAAGTCGCCAACCATTTCATCGCAACCGCCCCATCGTGACACTTAAAGGAAGACATACGGATTGGGTCGGATATGCTGATGGTGGATGGCCTTGGGGAATGGATGGCAATGGTAGAATCGAGTTACAGTTTGAAGTACCCAGACATGCGATGAAAACGGAATACAATCATCAATTTCCGTTTGCACTGCGAAGAGATGATTTGGGATTTTCTTTCGCGCTTAAATCCTTGGACATTTTTAATGAAGAACAAGAACGACCTATAATCTATGATCGAAAACATATGTGGATATATGGAGGGATAGTATCATGAGATAATGAAAACACCGTTCAAAAAAACTGCAACTAAATTCATTAATAAAGAGGAGTATATATTTATGTTAAAACAAATTCATCATGTATTTTTATTGCTTATACTACTTGCGTCTACCGGATGGGGTACAGAAAAAATAGAACTGATAGTTGACGGGAAACCCGGTATCAGCATTTGGCTTCAAGAAGACGCATCGCCACCTGAGAAAACTGCGGCAAAATGGTTGGCGGAATATCTGAAAAAGTCCAGCGGCCTGGAATTTCAAATACAGACATTCAAGAAACTTGACGATGTTGCTCTACCCGCGATTATTCTTAAAGCAAACACTAAAAACAGAGATTGTGACGGGTTCTCATGGAAAATTGATGTAAATGGTATTCAGATCACAGGCAACAACGGACCATCAGTAATTTATGGTGTGTGCAGTTTCCTTGAAAAGCACCTTGGTATCCGTTGGCTGGCTCCTGGTGACTTATGGACAGTCGTGCCTAAAAATACAACTATTTCCTTACCCTATAGTTCTCATTGTGAAGAAGCAGGGTTTCCTTTTAGAGTCATCCATATTACCGGCGTATACCAAAGAGATGACAAGAAATACGCTCATTGGAATTTTGATATCGCAGACTGGATGGCAAGGAATGGTATCAATTATAAAAAAGAACATGTGGGCCGTTACCAGTTACTGCCTCTTATGGAAGAAAGAGGAATAGAGCCTTACCGTGCCGGCCATGGGCTGGCCAGCTGGATGCCGAACAAAATTTTCTTTGATACCCATCCTGAATATTATGCTTATGACGGCTTCAACTGGCGCAAAATAGCTCGTGCCAGTACCCAATTAAATTACTCCTCTCCTGAAATGTGCCAGGCATTCGCCGAACGAGTTTTGGAATATCTGGAGAAACATCCGGAAACAAAAAAACTGGGTTTGTCATTAAATGATGGTTATGGTTTTTCCTGTGATCCAATCTCGAAAAAGGACTGGCGTTTTAACAATGAAGGAACTCTTATTGTTTCCGATTCTATATTTGGTTTTATGAATCGTGTGGCAACTATTGTTTGCAATAAATATCCAAACATCCTATTGGAACAACTCGCCTATACTCCTTATTATCATCAAGCTCCCAGCTTCAAGCTCCATCCGAATGTCGCCATTGACTTCAAAATGTATCGGAAGGGGTGTGTAACCCCCATGAGTGAAGGTTCCAACGCTCAAAACAGAAAAATGCGGGATGAACTTGAAGAATGGTGTGAAAACGCTAGTCCTAAACACATTATCATCGGGGAATATATTGCTTATTACCAGAAAGATAACTTGTTTGCCGGAGGTGTTCGTATGATCGCCGAGGATATAGCATGGTATCATCAAAAAAAACTTGAAGGCGTGGTCACAGAGTATCCGGGAACTAATGATTATAAAATGCCCGCAAGAGAAATGCTTTATGTCTATACAAAAAAACTCTGGAACCCTGAGCGTGATTACATGAATATTATTGAAGATTTCTATGCCACTGCATACGGAACTGCGAAAGAGCCGATGCTGAAGGCGTATCATGAATATCAAAACGCTATGGATGCGGCAAAAAATTCAACTGTAAATCAAGGTCAGATGGCCGCATGGTCTCTTTTGCAAACCCCGGGATTTAAAGATAAGATGCTAACCTATCTGCATGAAGCATTGAATAAAACCAACGATCAGAAAGCAATTGAACGTATTCGACAGGTTAAAGCAGAATTAATTGATTTTCTTGCTGATGGCGAACCTTTAATGAAATATCAATATTGCATGGATGAACCGGAATTAGATAAAACGACAATTTATGATACCGTCAATGTTGCTTCAAATCCAGGATTCGAAAAAAAATCGTTCTCTGAGTGGTCCTTTAACGCTTGCGAAGGTGCTCCCTCTAGTAATGAGGCATGGGAAGGTAAGCATTCGTTGGCGTTGTGTTTCAATACTAACGGAGAAAGTGATCTCAAACTCAAGAGAGGTGCTACTATCACTGTCCCCGTCGAGAAAGACGAGTTCTACAAAATCCAAATCATGGCGAGGCCAGATCAGGATGCATTGAACACTCTTTCAATAATGTATATGATTGTGAGTGGTACTGATCGAAACAAAGACAAGATCGGTCCGGCACTGTTTAACCGGAATTGGTCACCTATGTACTTCGGTATTCACAAGGCCAACTCAGATAAATTAACTATCAAACTATGGTTAGTTTCAGGACGCGGCGTCTGGTATTTTGACGGTTTACGCATTGAGAAACTTAAAAATAAAGATTAAAAACCGCCGAATTCTGCGTGATATAACTTATTCCATGTTATATTCGTTGAGTTTCCGGTGGAGGGTGCGGCGGCTTATGCCAAGCTTGAGCGCGGCTTTGGTGCGGTTGCCGGCACATTCGTCAAGGGCCTTCTGAATCAGCATCTTTTCATTTCTGTCCAGGTCCAGAGTGGAAAAACCGCTCTCCTGGCATCCCTTTTCCGAACCAAGTTTCATGCCTCTTATGCTTAAAGGAATATTTTCAATTTCCAGAGTGTTTGACCTGCTCAGAACAACCATGCGCTCTACACAGTTCTTAAGTTCCCTGACATTGCCCGGCCAATTATAGGAACAGAGAGCTGAAAGAGCTTCCTCAGATATGCTGTTTATATTCTTTCCGTTTTCCTTTGAGAACTCATCAAGAAAAAATTTGACGAAAAGCGGGATGTCCTCATGACGTTCCCTCAGAGGGGGAATATTTATGTTAACGACATCAAGCCTGTAAAAAAGATCTTCCCTGAATTTGCCGTCTTCCACCATTTTTTTCAAATCCCTGTTTGTAGCAGTAATCACACGGGTGTCAGTGTGAAGGGTTTCAACACCGCCGACTCTCTCGAAACTACGCACTTCAAGGGCACGGAGAAGCTTCACCTGTATCTGGAGATCTATCTCGCCTATCTCGTCAAGAAACAAGGTGCCTCCGTCAGACAGCTCGAATCTCCCCTTTCTCTGTTCCAGCGCGCCGGTGAAAGAACCTTTCTCATGTCCGAAAAGTTCGCTTTCGAGCAGGTTTGAGGGAAGCGCCGCGCAATGAACTGGCAGAAATTTGCCATCGCGTCCGCTCAACTGGTGCAAGGATTGCGCGATAAGTTCCTTGCCTGTTCCGCTTTCGCCTGTTATAAGGACGGTAGAGCGGGTAGGCGCGACCTGTCTCACTATATCAAGGACACTCTGCATGGCTGAGGATTTGCCGATTATGTTTTCAACGCCGAATCTGTTGTCAAGGCGTTTGCGCAATTCTCTGTTTTCCTCTTTCAGAAACTTGGATTCAAGGGCGCGTTTTATAAGTATTTCGAGTCTGTCGAAATTTACAGGCTTGGTAACGAAATCAAAAGCTCCGGCCTTCATCGCGGAAACAGCACTCTCAATGGAACCGTAAGCCGTAATGACAATACATGGTGGAGACGGCTCCTTGCTCAAAACAGCTTTAAGAACTTCCATCCCGTCCGCGCCGGGCATCCGCAAATCAGTAATCACGAGATCATAATTATTGCGTTTCAGTATGTTCAAAGCTATTTGTCCGTCTTCGGCCAGCGTCAGTTCGTAATCCATGCGCAGAAGCCTGACAAGGACCTCCCGGGTATTTCTCTCGTCATCTACAATAAGTATCTCAGGTTTTCCTTTTTTCTTTATCATAACTGCCTTCTGATTTTTTTATTCTCCGTTGAACATGCAGGCGAAAGCGTTTATATCCCTCTCGCTCAAGGTTTCTATTATTTCCAGCACATAGTGTTTCACATTGTATTTTCCGCAAAGCGAAACAAGGCGGGGCAAATCCATTTTATTGGGTGTCAGGAGTGACATGTGACCATCAGACCATTTGTGTTTCGGCACACTGGATGTATATGGTGAAGCGTGCAGGTGAAGCATCCTGACATTGCCGTTTTTCAGAAAAGCTTCCGCCTCCGTGAAATAATCCCTGTCCAGAATAAAAGCCGCCGCCCAGAGATGTGATACGTCTAAACATACCGGGTTATCCAAGCCCGCCGCAAAATCGGCGAACAAAGAACCCGCTCCGAATGACGGAAAATCATTCTCAATCAGAAATTCCAAATCCGGATATTCTTTTTTCATCCACGCCAGCCGTTCCACTACTCTTTCAAATCTCATTTTGTATTCCGGCGTACCGATAAAATCATTACAGAGAAATGTTCCGTCAAGACAAAGCTCCCGGCGCATAGCAGGGCCAAAAGCCTTGACATAATCCAAGCCCCTGCCGAAAGACGGGATAGGAACATCCGTCATATTGAAACCGTGAAACACGGCTTTGGCAACATTGTATTTTCTCATATATTCCGCCGTTATTTTCAGGGAATTCATGGCCGGGGCGAAATCCGAAGCGGCAAGGTTTATCTGGTAATCACATAAAACGGGAGCATGAAATGTCATGGGCACGTTAAGAGCGGCGGCCTTTTCCAGCTCGGGGAAATCCGCTGTATTATGCACCTGTATTCCGAATTTGAATCCGTATTCCGCGCATACGGCAAGGGCCTTTTCCGCGAGATCCCTGTAATCGCTTCTCCTGACAAAGGAAGAAGTGTATTCCACTATTATATCAGCGTCATTTTTCATCATCATTCTTTATATCCTCAAAAAAGTCAAGTGCTTCATCTGCCGGAGCGGGGAGTACCCTCATGCGTTTTCCGTAAAGCGGGAAGCGTATCGTGAAGACTGTGCCTTTGCCCGGCACACTGTCAAGGGCCATTTCCGCGCCGTGTTCCCTGATAATGCGTTCAACTATCATAAGGCCGAGCCCGCTCCCCTCCTTTTTGGAACTGTGGTACGGTTCAAATATTTTTCCTATTTCCTGCGCGCTGATGCCCTTGCCGGTGTCGCCGATTGAAAGGCGCAGAAAATCCTCGTCATGAGAACACAATATCTCAATAGTGCCGCCCTCCGGCATTGCGTGCAGAGCATTTTTCAGAATATTGTAAAAGGCCTGTTTCAACTGTGCTTCATCGCCGGAAATTTTAGGGAGGATGTCAGGCCAGGAACATTTTATTTCAACAGAACGGTCCTCTATTTCGCGCCTCATGAAATTCAAACTGGCGAGAATAACTTCCTTCAAATCAAGCGGGCCCATTTCCGGTTTAGCCGGACGCACCGCGCTGAGAAATTGGGTTATTATGTTGTCCAGTCTTTCAACTTCAACCTTGGCGACATCTATCAGTTCCTTCAGTTCTTCCTTGTTTAAAGTATCGGCGGCGCATTGGCGTTGAAGGTATTGGAGATGCAGATAGAGGCTGTTAAGGGGATTGCCTATTTCATGCGCCACACCTGCGGCCAGAAGGGATATTATATGGAATTTTCCGCTTTCAATTTCGCTCAGTGTCTTTTCCCTCATTTCCGTAACGTCATTTAATATGACCGTCGCGTTTTCCCTGTTGTCCTCATGCGGAACAAGATAAAACTGTATAACCCGCCTTTGCGGATAAAATATCTCTATCTCCTGACGTGAAACTCTGTACCATTCATTTTCATCCTCCTGAAGCAGTCTTTTCCAGTTAACGTTCCGGAGCAGGCGCGATATTCTGAGATGTGAAACATCATCAGGCAGTCCGAGAAGCTCCTTCGCCGCCTTGTTGAAATAGCGAATCCTAAGTCTTCTGTCTATAACTACAATACCTTCTTTTATGGCATTGAAAACTGTTTCAAGAAACCCTTTTTCCCTGGAAAGCCTCAATATATATGCCTGAATGCTGTTTGAATCCATCGCATCCAGTTTTCTTATGAACCTGTCTATAAATTTTTCTTTTGCCATCAGTTCCTCCAAAGAGACAATTTGTCTCAAACTAACCCCGAAATAAATTATTTCAAACTATATGAGCATTATTTTCAATTGAAGCAGGGTATTATGATGAATGGGCATCTTCGCAATTGCGGAGGAAGCAACCCGAAAGGCATTTAGTAGAACAATGCTTGCTGCATGGCTCCACATGAATTGATAACTCGCAGGCATTCCAGATATTTCTGATGTCATTCTCTATTTTTTCGGTAATCAGGTGAGATTGCATGACCGTCATATCCGGTTCGAGCTTCAGGTGGAATTCCACAAAACGCACCGCTCCGGATTTCCGGCTGCGAAGTCCGTGAAGTCCGCAGACCCGCTCATTTTCCGAAACTTTGTTTATTATCAGCTTCATATCCTCATCAGGCAAACCGATGTCCAGAAGGTCCTTCACCGATGTAACAGTAAGGTCATAGGCGGCTTTGAGGATAAGAACAGCTACAAGTATGGCGGCGACAGGGTCAATCCATTGAAAATCGTTTGATGGAAATAAAAATCCCAGCAGCCAGATTCCCGCAAGGCCCAGCATAACACCGACAGAAGTGTAAACATCCGTCCTCAGATGCCAGGCATCCGCCAGAAGGGCGACAGAATCTGTCTCTCTGCCGATTTTGAAAAGGCGCATCGAAATAAAAATATTCACAATTGATGAGATAAGCATAACCAGAATACCAACAGAAGTCTCATGAAGCGGCTGGGGATGCAGAAGTTTTTTCACCGCCTCAAATATTATCCAGCCTGCCGCCAGAAATATCAGGAGGGCTTCTACGGCGCCGGAGATATTTTCAAACTTGCCATGTCCGAACGGATGGTCTTCATCAGCAGGTTTGGCTGATGCCCTGACCGCGAAAAGCGCTATCATCGACGCGACAAGGTCCATTCCCGAATGTATGGCTTCCGATAATATCGAGACAGAACCCGTTACAAGGCCAGCCGCCAGCTTCATCACTACAAGCAGCGCATTTGAAATAACAGATAGCAGCGCTATAAAACTTTTTTCCCCGTTTATGTCCATCGCTCCTCCTTTTCGGGCGCAAAAAAAGCCCTGTGGAAACATTAACGTCCCACAGGGCTGTAATTTAAAATCCTGCTGTCTTAAAGACCCGGCCGCGCTAAATCAATAGCCGCCTGCTCTATCGGCAATATAGTACATTCCAATTACTTGTCAAAAGGCATGAAAATCATTTTTCAACAAATTTTAAACTTTTTTCTCTGAGTGAAAGCTTATCTTCCCTTATCATCCCGCCAAGCTCGTGTTTTATACCCCATGCGTCGAGATGTTTAGCAACTAGAATTCTGCAATATTCAGTCATGTTTTCGACAGTGATATCCACCTTCATCAGGAGTTCAATTTTAAAATCCGGCGCGGAAAGCACGGAAAGAAGAAGAGACGATATATTTTCCCTCTGCTCCGGTTTTTGCGAAGCTATTTTCAAGAGCGCAGTCATGGCATTGCTCCTGATATCGAAAGGCAGAGCGGATTTGAATATCACCGCAAGTTCTTCAATCAATTCAGTATCCCCCAGCTCTCCCAGAAGATATATCGCCGAAGCCATTCTGTGCCCTCTCAGACTCCGCTTCGTATCGGGTATGAACATATCGCGTTCCATAACAATTTTTTTCAGCAGAGGAAGCGCTTTAGGATTACCGCGAAGGCCAAGAGCAAGAGCGCTATGCTTTGAAAGATTTTCTTCACGTGAAAGTATCCACTCCGAAAGCATATCATCGAAGTTTCCTTTATTGACATAAGCGGTCCATATCGCGATTCCAGGATGCACGGACGCAAGCGTTTCTTTGAGAATCTCCGTATCATTTATAAGTTCAAGGACACCATTGAATGAACTATTGAGACATCCGCTTTTCAGTAATTCATCTCTCAATAATTGATAAGGGACATCTTTGATTTCGACGTTCATTTTGAGGGACAAAGCGGCGGCGGCGGCAATGGCTTCGCCCGACTTCTGCATGGTTCTCTGCATTCTCACTGACTGGGCCATGTCATGGTCAACAGAAATGCAACGGCCCGCAGAGAGAAGTCCAGAGTATCCGCGCGCTATCATTGTCCCCAAGGGTACGGGAACAGTAAAGTTCTGCCCCCAGAGGTTTGCCACCGTAAGCCATTTCTGAAGGATTTCAGATTCAAAAGCCCAATCCCTCGAATGAGTATCGTGGTTTGAATATTCGTAAAAAACAGGCGTATCTGTTACCCGTCCGGAAATTACGTCTTCAAAACAAAGAGTTTCCTCTCCGACTATCAGACGCCCTTCCCTGCCTCCGTTCAAAGCCGCCGCAAAAACAATCCTTTCGTTTTCCTCCACTCGTTCCATCAAATGCAGGCATCCGGCATGTGTTATTCCGTCTGAAACAGATTTTCCGCTCCTGGGATCAATATAACCGGCATCGAAGTTGGAATATCCGAGTTTGCCATCCTTTACCATATATCTTACATTGGTATAAGGCTGGGAACAGCCATCCGAAGCCCTGCCGTATCTGAATTCAGCCCCGGCAATGGCGCAGACTTCGCCGTCCCCTGTAGCGTCTATAAGTATTTTGCAGGAAATATTTTTCATTCCATGAGGAGTAACGCATCTCAGTCCCCTGATTTTTTTCCCATCAAGGAAAACGCCGATAACAGAAGTCCCGTAAGAAATTTCAGTTCCCGCTTTCAACGCTTCATCTTCAAGGATATACTTCTTGGCATCCGCATGAAACGCGCGGCCTTCCGTCAAGTAATCAGCCTGAAGTTCTTTTGCTTTCCTGTCAATCTCCTCGAAAATACCACCCTCAAGTCCAAAGTAATAACCGCTTACGCCTCCGGCTGTGGCGCTGCCACCCATGCAGTTTAATTTCTCAATTCCAAGTGTTTTAATTCCCCTGCGTCCGGCGGCAATAAGCGCGATGCTCCCTGCCGTGCCAAGACCGCAGACTATGATGTCAAATTCAGAGTCAAATGATGTTTTACCAATTTCGGTTTTCAGATTTTTTCCATTATGAAGCTCAGACAATATCATCTTAGTTCTCCCTTTCAAAAGTGTATCCGCCTTCAAGTGCCTCAAGCGCATTATCATATCCTGTGGACGGCAGGCACGTCCATTTTTCGTCTGCCGCAAAAGGCCCTTTCTCAGAGCTGTAATCAAATATGAAAGCAGTCGCGGCGATTCGCCATTCCTTCATTCTCCGATGTCCGGAAATAAAAGTATCAAACATTTTTTTTCTCGCAAAAGGCCAGTCAGCATTCATGTCCAGAGAGACGCTGAAAATTTTTTCGAATGGAAAACGGCAGTCAATAATTTCGGCGTCATCAGGCGCAAATATTTCTCCGTTTCCACTGAGAACAGCGTTTATTCTTTTCATTTTCAGAGATGAAGCGGATTGCCCGAATATCCCTCCGCTACTGGTGTCCAGTATATTTTCAGCGAGAATGGAACTTATCCCTGAAGCGTTGAAAAGTTTTATTTCCCAGTATTTTCCTTTTTTCGTTATTTCAGGGATTTCCGTCCAGAAAAGGAAATTGAGCTTTTCATTTTTTATCATATTGAAAATAACGGGGGAAATGGCAGCTATTGAGACTCTGCCGTTTTCAAGGATATTCCTTTTTTCAAGCTCAGCTTTCAATGATGCACCGCGTTCAGCCACGGGAGTCTTATCCCAGTTCTTACCTGCTTTGAAAGCGTGGGCGAATTCAAAGCCGGGAACAGCGCCCCTTTCGATAACGATGCAATCATCCTTCCTGCAAAGGGCCGCGCCAAGTCCGGTCATTGTTCCGCCTATGACGGCGGTCTTGTATTTTGTCCGCATATCAGCTCCTCTTATATTTCCATTTTTTGTTGTTTGAGAATAGAACGCAATTCCGCAGGGTCCAGCGTTGCCGGACTTATTTTCCGCTTTGCGCAAAGGGCGGCGGCCGTTCCGGCGGCCTGTCCGAGATTCATACATGATGTCTGAAGCCTGAGAGAACCATTCGCGGCACGGGTGCTTGATATGCACCTTCCACTGAGCAGCAGATTTTCTGTTTTCAGAGGCACAAGGCATCCATAAGGGATATCATAATAGTCACCGGGGGCCGGGGCGCGTGCCGCCCTGTATTCCTTCAGAGGGTCTTTGTTTTGTCCGTCGTGCAGGTCCATGTACCATGAACATCTGCAAATACCGTCCGGATGCTTTACACCTTTCATAACATCTTCTTCACAGAGTGTTTTTTTACCGATAATACGCCTTGTTTCCCTGACTCCCGCATATGAAGCTATATCTGTAAGTACAGCTTTTTCGAATCCTGAAACGTATTTTTTCAGGAATTTCCAGAACATGAAAAGCCTTTTCTGGCATATGATTTCGGCCTGAGTCAGACCATCCTGCGTGGACGCGTCAATATTGAAGGCCATGTCAATCTGCATTTTGGAATTACCCGGCAGGGAAAGTTTTTTCAGAGAGTATTCGGGAAGCTCAAGTTCTCCATTCTGAACGGCTTTCCGTACCAGCGCTTTGAATTCTTCCGGCAAAGGACGCTTGTCCAGTTCAACTCCGTTAATTATGAAATTGAAACTCAACGCCTGGATTTTTCCGTCCTCACTTCCTTTTTCATAAGGATTGCCTGCCCATGCGGCTATGTCGCCGTCGCCGCTGGCATCCACGACAATGAGCGGAGTTATGGCTGTTCTCCCGTCCTTGCTTGCGGTATAGACGCTTTCTATAAAATTATTTCTCATTTTCACGCCTTCGGCAAGGGTGTGAAAATGTACTTTTGCGCCGGAACTTAAAACCATATCAAGCGCGGCAAGCTTTCCAATTGACGGAACAATATTCGCGTGAGTTTCATTAATCACGCATCCACCGCAAGACTGAAGCAGTTCCCAGTATTCTCTTACTATTCCTCCGTTGTCCCCGGCAGTCCTTATCATCGGTACCAGGGAATTCGTGCCAAGCCCGCCTAGGCAGTTTGTCCCCTCCAAGAGCAGAGCCTCCGCTCCATTTCTCGCCGCCGCTACCGCCGCCCCTATTCCGGCCGGACCGCCGCCCACAACCAGTACATCAATTTTCACAATCAGCCCTTTCAATTACCAGGTAGAATACCTGCACTTCGTGAAAAAACTTTGTTTTTTCCGGAGGCAAAGCCTCATTTATAATGTCGCTCCGCGACCCGCTCATTTCATTGCGGCAGAAAAAAGAAAAACAGATAACAATCTCCTATACAATTCAATTATAACAACACTAATTATATCAGTTTTTTCCCGTAAAAATATGGAAAAAAAGATAATTATAATGTATTTTTTGACAAAAAGAGCTGGAAGCATGAATGAACTTAAAGATTTCAGAGAAGCGTTAAAGGCGTTTGAAGAGGAATTCAAATGCTCTGTGGTAATGCACGCGCATATGGATGAGGTGAGAAAATCTTTCTCCTTTCTCTGCGGGATACACACAAACCCATATTGTTCCGTAATGAAAAAGAAATTATGGGAGAGTGCCAATCCGCTCTGTAATTATTTCGACTGCAAACTTGTAGGGGAAATGCTGAATGAAAAAAAGAAACCCTTCTATAAATTCTGCCATTGCGCGGTGCTTGAAATAGCGGCGCCCGTCATCATCAACGGAGAACTCGGGGCGACACTCTATATCGGGCCATTCAGGGTTTCAGAAAAGAAAATGCCGCCAGGGACATTGATAAGCAGGACATTCATCAAGGGACTCCGGAAATTTGAAAAGCAGAAGCGTTTATTGACAGAAATGTCAGAGGAAAAGGCATCCAGGCTCATAAGTATTTCTCTCATGCTGTCAAACATGATAAGATACATAACAGAGAAAAACAGCGCCAAGGAAGAAGTACCGGGAAGCAGAAAGGAACACATTGAAAACTTCATGAAAAACCATTTCAGAAAGAATATTTCTCTTTCGGAACTGGCGTCATATCTTTTTCTGAGCGAATCACGCACAACCCAGCTTTTGAGGGAATATTTCGGAAAAGGTTTTCCTGAACTCCTCACCGGACAGAGGCTTAATTACGCGAAAACGCTCCTGGCAAATTCGTATTTCACGGCAAGTTCAATCGCTCTCCAGGCCGGTTTTTCCGAGGCGTCCTACTTTTTCAAGGTTTTCATGAAGAACACCGGGATGCCTCCGGGGGCCTACCGCAGAAAATTCAGGAAAGAGAATTTTCAGGCATGAGTTTCAGGACTTGGAATAACAGGGAATACGGGTTAAATTCTCTTAAGTGAATTATGGAGATTTTTTGAAAGCGCAAGGAAAAATTTTATACCTGTTTATTTCAATGGCAATATGCTGCCTGCCGCCGCACGCCTCTGCTTCCGCTCAAAGCGCGGAAAGAGGTTTCCGGATAGACATGAAAAACACAGATCCACAGGAACAGTTTGATATAGCGGTGCTGATGAAGGAACTGGTAAAAACAGTCGAACTCTACGCTAAAAATGAAAAGAAAGCCGCGACCCTGTCTATCCCATGTAAAATATTGTTTTCAAAGGACCGGAAAGCCGGAAAGCCGGAAACAGTTCTTTTGAAGAACAGAACTGTCCTGATATATGCGCCCACCAGATATTCAGCGCTCTGCCGTTATGATACTCTCAGCGCAATGGCGTCCGTCATGCTTCTCTGCAAATGCGGAATAACACCGGACATTTCAGACAACGCGCCGATACCTGAATGGATGTCAACGGCCGTAGTAAAGAAAATTTTGAGAAGAATCGACAAATCCGTAATACCCGGAATATATATTTATTCAGGAATACACGCGATGGTACTCGCGAACCCCGGCAAGTCAATGTTTTCCGAGCTAATGAATCATTCACTCAAACCGGAAGACGGGGAGGCCTTCAACGTATACACCGAGGCATGTGAAATACTTTTGGAGTCCTGTTTCCGCTACTCATCTAAAAAAGATAACATCATATCGCAGATGATATACTTCTCCGCCCAAAAGAAATGCGCCCCGGAAGAAGCGTTCAAAATGACAGTAGGGACATTTATAATACAGGAGAACGCAGCTTTCGGACTTCCACCAGGAAGGGAAAACAGGGAATTGACGGAGGACAAAAAAATCTCATTGTGGTTTGCAAAAGAACTAAGAACAGCAGCCCTGAACTATTTTCTTCCCGCCGACGCAAGCTCCGCCGAAAATATTTTCAACAGTGCTCTGAATGTGGATTACATGGAAAAAGCCAAAGATGAAAATGCATCCGAAGCTAAGCCTAAAACATGCTCTCTCAGCCAATTGGGGAAAAATATGAAATCCATTAAGAATCCCAATATACTTCTTACCGGAATTCAAACGCTTTTCGCGCAGATGAAAACATCTTTTCCGCCGCTGCTCCATCCGCCTCTGGATAAAATGGAAACAGCTCTTTCAAGTCTGAAGGCAAATGATGTCGATGATTTTGAGACAATGGAAAAAGAAGCGGAGGAGGACTTCAAAAAGGCATTGATAAAACAGAATAAACTGGAAAAATATCTGAAGAGCATTGAAATATCCAGCGTCCCTCCGGCAATGATTTACGAACGGATGCTGAACACGCTGAGCAGCAGAAAAAGAAACACCGCATACTGGGGCCCAGTTGAAAAATATCTCGATGAAATAGAAGCCCAATACGAGCGGTAAGAAAACGGATTTGCGTCATGTCAATGAATGAAGACAATCATTATCAGAAAAAAGTAATAATCATATCAGCAGTGGCCCTGATAGCAGTGCTTCTTTCTCTGCAAACACTTAAAAAGGCGGCGTCCCATGTGATAAACGATTTTTTCTATCCGTACTTTTCATTTCCATCATTCATTGCCGATAAAATTTCCAACCAGACACTTATGCTAAGGAGCAAAAAATCTCTGGCCCTGGCCCTTGAAGAACTTCAGAAAAAAAATAATGAGCTCTTCGCCACAACCGAAACATTGAAAGGCCTTTCCGCTGAAAACAACGAACTGAGAAGCCTCATAGGTATAAAACCCAGAAACGGCTACAAATGTATTTTTGCGGAAGTTCTTCTGCGTGACCCTGTGTACTGGGACGAACGCTTCACAGTAAGAAAAGGTTCCGTGGACGGAATAGAAGAAGGTTCAGTAGTCCTCGCGCCGATAGATCCGGGAGAATCTGACGGAAACGATCTCGCCGTAATAGGACGCGTTAAATCCGTAACCAAGCATTGCGCCGTGATAGAGACGCTTATAAGTGGCGAAAACAAATTGAGCGTGAAGCTTCTGGAAAGCGACGCGCCCGGGATAATACAGTACGGAGGCAGAAAAGGCGGTAGTT
The DNA here is from genome assembly GCA_001803225.1 of Lentisphaerae bacterium GWF2_44_16. GTDB lineage: Bacteria > Verrucomicrobiota > Lentisphaeria > Victivallales > GWF2-45-14 > GWF2-44-16. The sequence continues at coordinate 8,748 of MHBF01000198.1, read as the reverse complement.
TCTGGGCCATAGTGAAATATCTTCCCCGAGACCTGAATTATACCCAGGGAGAAGGAGTATATACATCGGGACTGAGCGGCTATACCGCGCCGTCCCTCTTCGTCGGCAGGCTTTCAGAAAATGAGGAAGACATCAAAATACACGACAACCTCTATGTGGAGGCGAAAATTGACCTTGCGGGAAAATTCGATGATATACGCTTTGTTTTAATAATGGTGAAAAATCAGGAATGACACTTATATCATATATAATGCTTACAATGGCACTGTCAATAACGGCGGAAATTTTCTGCGGATCAGTCGGTTTGCTTCTGCCGCTTCCGGCATTGTTTGTGTTTTATTTTTCAGCCGTTGAAAACTGGCCTCTTGGTGTCCTGACCGGGGCGGTGGCCGGAACAGTTATAGATGTTCTTTATGCCAGGGATTTTCTTTATACCCCTTTTCTTATGGCGCTGGCCGCCAGCGCCGGTTCATTCTGGATATCAAGATCCGAATCCAAATCAATCGCGCTTCATTGTCTCCCCGGCGCGCTGATTGCGGCAATTTACTGCGCGCCTCTCTTTTTCAGCGCCCTCTCTGCTTCACGCTTCAGTTTCTACTCTGTTTTTCATGCCTTTTCCGGCATCGTCTTCGGCATCATCATTTCCGCTCTGGCGCTTCCCCTTATAGTAATCTGCATGGATTTACTGGGCGAAACCATGGGTTTCAGGCTTTACCGCAACGCAAGAGATAAAACCCAGCCGTTAAAAGGTTAAGCAATGAATTTTTCCATACAGTCTTTCTCGCTCAGGATACTTCTGACAGGACTTCTGTTCATATCCATTTATGTTTTCGTCGTCTTTAAACTATGGACAGAGCAGATACAGAGCGGAGAACAGCACAGAGAAAAAATATCAAAACAGTCCATAAGAAAAATAAGACTTCCCGCAGTACGAGGAAGGATATTCAGCTCCGACATGAAAATACTCGCGGACAGCAAGCCTTCATATAATATAGTTTTCCATCCTGCGGAAATGCGTCAGCCGGGAAAACAGGCGAGAACAGTAAAGCACATTCTGGAAGCGGCAAAAAAAGTCGCCGCCGCCCTCGGCAGAGAATGCCCTCTTACCCAAACAGACATACTGAAGCATATAAATCTGCGTCCGTCACTGCCGATAGACGTTTACGAAGACCTTTCCCCCGCGGAAATAGCGACAGCTTCCGAAATGGCGCCACCTCTTCAGGGAATGGAAATAGTGGCGGCGCCGAAAAGATTCTATCCTGAAAATTCATTGGCCGCGCACCTGATAGGTTATACAGGTAAAAGCGATCCGCAGAAAGCCGAAGACCGTGAAGACTACTTCTACTATATACCTGACCTTATAGGGAAAAGCGGCATTGAAAAACGTTATGATTCTATTGTGCCGGAAGTGCCCGAACTGCAAGAGGGCATCCGAGGAAGCCCCGGGAGCAGCCTTGTAAGAGTGGACCATATAGGCTTTATTCATGAAATAATAGATTTCACTCCGGCAACGGCGGGCTTTGATATCGTCCTGACCATAAACATGAAAGCTCAGAAGATAGCGGAGAAACTGCTTGAAGGAAAAAGAGCGGCTTTCGTCCTGCTGGATGCTTCAAACGGCGCGGTACTGGCCATGGCATCGTCACCATCCTTCAATCTCAACTCGTTTGTCCCCCGCATTTCATTGGCGCTTTGGCGGGAACTCCAGAAGAACCCCGACCGCCCCATGATTAACAAGGCAACCCTCGGCGCGTATGCCCCCGGTTCAATCATCAAACCGATAATCGCGTTGGCCGCCCTCGAAAACGGCATCAGCCCCAATGACGAAGTTAACTGTTCCGGTGCGGCATCCATCGGTAACACCAAGATCCGCTGCTGGGCATGGGAAAGAGGCGGACACGGCAATATGAGCATGTTAAGCGGCATAGAACAGTCCTGCAACTGCTATTTTATAGGCATAGGAAGAAAAATCGGCTTATCGGCAATCGCCCGCACAATGGTATCCGCCGGTATAGGCCAGCCCACCGGCCTCCCCCTGCCCGAAAGTCACGGACTCCTTCCCAGCAGAGGCTATAAAATGAAAGCATTCAAGGAAAAATGGACTGAATTCGATACGTCCCTGCTCTCAATAGGCCAGGGTTCCATTTTATTGACCCCTCTCCAAGTCGCCCTCTATACAGCCGCAATTGCAAACGGGGGAACTATATGGAAACCATACCTCCTTAGTGAAGCAAAAGACCCTTCAGGAAAAGTCCTTTTCACTATGCAGCCAGAAATGGTCAGAAAACTCAGCGCGTCCCCTGAAAACATAAACATCGTCAGAAAAGGAATGTGGATGGTAGTGAATTCTCAGACGGGAAGCGCTAAAACCGCCAGAAATGATGCTATAACTCTTTCAGGCAAAACAGGCACTGCCGAAATGGGGCCCAAAGACGCGAGATACAACAATACCTGGTTCATAGCCTTCGGCGAACACAAAGGCAAACTCTATGCTATAGCGGTGCTTGTCGAAAAAGGCGTCAGCGGCGGCAGAAGCTGTGCCCCCATAGTCAGGGAATTTTTCAATGAATGGCTAAAAGAAAGCTCATCGGATGACCAATCAAAAGCCCCGGAGAAAAAGGAGTAATGATTTTTTTATTTTATTTTATCTGGACATTTGCGCCATCCCCCTCATGAACTATATTACGAAATTGTGTTTCACCGTTACTAAATCTGTGATATAAAAATTAAGGATCATTATGCCCGATATCATTCAGATTGCCTGCCCTAAGTGTAAAGCCGTTTTCGATATTCCACCTGAATACGCCGGACAGGTAGGAGAATGCAGTGAGTGCGACACAACGTTTATGATACCCGCCATTGAACCGGAGAAGACGCACACTCCGGTAATGAAAATCCAGAGTCCGCCCTCCCCCATGACTGAAGAACCGACACAGGATTTTGAGGAGTATCCTCAGGAAGCCCCTCCGCAGGATGATCAGGAAAACTTCACTGATACCGATACAAATCCCATTGACGAAGCTGTCCCTGAAGGTGAAGTACACGAGTGCGGCACCGAAACACGCACCGTAAAACTCTCCCGCTCCAACATCGGAATGGTACCGGAACTCCAGGATGACTTTAAACTGGAAAACAAACCCATGACATCAAGCACATCAAAATCAATGAAACCACAGATTCCCTCCTCCTCCATAGCAGGTGTAAAATCAAAAATGGCAGCCGAAATGGGAAAAAGTCAATTGAAATCCAAAATAAGTTCCGCCTCTTCCGCAAGCATTAAAAGCGACTTTCCGCTCAAAAAGAAAAAGGCATGGTGGATGTTCTGGCGATAACCGTTTTATGAGGTCCCTCTTGTATGGCTTCGAATCTTTCAGCGCAGGAATTAAATACGGGCAATATAAGGAATATAGGAATAATCGCCCACATTGACGCAGGCAAAACTACCCTCTCCGAAAGATTTCTCTATTACTCCGGCAAGACCCATCGCATCGGAAACGTCGATGAAGGCAATACTGTAATGGACTACCTTGATGAGGAAAGAAGCCGTGGAATTACAATCGTTGCCGCCGCGGCCTCATTCCCATGGGAACACAACAACACAAGATACCTTTTCCATCTGATTGATACTCCAGGACATATAGATTTCACTGCTGAAGTGGAACGTTCGATAAGAGTGAGCGACGGGGCCGTGGTAATCTTCAGCGGCGTCGAAGGGGTCGAGGCGCAAAGCGAAAAAGTATGGCATCAGTCCGATATTTACCATGTGCCTAAAATAGCGTTCATAAACAAGCTGGACAGGCTGGGCGCCTCTTTCACCAGGGTGCTGGACGAGATAAAAACAAAATTCATCGGCATAAAAGCAATCCCGTTTCAAATACCGATAGGTATTGAGTCCGGTTTCAACGGGCTTATTAACCTTATAGAAATGAACGCGCTTTATTTTGAAGGGGAGGACGGTTCGCATGTCGTTAAAAAAGATATTCCTTCCGATATGCTCGCGGAGGCCTCCCGTTTCAGGGATGAGATGATTTCCTCCATAGCCGAATTCTCGGATAAAATAGCTGAACTCTATATTGAGGAAAAAGAAATACCTCATGAACTTATAAGATCGGAAACAAGGCTTTTACTGGCGGCATCTAAAATCTGTCCTGTTTTCACGGGTTCGGCAAAAAAGAACATAGGTGTTCAGCCATTGTTGGACGCTGTCGCCGACTACCTCCCGGCACCGGGCGACAAAGGCGCCTATATGGCAAGCAATCCCAAAGACGGCGAAAAAATCGAAGTAAAAATCACCGACCTGTCATTCTGCGGCCTTATTTTCAAAATAGTCGCGGGAGGAAGCGCCGACCTGCTTTATGTCAGAACCTATTCAGGAAAACTTTCCGTCAATGACACTCTGATAAACGCCAGGACTAAAGAAAAAATTAAAATAAAACGTATGCTCCGCCTTTACTCTAAAAACGTAGACCCGATAGAAGAAGCTCTTCCCGGCGATATCATAGGAATAACCGGCCCCCAGAACGTAAGGACAGGCGACACGTTATGTTCAGTAAACCACCCGGTGCTCCTTGAAAAAATATATTTTCCGGAACCTGTCATATCCATAGCGATCGAGCCCAAGTCGAACAAGGACAAAGACCGCCTGGAAGCAAGCCTGAACCTTCTATGCAGGGAAGATCCGACCCTGCGTCTTTCCAAACATGAAAACACCGGGCAGCAGATACTTTCAGGCATGGGAGAACTGCATCTGGAAATAAACGCCAACCGCATACGCAGTGAATTCAATATTGAAGCCCGTTACGGCGCGCCCCAGGTAGCATTCAAAGAAACACTGAAACAAGCATGTATGATTACGGGAATTTTTGACAAAACCCTTGCTGAAACACACTACTATGCTGAAGTGGATTTCCAGCTCGACCCTGTTTCAAGGCTGGAAACCGGCATCGAAGTCTTATCTGAAATCAAAGGTAAATCCAGAATACCGTCAGGCTGGATAAGCTCCGCCGAAAGCGCGCTTGACGACAGCTTGCGTACAGGCGGCAACTGGGGATACTCATTAATCTATATCAGAGGTATAATAAAAGACATAAGGGGAACTCCGGAAAAGACAACGGAAGCCTCGGTCGCCGGGGCCGTTCTGGACGGCCTCCAGAAAGCCATATCAAAAGGCACAATACTATTGGAACCTCTGATGCGCCTCGAAATCACCGCTCCGGAAGATGTAATAGGTGAAATAACAGGGTACATTCAAGCGAGAAGAGCGGTGATTCACTCCATTCAAACTCAGTACGGAGTAAAACGTCTCTCCTGTGAAGTGCCGCTTGCGGAAATGTTCGGCTTCAGTAAATCATTGCCGAAACTCTCCGGCGGAAGGGCTTCTTTCAGCATGGAACCCTGCGGCTATCAGGAAATATCCCCCTCTGATCTCCAAAAACTCACTGAAACCAGCAGAATGACCCTCAACAGATAATCCTATTCTCCAAAATCCCATCGGATATACCTGCTTGAAAAGCCTCAGTGAAATTGTATATTCAAAACAACACACGGAGAAATGAAGTATGTCAAAAGAGTTTAATGTTACGGGAAGCTGTAATCCCGCAAAGCATTACATGGCGGATATTTCACATAAATTTTCTGATGTAATGAAACTCATTGAGAAGGGAAAATACTTTGCCATAAACCGTCCGCGGCAGTACGGCAAAACCACCATGCTCAATATGCTGGCCGAAGCCCTGTGGAAACAGCCCGGGAAATATGTCCTGATACGTTTAAGCTTCGAGGGAATTGGAGACAACATGTTCAACTCCGAAGAAGTTTTTGTTCCTGAACTGCTTGATTTGATTTCCTCCAAAATAGAAGATCAGTATCCTGACTTATCCGCTTACGTAAAAACCGGGGCCAGGCATACAAAAAGCTTCAGGGAACTTGCGTCCTTTATAAACGCCTTTGTCAGAAAAGCAGGTCGCGATGTGGTTATGCTGATTGACGAAGTTGACAAGTCCAGCAACAATCAGCTTTTTCTGAGTTTTCTCGGAATGCTCCGGGATAAATATATAGACAGGGAAGCCTCCACTGGCGCGACATTTCAATCAGTCGTCCTTGCCGGAGTGTATGACATAAAGTCCTTGAAACTGAAAATTCGTAAAGGTGGCGAAACAAAACTCAATTCTCCCTGGAACATCGCCGCCGACTTCAATGTCGATATGAGCTTTAACCAGGCGGAAATAAAGACCATGCTTGCTTCATATTCCGAGGACAAGGGTGTGCAAATGGATTTTGACGCCTTGGCGAAACGCATCCATTACTATACAAGCGGTTATCCTTTTCTCGTCAGCAAATTCTGCAAGAACATCGACGAGGAAGAAGCCGCTGAAAATCCGTCATATAATCCTAAACATTGGACACTTGACGACATCGACTGGTCTTTCCGCTGGCTGACGCGACCGATGTACACCACAACCAACTTTGACGACATGATAAAAAATCTCGAGAATAATCCCGATCTCTTTAATCTGGTACGCACGGTTTCAGTTGAAGGCAACGAAATCAGCGCGGCTGCCGACAACCCCGTCTTCGGTCTTGGAATTACTTATGGTATTTTGTCCGCGAAAGAGGGCAAAATAGTAATTTCGAATCGTGTATACGAGCAAAGAATTGCCACTTACATGCAGTCCAAACAGGAAACCAGCGAATTAAAGGATTATTCACTTTTCCACGATTACGGCTATATGAAAAACGGCAAGCTTGATTTGAAGTTCATCCTTGAAAAATTTCAGTTTTTCATGAGGGAGCATTATTCTTCCAATGATACGAAATTCCTCGAACGCGAAGGACGCCTTGTCTTCATGTCTTTTATGAGGCCGCTCATTAACGGAAAGGGCTTCATGTGGAAGGAGCCTGTTGTCGGGAATGAGCGCCGTATGGACATTGTCATTACCTACGGAAGCAACCAGAAAGAAGTAATTGAGCTGAAAATCTGGCGCGGCGAAGAATACCATCAGGACGGCTTGAAACAATTGTCCGAATATCTTGATTTTCAGAAACTCCAGAACGGCTTCCTGCTTATATTTGATTTCAATAAAAACAAGCAGTATAAATCAGAATCCATCAAATTCGAGGACAAGGAAATCTTCATCGTAAAGGTATAGATATCAACTCAGTCCTTGTCGAGATTACAGAGACTGCAATGGCGGCAGTCGAAACCTTCGGGAGGATTGTAAACTTTTCCGCTCTTTACGGCCTTGCGCATGTTCAGATAATTCATCGCGGCAAGAAAACATCCCAATATTACGAAAGCGCCGGGAGCGCTGGAAGGAAGCATGAAATCAAATTCCCATGGAGTAATTATCTTAATATCAAAAAGCGAACCGCCGGTAAGAAATTCCCTGACACACCCCAATGCCACAAGCGCAAGAGTAAAGCCGCACCCCATCCCCAAGCCATCAAGCATAGACCTTAACACCCCATTTTTTGAAGCAAAAGCTTCGGCCCTGCCCAAGACAATGCAGTTTACGACTATGAGAGGAATAAAAATGCCGAGGGCATTATTCAGAGACGGCGGCGCATAAGCTTCCATAAGCAGCTGTACCACCGTAACAAATGTCGCGATAACAACGATATAACAGGGTATTCTTATTTTCTTGGGAACTATTCCGCTTATGACGGAAACAACTATATTACTGCCGACAAGCACAAAAGCCGTAGCCAGTCCCATGCCTAGACCATTGGCAGCGCTTGAAGTCACAGCCAGCGTCGGACACATGCCCAGAAGCAGGACAAGCACCGGATTCTCTTTCCAGAAACCTTTCAGAAATTCATAGCTAAGTGAGGTCATTGCTTGTTGCTCCTTGAAGAATTTGCAGAAGGCTTTTCAGTGGAAGCGCCTTCAAATTTATTC
>MHBF01000198.1:412-774 GCA_001803225.1 Lentisphaerae bacterium GWF2_44_16 | reverse complement strand
CGCGCCTGTAACGAAATTCACATTCCCGCCGTCTTTTCTGACTTTCCACGGCTGAGCCCAGGAATCACTTTTGTCCGCGGCGTGTCCGTCAAACTGGTCAAGTATGGGATTCGGAGGGAGCTTGGACGTATCGATTTTTTTGCCAATGCCGAGGATGTTGAAAATCGTAGTTACATACTTCCTTGAGGTAACGACCGTACCCAGTCCCGGAGTTTCATTCTGCTTTGTAATAATTACCGTACGTATCCTGCCGTCCAGAGCAAGCCCGGCCATGGCGACAAGTTCGCCTCCGTAGCCTTTCATTGTATATGCTTCCCCTGCCAAACCTACGACTTTAGCGCCTTTTTTAGCCACATAGAACT
>MHBF01000198.1:166-336 GCA_001803225.1 Lentisphaerae bacterium GWF2_44_16 | reverse complement strand
GACAAGTTCGCCTCCGTAGCCTTTCATTGTATATGCTTCCCCTGCCAAACCTACGACTTTAGCGCCTTTTTTAGCCACATAGAACTTTACCGGGTACTTTTGTTCGTCATTCGATTTTACCGTGATGGTATCCTGTGAAGGCTGATTGTCAAAATCAGGAAGGAGTTCTT
>MHBF01000198.1:0-148 GCA_001803225.1 Lentisphaerae bacterium GWF2_44_16 | reverse complement strand
TGGACATCTGCATTTCGGCAATGGGCTTTCTGGTAAGCTCCGCAAAGTAAGCCATAATACCGGCAGAAAGAGCGCCGATAATGCCGAGAAAAATTCCGAGAACTATTATATTTTCAGTTTTCTTGAGATTCATTACGCTTTTCCTTTC
>MHBF01000197.1:807-13113 GCA_001803225.1 Lentisphaerae bacterium GWF2_44_16 | reverse complement strand
GTCCCCTGTAACGCAGAAGACTGTAACGTGACTTGCCCCACTGGCGGTCGGCGTGTACTATCGGCGTTTCGACTATTTTGAATCCGAGCTGCATGGCTATCACGGGAATAAGACGGTGCATGTCTCCGGAGAGCCTGAGGCGCTTGTAAACGTCATAACGCATTATTTTATAGCCGCAGTTTATGTCGTGGAGAGCGCAATTAAAGGCTTTTCTGGTGAAATAGTTGAAGAGCTTGGAAACGCTGCGTTTCATGAAGGTGTCTTTGCGCTGGTTTCTCCAGCCGTTCACAAGGTCATAGCCTTCGTCAAGTTTATTCAGGAATTTCGGAAGCTCTTCCGGAATATCCTGCAAGTCGGCATCCATCAAAATCGCGAATTCACCTTCAGCCACGGCAAACCCCTGCATCAATGCGATTGATTTTCCATGATTTTTTCCGTGTCCGAGAATGGTAATATCGGGAAATTTTTCGTTGAGCGACTTGAGTACGTTGAATGTGTCGTCGGTACTGCCGTCGTCTATAAAAATAAATTCAAAAGCTCTGCCTTCCTGTTCAAGTACCTTCCTGACCCGCATATACAACTGTTCCAGCGAGGCACTCTCGTTCAGGGCCGGGACGATTACACTGATTATACCTTTTTTCATTTTTTACCCGATATTGAAAAGCTTAATATATTGAGTCCGGAAATGACGAGGATGACGAGCTGCTCGAAAGAGCGTATCCTCAAGAGTTTACCCAGAACATAACTGGGGCGCAGATAGAACTTGCGGTATGCGCGCTTTACGGCCAGCGACAGTTCGTCGCCGGTCATTCCGCTTACTTCCTTCGAATAAAAACCTTCTGTGTGGAGGTTGTCCATATTTGAGTCGCTTCCATCCTGAATTGATGGATTCATGGAGGCTACCATTGCGAAAAGCTCTGTTCCAGGATAGGGCGTCAAGATCCCGAAGCTCGCAGTCGAAGGCTTTATTTCCTTGACGAATTTTATCGTGGTGTTTATCGTGTTCCAGCTTTCGCCGGGGCCGCCGAAGACAAGATGCGCGTGAGTTTCTATTCCAAGCTCCCTTGCCGCCTTGAAGCACGCCCTTGCCTGCTCGGAGGTCGTGCCTTTGCGGTAAGTCTTGAGCAGTTCGTCGCTGGAGGTTTCCACTCCGAACTTGAGCATGTGGCAGCCGGCTTTTTTCATGAGGGCCATCATTTCCTTGTCGATCATATCCACTCGTCCATTGGCTATCCAGGAAAGATTCAGTTTTTCATTGATCATTGCCTGACATATCTCGGCATTTCTCTTTTTTAGAGCCGTGAATGTCTCGTCCCTGAAAAAGACTTCGCGATAACCGAGCTTTTTTATTTCCCTTAATTCCTTAAGGACGTTTTCAGCGGAGCGTGCACGGTATTTCTTTCCGTAGAATTCCGGCGAAGTACAGAAAATGCAGCGGCCGGGGCAGCCGCGCGATGTCTGGATTGTCGTATAAGGCAGGCGATGCACCACCGGATTGAAGTAGTCGGCATTTTCCGGAAGCAGCGTGCGGTCGGGAATCGGCAGGACGTCCATGTCGCAGAATTCGCGGTTGGCATTGAGTACTACTTTGCCGTCTTTGTCCCGGTATCCGGTACCGTTTATTCTGGATGTGTCTTCATTGCGGGCAAGAGCATCGAGAAGCACACGGATAGTCTCTTCCGGTTCTTTGCGTACCAAGAAATCAACAGCTCCGGCTAGCGCATATTCCGGCATGAAGGTAGGGTGCGACCCAAAAAGAACGGTCTTTATTGCGGGCTTGAGGCTCTTTGCTTTTTCAAGTATTCTGAGGTCGCTGCGGAACGACTGCGTGGAGCACATAAGTATCAGGCAGTCGATTGAAGCATATCCTGAACTTTCTATTTCCTCAAATCTGTCCCAGGATGTCTGGGCGTCTATAAAAACGGCGTCTACAACTTCACTGCGTGCATGAGTTGCACAATATATTTCGTTAATGGGCGGCATCTGCATTCCGCCTATCCTCTTGCCGTTGCACCAGCAGCCGTAGACAAAGTCCCTGACTATGTTCTTGTTGCCTTTTTCCCATGGCTTCAGGAACAATGCCCTGTATTTGTTTTTTGACTGAGTTTCTTCCATAATATGTAACCGTCTGCCCGTTTTGAAGAAAAAAACACCTTCAAACATGAACTATTTATCTTATCATTATGTCATGTAATAGCAAACAAACAGCAATAAAGAATCAGAAAAAATAAACGGACGGCACCGCCAAAAGTCCTCTGGTGCTGAAAAACAAATTAGCGGTCGATTTTGAGAAGATATTTTTCTCGCGAATCTGTAATTTTATGCCGTGTCAACTTCAATATTCAGCTCTTTAATTATCATCACGGTCACATCCTGCATTAATTTCTGCGCAAGCTCTTTTTCACGGAACAATTTCAGGTAGCGCTCCAGCGTGCGCGAACCGAAATTTAAATGATATCCCGCAGTTTTTATCGGTCGCGGGCAAGTGAAATTTAAGCATCAGATTTTCAGGAGTTAAGAGCAGTTGATAATAATCTGCGTCATGTGTCTGGAAAAAGAATTGCCCCATTTTTCCATTTGCCTGCACCACTTTCCAGCGGCCTTTTCATGAAAAAGCTAATAGTTTTGAAATTGGCTCTATGGAAATTGCAGGAATTCAAGCTAGATTATATTGATAATAAATTATCAGGCAGAATGCCTGCGCTTCGTGAAAAAACTTTGTTTTTCCCGGAGGCGAAGTCTCATTTATAATGTCGCTCCGCGACCCGCTTATTTCATTGCGGCAAAAAAAGGATAACAATTTCTTATACAATTAAATTACTTTTAACATAAAAAGACTATGTATAAAAACAAAAAAATTGCTGTTGTCGTACCGTGTTATAATGAAGAAACCCAAATAGGCATAGTGATCGATACCATGCCTGAATTTGTGGACAAAATAATAATAATTGACGACGTGAGCACTGACAAAACTGTCGAAATAGTGAAGAAATACCTGGAAAAACAAAAGGACAGGATAGTTCTTATATGCCACGAAAAAAACAAAGGAGTAGGTGCGGCGATATCGACAGGATATATCTGGTGCCGCGATAACGGCATTGATATAAGCGCGGTTATGGCGGGGGATGCCCAGATGGACCCGAATGACCTGACCGAACTGCTTGACCCGGTCGCGGAAGACAGGGCCGACTACTCCAAGGGCAACAGGCTGATAACAGGTGAAGCATGGCAGAAAATACCCAAAGTCAGATACTTCGGAAATACCTCCCTTACGCTTATGACAAAAGTCGCCAGCGGTTACTGGCATGTTACAGATTCCCAAAGCGGTTATACCGCAATAAATAAAAAAGCTTTAAAACTTCTTCCTCTGAAAGATATTTTTCCCAGATACGGCATGCCTAATGATTTTCTGGTAACTTTAAACATATATGATATGAGGGTAATGGATGTGCCTATTAATCCTCTTTACGGGGTCGGTGAAAGAAGTAAAATGGTTATCCACAGAACAATACCGGTGCTTTTTTTACTTATGACGAAGCTGTTTCTGAAGCGTATGGCCTGGAAATATATCATCCGGGACTTTCATCCCCTGATATTCTTTTATCTTACAGGCTTTATGCTGGGTTTGATATCAATTCCTCTGGTAGGAAAACTGATATATTCATTGACAGTTAAAGGAATGATAACTCCAATATCCCTTTTTGCCACGGGCTTCACTATTGTTATGAGCTTGCAGTTTCTGTTCTTTGCCATGTGGTTTGACATGGATTACAACAGACACCTGAACCCTCACAGATAATCAAAAATAAGTTTCCATGTCTTTGAAAAGCGGATTTTTTCCGTCTTTCCCTGACAGTATGGGGTTTTCGACAGGCCAGTTTATAGCGAGCTGCGGGTCATTGTTTTTGCTTGGAACTCGTTGTCCTACAGTAAAAGGAATAATATTTACTGTCGTATAGCAATTTCATATTATCGGGGAAATTTATATCATCGCTATCTTCCTTGCAAAGCAGAACGTATTGCAATTTATATTTGCTGACCAGTTTTAAAATTTCGGAACTTATGTTTTTACTGTCACTGTCGTATATTTTTTTTATGTTGGAAGCAATATATGGCAGGATGCCCACTTCGTCTGGAGAACAGATGCCATCCCGTCTGCAGCAGAGCTTGAAATTCTGAGATTTTTTCCTGTCGAAAAACAGCATTTTGGAATTTACAGGCGTATTGGCCCTGATCCAGTCGCAGGTTTTCCGGAAGGCTTCTTCTTTTTCATGAGCTTTTGATGAACTGATTTTTCCTATGACGGACCATGCCCCTAGGCCGTTAAAGCTATATAGCAAATGATTGACGCTTGTAAGTATTCCACCGCTCAGGAGCGGCCACAAATATAATACAGGGAGCAGTGTAAATAATAATATTTTACGTGAAATATTTTTTTTGAATATATTTGAATGATAAATGAAGATGGATATTACGACCGCGATGATAATCAGCAGGTTGACTGCGAGAGTTTGAATTTCAGTATCAATTTTTATTTTGGGAAATACTTTTGAAATAATATTGTACTGGAAAAGACCTTTTGTTTTAGAGAGGCAAATCCAGAAAAATAAAAGTCCGCAAGCACTGAAATAGTACAATACTTTGCTGTTGACAAGGCTCTTGCCATAAAATATGAGATATATGACCAGAAGTTCAAATATCAGGAATAAGAACCTGTCTGCCCTTTGAAATGCTTCGAAGTAAGGACCGAATTTTATGTTCATCGCGATAATGTTGCCCAGAGCGCAGATAATAAAACCCGTAATAAACAAAGACCTCAGGAAAATAAGCAGTTGAGACTGCGGCAAGGCGGAGATGTCCTTTTTTCTGAAGAGAAAAACAAAATAAATAAAAGGAATTATAAAAGCAAGAAAAGATATCTGTCTCAGGAAAAACAGAAATGTTTTAAGGTTGAAATAAACATAGAGGCTGAAATCAGCGAGATTTTTTATTTTGTCAGCGTCAGCTGATGAAGTGTCCCTGTTAATGATTGACTGTATGGTTTCATTTTTTTCCCCGTCAGGAATATGCTCCGTTTTTTCCGTCCTGTTTTTATCAGTACCTGAAATATTTTTTTGCATTTTGACAAGGGCTGCCGCTGGTGCCTTTTCCATCTGACGGCTGTATTCCACAAAGGGTATCGAATAAATTGAGCTCAATACTAAAAAGAGCAGCACGGAAGAGGTGCATTTGATCATGGATGGATAAAAACTGATCTTGAAGTTGCTGAAAAATCCTGACCTGTAAAAAAACCAGTGAAATAAAAATACCGAATACGTGGTTATCGCAGAAGGCGGATGCAGATTTATCAGAATGCCGGATACGGCGCCTATTATGACTATCGAGGGGATTTTTTTTCCTGATATGCTTATCTCCTCATATTTGTAATAAAACACTATGAGCAGGGGAGTGAAAATACTGTAAAAATAACGCGCGACAGCCGAATAGAGAGTGCCGAAGCCAATCATTTCGCCGCATGGCAGCATTACAAATGACATCGAAATAAGAAGCGTAAGCAGAGCATTTTTCAGTCCGCCGATGCCGTCAAACAAGGTTTTGATCATGTAGGAAGTCGTAAGAAGAGAAAGAAAGAGCTGTAAGAATAAGACTATCTGAAGTGTGAGGATATAGTTATCTGTGTGTTTCTGTATGAGAGTTACAAGATTTACAAAAAGCGGCAAATAGTAAGAGCCTTTGTATATCCTTACGAATTCGCCGGAGAAGTTATCTGAATATAGCAGATGATAGACAATTGTCCCGATGTTCAGGTTATCTCCGCTGAGATTGTAAAAAGACCTGTCAATCAGGACAAAGCAATACAAACATGAAAATATAAAGAAAAAAACTGAGAGCCTTTTATTCACTGAAACATCCTTCCAGTCAGTATTTTTCTTATTGAACGTTCTTGAAAATATTTACAGTTCCGCCGCCGAGAATAAACGCCGCTATTTCAGAAGCTATCTTACGGTTGGCCTGCTCTGAAAAATGACAGTAATCCACGAATACCCATGAATCCCAGTAATGAACGGCGTCCATAGATACTATATTTTTATTGTCCGCGTAATTTTTAAGAACTTTCTCATGAATGGCGCGCATAAAAGGATCAATGCATGGGCTCGTTGAAAGTTTATAATGATAAACCGCAAGCTCAATATCTTTCAGTTTTTCAGGGTCTCTCAGAGAAAGATGCGGCTGTATAAGAAGCAGATACTTTTGTTCATCGTATTTCAAGGCAAAATTGAACTTTTCAAGTTCTCTCATGAATGATGCTACGGCCCTTTGTGTATCAGGTTCAATATCGGCGGGAAGGGCTTTCCGTCCGGCATTCTGCTTCAGCCAGTACTCAAAAATTTCCCTGTCCTGTTTTGTATTTTTTGCGTTTCTTATTATGCCGCTTTTGAAAAAAACATATTCGCCGACAAGAAAAGCCAGTGCTGAATTGCTCATGAGCCTGCGGCACTGTTTATAAGGCAGTTTATAAATAGGGTGATTGTCCCATGTGTCAAAAAGCTTCTTATACGGATCTTCTCCCTCCTTTAAGGAATGGATATCATTAGCGCAATCCATTGAAACGACCCAGTCGGGCTTCAAGTGCCTTAATTTCTCATAATTCAGGCGGCTTTGAGTTATATTGGCGGCTGATATGGCGGCATTAAAAACCCTGACGTTTTTATCGGGCATGGCTTTTTGAAGAATCTTTTCAAGCTGGCCGTCAATGGAATTTTCTATGCTGTGCGCAGACACCCCGGTTATTTTCAGCCATTGCCCATCCTGATTGGAGCCCATGCCGGCAATTGCCGAGCCGCCAAAGAAAAAAACCCAGAAGTCATTCTTTTTTTTGACGGGCATTTTGAGTTCTCCCGACTTTACGCGCATGCCGTATTCATTATACTGAGAAGAATTGTCGTTTTCCAGATATCCTTCCCTGTTTTTCCATACAGTCAGAGAATCTCTATCCCAGCGGGAATTTCCCTGTACGGATATTGAAGTGTGATATTTGGCGAAGCGTTTATGGCACAAATACCTGGCGGAAAGCTCCAGCAACAGCAAAAAAACAAAAAGAGGAATAAGGAAAAATACAATTTTTTTCCATATACTTAATTTTCTTTTATTTTTCAAATGTGATGCCTTTATTTTTCAAAGCCGCTCTGATAAGGCGTTCCCAGCAGTCGCCTATGCTCCGGGGAGAAAAATCGGCGGACAGTTCGACAAAACGCTCCATCGCGCTCCTCCCCATATTTTCTAATATAGTCGGGTCTTGAAACGCGTCAAGGATGCATCCTGACATTTGTGCGGTGGCGCCATGAGCGACAACTTTGCCGTCAATGCCGTCCCTGACAATCCATGGCAATTCGCCCGCATCGGAAACAAAGGCGGGAATGCCGAATGAAAACGCTTCCAGGACGACCATAGGCAGCCCTTCTGTTTCCGAACTCAGCAGGAGAGCTTTGCTCCGGCAGTAAAGCAGCGCGAGTTCAGAACCGTAAACCGGACCAAGGAGTTTTACATTCGCTTCAAGTCTTTTCTGTTTTACAAGTTTTTTCAAATGTTCCTGCCCGTCTCCCGCTACGGCCAGGAGCAGAGACGGCATTTTTTTTGCCGTTTCGGAGATTATCTCGAACATCCAGGGAAAATTCTTTTCTTTGCCGTAGCTTGCGACGGCGAGCAAATCAAAGAGTTTTCCGATATCGGCGGTTTTGCCGCCGTTGGGAAGGCGCGGCATTGTGCCGATAGTATTGTGAAGAGTTTCAATCTGTCTTTTGAAGCCGAGCTTTCTGAGTTTTCCCGCGGCGAGAGGCCCGCGTACTCCGCAGGCGTCGGCGGAAAGCATCGCGATGGACGGGAAGAATTTTTCGTTTACCCAGTCGATATCGGTAATTACCATTTGAATTACCGGTTTTCTCCAAAGCTTTCCGGCGAGCCATGCCCATACGCCATGATAGGTCTGATGGCAGGCTATTATCAGGTCATATTTCCATGCCGCGGCAAGCAATGCCAGAAGGCGCGCCAGTTCCTGGAGAACGCTTATTCCGAAGAAGCCTGGAATATAAATCCATCTGAGTTTCGGCATATCTGGGGTTTCATATTTTTTTCTGCTGAAAAGATCGATGGATTGCACTTCATCAAGTCCGTGAAGCGGGCTCAGCTTCTGAGGAAGCTTTATGGGGCAGTATCCGGCGACAAATGCTATTTTAAGTCTCATCAGGGTTTTCCTTTCAGATATTTTGCGGACCATCTGTCAAGGTTTATCCATTTCCATATTTCCCTGGATATATCGCAATTGCCGGCAAGGTGCTTTCTGTAAAGAACACGGGCGGCTGACGGATCGACATATCCCAAACCCGCGAAATGATCTGAACTCAGAATGTCTTCTATCATTTCCCTGAATTCAGGCTGCCTGAACCATTCGTCTTCCGGGGTCGTGAAGCCGATTTTATCCTGTCTCTTTCTGAGTACTTCGGGGATTACGCCGTTCATCGCTTCCCTGAAAATATATTTTGTTTCGCCGTTATTCAGGAGCGCGGAACTACCGAGCGAAAAGACCTGTTCCACAAAGCGGTAATCAAGGAAGGGAAATCTCAGTTCAAGCGAGAAGCGCATGGAACTGCGGTCGCCCCAGATGAGATGATGCTCAAGCTTGTGCTCGAAGTGTTTCAGCAGGCATTGATGCAGATCAGGCGCTCCATAAAGTTCATTTACAATGGCCGCGGAACCGCTGAAAGAAGCGGTAAAATCTTTTTTGAGATATCCTTTGCCGCGCGTGGCCGCGAAATTTTTCAAAAATCCGGGCATCATGAAATATATGAAAGACGCGAAACCCAGAAACGCTTTGTGCCGTTTCCGGTAAGCAAGCATTTCCCTTATCATTCTGCTCCATTTAAAACCGGTGAAGAGTTCCTTGTAGAGCATTCCGAAAAAATAGTGGTATCCGGCCATTTCCTCGTCGGCGCCTTGTCCGTTCAGTATTACGGTAACATGATTTTTAGCGGATTCCATGACTTTATATTCGGCATAGGCCGATGTTCCGGTAAGCGGTTCGGAATGGGCCGAGAGAAAGCCGTCCATATCCGCGTAAAGCCCTTTCGCCGACGGTTTCGAGAAAAACATATTTTTCACGGAGTCTTTATATTCCATTATAAAAGGCGTTTCATCGCCGCGCATGCCTTTTTCGTAAACGGCGGAAAAAGTATTCAGGTCATGCCGCTGAAATTTATCAAGCATGATGGATACGATTGCGGAAGAATCAAGTCCTCCGCTGAGGCAGGCCCCGACGGGAACATCGCTTCTCAATCTCAGCTCCACCGCTTTTTCGAGGGACTCTCTCAATTCAGCTGGATTTTTGAAGGGTTCTCTGAGCGAGTCCGGAAGACTGTACCAGCGCCGGATCTTAAGCATTCCATTTTTAAGGGAGAGGCAATGTCCGTGCTGAAGTTTTTTAACGCCCTTGAAAAAAGTATGTTCAGTATGGCATACGCGATCAAAGGCCAGGTAATCATAAACAGTCTGCTCATCCGCTTCCGGGCGCCCGGGAACGGCTGAGATCAGGGAGGGGATGTCGGAGGCAAAAATAAAAGCGTCAGCGTCAGAGTAGTAGTAAAACGGTTTTATCCCAAAGCGGTCCCTGGCCGCGAAAAGTTTTTTCTCCCGCCTGTCATATATTGCGAAAGCAAACATTCCGTTGAAATAATCAAGGCAGTTCTCTCCCCAGCTGATATATGAATTGAGAAGAACTTCGGAATCGGTTCCCGTTTTGAACTGGAATTTGCCGAGGAGCTTTTCTCTTATTTCTATATAGTTGTATATTTCCCCGTTGAAGACCAGTATCCAGCGCCCGTCTTCCGAGGCCATCGGCTGACGTCCGGCGCTGGAAAGATCAAGAATGCTCAGGCGCACATGGCCCAAGCCCAGATTGTTTTCCGCGAAAACACCCTGGTCGTCAGGTCCTCTGTGCTTCATCAAACGCATCATTTCGAGGACCTGTTTTTCGTCCACATTGGCTGTATTGTTATTTATGATTCCGCAAATTCCGCACATGTCAATGCCTCGTATTTATTTTGAGTCAAGCTGGTAAAAGAACGGAGGTTTCCACGGCAGCATAAATCTGAAAACAAAGATCATAAGCTTCTTCATTTTTACAAATAATGGGAAATATGAGGGATAATCCCTGAATGTTTTGTTGGGAAGGGCAAAGATTTTTTCGAGTTCCTCATGTGTGAGGTCGAGTTTTTTTGCCACATAGTCAATATCTTCCTTCATTCTGGCGGCATCGTAGGGGAGTTCCTTAAGTCCTTCAAGGGCTTCGTTTCTTGACATCTGTCCTTCACGGACAAGGGCTGACCATGTTACTTTTCTTTTGTCAATATTGAATTTTCTGGGGAGCCAGCACCCTATTATGAAGCGTGTGAAGATAGATTCGTGATGATGTCCGCCATAGTTGACCCAGGCATAGCGTTCTTCAAGCATTTTCTGAGCGCTTTTCTTGTCGAAGTTCATATAGTAAAAAGGCCTGATGATTTTAATTTTCCTTATGAGTGTGTAGTAAAAGAATTTCATAATAGTCAGGTTCGGGTAGGAATTCATTTTCCCGTTTCCAAAGATTTTGTGAACAGCCTTTACCAGTCTGCCGTCGCCGTAAGTCCAGTCAATGGGCTGCTTGCCTTCAATCCTGAAATTGTTTCCGGCGATGACATACCTGATATTTTCCTCTGCCGCTATTTTGTACAAAGAGGATATTATCGCTATGTCAGTGGGCAGGTCGGCCCAGGGGAACGATGCCTTCAGAAAAGACCTTAAAATATCCTTTATTTCTTCCCAGTCGATGACATAAGTTTGCAGATCAATGCCAAGGGCGGCAACGCTTTTCTTGATATTGCCGACGGCTATCTCTGAATCCCATCCATTGTCCAGGTGTACCGCTAGCGGACGAAGTCCGTTTTCTTTTGCCCAATGGAGAAGATACGTGCTGTCAGTGCCGCCGCTTACGCCAATTACACAGTCGTAGTTTTTTTTCCCCGCCTCCGATTTGATTTTTTTCACTATGGTTTTCAGTTTCCCGGCCCCGTCCTCACCGGTCGGGTATGCATTTGTAAGGGTGTCATGAAGTTTGCAATAGTTGCATACGCCATTTTCGTCAAAGCTTATGGACGGAACGCTTTCGTCCATTACGCATTTCGAACATATTTTCATTTTGCTCATATATAACCAGTTTATTTTATTTTTCTGTGAATTTCAAGGCATTCTTTTTCGG
The DNA here is from genome assembly GCA_001803225.1 of Lentisphaerae bacterium GWF2_44_16. Classification (GTDB taxonomy): domain Bacteria; phylum Verrucomicrobiota; class Lentisphaeria; order Victivallales; family GWF2-45-14; genus GWF2-44-16. The sequence goes on along the minus strand of MHBF01000197.1, from coordinate 1,826 downwards.
AAGGGAAATTTATCAGCACTCCGCGGCGCCTTCCGTGAAAGACGAAAAAACTTCCTGCGGAAACCGCCTGGGCGCCTCCTGCGTGGATGCCGTCGCTCAAGTCCTTCAGACATCCGGCCCCGCCGCAGGCAATAACGGGAATATGCACCGCGTCGACGACGCTTCTGATGAGCTTGAGGTCGTATCCTGACATTGTCCCGTCGCGGTCAACGGAATTCAGGAGTATCTCGCCGGCCCCCATCTTTTCAACTTCGAGGGCCCACTCGATGGGATTAAGGTCTGTCATTTTTTTGCCGGAGGCTATGACTACCTTCTGGCGCCCCAGCCAGTTTGTCTTGACATCTATTGAAACTACAACGCTCTGGCGGCCAAATGTATCGGCTATTTCCCCTATCAGGGCGGGATTTTTCACGGCGGCAGTATTTATGCTTACTTTTTCGGCCCCGGCGCTTAATATCTCGCGGGCCTCCCCGGCGCTTTCTATGCCGCCTCCGACGCTGAAAGGCATAAAACACTCATCAGCTATTTTACTTACGAAGTCGGGAGAAATTTTTTTTCCTTCTCTTGTCGCGGATATGTCAAGGAAGATAAGCTCATCGACTTTTTTGTCGTTGAATATCTTAACGGCATTAAGCGGGTCGCCGATATATTTATAGTCCTTGAACTTCACGCCTTTGACGAGGCCCTGTCCGGAAAGAAGAAGTGTCGGAAATATTCTTGGTCTCAGCATTACGGGACCTCTTCAGCAAAGCGCTTGAGAAGTTCAAAACCTTCCCGATGGCTCTTTTCAGGATGGAACTGCGTCCCAAAAATATTTTCTTTCCACAGGGCGGAGGCGAATTCATGTCCGTAAAATGAAACGCCGGCGACATTCTCCGGTGACATGCAGCTTATATAATACGAATGCGTAAAATAAAAATGCTGCTCTTCCCGGAAATCCGGCCAGAAAGGCGGTTTATTCCTGAGAATGACTCTGTTCCAGCCGACATGGGGTACCGGGAGCTGTTCATTCATTTCGC
>MHBF01000197.1:0-760 GCA_001803225.1 Lentisphaerae bacterium GWF2_44_16 | reverse complement strand
AAACCGTAATGCGCAATGCTCCGGAGATAATTGGGCGTGAAAGTGTCCAGGTTGTAACCGGAATGAATAATCCGCGGGGAGAAAAGCGGTTCTTTTTTGATTGCTTCACAGCGTTCAAAAAAAGGAGCCTCACGCAGGTTCATGACATCCTCAATGTAATACGCGCCCATCGCCGCGCCGCATTCGTCAAAGCCGCAAATGTGGATTTGTGTTGTATTACAATTTATGTTAAAACTCCTTTTCACGCCATTTCCGATGCTGGATGTTTCGATGATGATATTTTTATCTGCTACGCCGGTCGATATCCCGATCAGGACATCCATGCTTGTTTTAAAATAATCGGCGAGATCTTCCGCCGCCGCCCGGATAAATGCTGAGGCGTTTTCAGCAATTACAATGTTCCATTCATCCGTTATTTCCGTTTCAGTCGGGCCAGGCAGAAGGGCGGGATTGCGCCGTCCCTTCCGGTGCACAGTATCAAGTTCCTGACGAAAAGCGTATGCGTTTTCTCGTATCATATATATAATTCCTTGATCGTTATTCGCAATTGCCTGCAAAATATAACTTTGCATAGGTGTTGATGTTTCTGTTGTTGCCAAGCGTGGGAGAAAATGATGCCGCCTCGCTGTCACTGCGATTGCTTACCATGTTTCCATACCAGTAATCACCAGGGATTGGAACGATTTCTCCGTCCAGGGCACTAAACGGTATGAACATTTCGCAGGACCATTCCTTGTCTGTTGTGGCGACTGCCTTTTTG
>MHBF01000196.1 GCA_001803225.1 Lentisphaerae bacterium GWF2_44_16 | reverse complement strand
GTATTCAATTCTCTTCTTTCCAGGAAGATCAACTCCAATTATTCGCGGCATAATTTCCCTCTTTTATAAAAATTAACCTTGTTTCTGTTTGTGACGGGCATTGCGGGAACACTGAATTCTTACAATACCTTTCCTTTTAATAATCTGGCAATGCTCGCACCTGCGCTTGACAGAAGCTCTTACTTTCATAAAGTACCTCTATATTATAATTTCCATAAGTTACTACAATCTAACATCTTGTGCTTCTTTCTGCCTATCACGGGCTTTACGCCTGGTACAGGTGCAGAGACACACAGAGCCTATAAATTAGACCTCCATTCTCAATAGTCAAATAAAAAATAAAAAAAAATAAAAAAAATCTGGCAGGGGCCGAGGAAGTAACGAAAGAACGCTGAAAAATTTAAAGTATCTCATCTTAAAAATACTAATATCATTGGGCCACGGCCTCAATATATTATATTTTTATGAATATTCAAATCTTTTATTATAAAACAGTTAAGTTCATGTATCCTAATCAAATACTCCAAGGGAATTCCAATTGCCTTTGCTTAATCCCCTCTGAGGCGGCTGAGAATGCCTCCGCGCTTTTCGCCTGAAGTTTCGGAATTGGTACTTCCATCAGAACTGTTTTCGCTTTCGCCGCTGAGTTTTTCCCTCATTTTTCTAACCAGGCCTTCCTGTTTTTTTACGGCATAAGTTTTATCAAGGTCTTCGCCGGTGTCCTTCTGATACTGGGTAACCATCGAAGCAAGCTTTCTTTTTGCCGCGTTGGGATCATTTTTGAGAGCGGCTTCATATTCCTGAACATCTTTCGGATAACGTTCACGTAGTTTTTCAAGCTTCTGTTTTTCCGCCGCCTCATCTTCGGCTTTTTCCTTATGCTTTTTCACAGCTTTGGCGGCACGTACCGCAATCATGGCCTGACTGAACGGGGAAAGTCCGGCAAACGCGGGCAAAATCAAGGTTGACGCAGTAAGTACCACTACTATACAGCTTATTTTTTTTATCATCTTAAAACTCCTCTATTATAACAGCTTATCAGATCTGCCCATTTGCAAAGGTGATTTCCGCCGAATGAAAGGAAACGATATTCAGAAGAGGGCCGGCCTGTTATAATGACTCTCGTCCCTGAGACAGTATGAATATTGCCTCATCCAATGTTCGACTACAGGCTGAAGAAGGAAATCTTCAAGCTCATGACAGTGCTCAAACGAATAATCACAGTAAGGGCAGTAGCGGAAATTTTCGATATCTATATAGTTGACGGCTTCCAGGCATTTCGGACATACCAGAAGTTTGTTCTGGAAATGAACAGCGTTTTTGAATTTGTATTTAGCATTTTTCATTATAAAAACCATCTAAACCTAAGGTTAACAACTTTATAAAATAAGCAGTTCCGAAAGAATATTCAATAAGAGTACGGCGGAAATGGCTTATTTTTTGGGTATATACAATTTTTGGCCTACGCGGATATTGTCATTTTTTAAACTGTTGGCTTCTTTAATTTCTGAAACCTGTACGCTATATGCCTTTGCTATTGTAGTTAAAGTGGCGCCTGCCTGAACTGTGTATTCATAGAAACTTCCTTTGCCTACGGGCCCTCCTTTCGGAGCGGCGGCGGCGGCAGCTTCGGCCTGTGCCTTTCTGGAGTTGTTGATGGCGGAAGCGGTTTCCTTTGCGACTTGCTCGGCCATTTTGTCAATTGAAGTCTGGCGGGCCTGCTGTTCGGCGGCAAGCGTTTTTTTCAGGTTTGCGATTTCCTGTTCGAGCCGCTGATTCTGCTGAACAACTGCGCCTGTCTGGCGTTGAAGTTCATTTATGCGCCCTTCCAGCCGGGAATAAGTTTCGTTCATCGAGTTTACGCTTGTGGAAATCCTGTTCACCTGTTCATCTGTATATCTTGCAGTTTCCATAGTTTTGGCATCCAGCTGCTGCTGAAACTGACGGTTGCTTCGTTTCAGGGCGTCATCGGTAGCGCATCCGTAAGTAAGTATAAGTATGGCGGAAATAAGAGAAAAATGACAAAATAATTTCATTTTATAACCTTGTGTTATCAGTCAAATTTTAAATGTATGAAGTATTTTATACCGAAACAAATGATTTTCCAGAAGCATAAGTGGATTTTCTTAAAACTTTCAGAAAAGGCGAAAGCTTGCAAATTCAGGTTTAAAAGCTAATTTGCGTCTGATAAGTAAATGGAGCTGAAAAGATGATAAACGTTATAGCATCGATTGAAGTGAACGAAAACCGCATGGATGAATTTCTGAAAATTTTCAACGCCAATGTGCCGAACGTACTGGCGGAGGACGGTTGTATCGCGTATTCCCCGACACTTGATGTCGAGACAGGGATTCCTGTACAGGTGCTGAAGACAAATACGGCAACAATAATCGAAGCCTGGGAAAGCATTGAACATTTGCACGCGCATCTGAAATCACCGCACATGCTCGAATACAGGACAAAAGTGAAAGATATCGTCAAATCCGTAAGTATTCAGGTTACACAGCCCGCGTAAATCTGAGGGTTTACAGATTTCCGTAAACTAATTCGGGTGTAACTTTTCTGAGCCACTCGGAATGTCCGTCGGCAAAAAGGGCATTGAGGCCTCCGCTATGTTTCGAAGCGGCAAGATTATCTACTCCGCTCCCGTAATACAGGTCATAATCAGTATTATTTGAGCAATATGTAAAACGCCACGAACTGGAATCTGTCAGAAGAATTTTTCTGCTGATTTCCGGGATGAGATTTATTTTCATTTCATCTATTCTGTTATGATAGGCGTAAGAGCCGACGTTATAATCCCTCTGTCCCAGGTCAGGGTTCCATCCTTTAATTTCCCATGGCGTCACCGAATGACAGACAAAAATCCCGCATCTTTTCCGCGCGTCGTCATAGGAATTGCTGTAGGGAATATTGAGGCAGGGTTTAAGGAGTGATGTCCATATCGTCGATTTTGAAACTACTCCGCCGTAATAAAACATGTACGGAGGCGTATAGTCGTTGTAATCGCCGTAATACATTACAAAACCCGAGCCAATCTGCTTCAGATTATTCATGCAGTTTATCTGATGTGTTTTTTCCTTGGCTTTTTTCAATGCCGGAAGCAAAAGCGCCGCAAGTATCGCTATTATAGAAATAACAATCAGGAGCTCGACGAGAGTAAAGAAAAAGCTTTTTTTACGTTTACGATTTTTCATTTTGAAGCTCCGTATTTTATTTTTTCGCTTCCGTATTCATAAGCTCCGATGTCAGGCGCTTTTCCTGAAAAGTTCCCGGAAAGATTCGGAATACATATTCCTTTGTCGATGGCTTTTGACCCGGCTGAGAGCCTGAAATCCAGATTTTCAAAATCCTGATGTTCGCTTGTCCCGGGAATGACATTCACCAAGTCCTTAAAATCTATACCACAGATGCCGTGCTTTTCGAGGCCCGTGTTTTCTGAAAATTCCGAAAGGGAATCATAAAAGAAATAAGCTTCCCCCATCATTTCATTATCAGGTTTCGGAAAAACCCAGAATATCTTTTTGCAGCCGTTGTTCCTGTAGGCGTTATAATCGAGAAACGAAGTCAGGGGAGTGGGCGAACCCGTCCACAGCGGTCCTGTTTCAACGGTATCGCTTCCTAAAACAAGGTTGTTCATCATAACAGTATTTTGCCATTGAGGAACAAAACGCATCCCTCTGGCTGTAACGAAGGTGTTGTTGTAAACATGCGCGCCGGACGGCCACTGCGCTATCTTCAGAGGGAACATTACCGTATTGAAAATCACGTTCCTGAACACATAACCCGGCCCTCCCTGGAGAGGTTGCAGACTGATGCCCATATGGGAATTGGCTACGAAATTATTATATACCCTGATATTGCAGACACTGAAATCCATTTCGATGCAGTCATCGGGACATTCTGATATTAAATTATTGTAGATATCAATGGAAGAACTATGCATTTCGGGTACGCCCTGCGGCCTTACTATCCAGTATGTATTAATTCCATCCCAGAAGCGTTTTACAGTATTTCTGCAAACGTCATGTCCCTGTCCGCCTATCATAATCCCAATACATTTCCTTAAATTTCCATAGCCATATTTTGCTGTAAAAGAAGCCCATCCCTGTCGCCATTTTCCTTCAGGCCAGTTGCCGGTGATGATATTGTCCGAGATTGTAAAATCATAACATCTGAGAGGAGAATTCGCGGACTGATAATAATCCCCTAATTTTGCCGGTCCGCCATCAATGCCATACCTGCAATCCGTCAATATACAGTCCTGTATAGTAAGCCCTTTCCCATTGTTGCAATAGAAAATCCTTTCCGCGTTTCTGATGCTGAGATTTCTGAAATAATTGTATTCAGAATCCGAAACGTCAAAAATAATCCCAGCTCCGTTTCCATCAATTATGACTTTCTCATTGTCTGTGCCTTTAATTATAATCGGCTGTTCGAGAGTGGCTTTTTTATCAAAACGGAAAACGCTCTTTCCAATAAATTTTTCATCACCTTCGCTTTTTAAAGGGGGGAGATAATATCTTTCAGAAGGATCAGAGTATCTTTTTTGCAGGGAAAAGGTATTGTCCGCTTTATAAACGCCGGGATGAATGAGAATAGTGTTTCCCGGAACTGCGGCCTTATATGCTGCGGATATGGAAACAAAAGAAGGCTCTGTTTTTTCTCCCTTGTAATCGGGCGGGTAAACATGGAGTTCTTTGCTGTTTGCAATTTTTTCAGGGCAAATTTTTGTTGAAGTTTTGAAGATTTTCTCTGTGTTTCCGCCGTCAGGGTCGCTCAGCTTAAGTTTAATTTCATATTCAGTCCCGGGATTCAGATGAAATATGCTCCCTGCGTACATATTTGGAGAAACCCAATACCATGAAAGAGCGGCCTTTCCTGAAACTTCAAACATGTTTCTGTGCATAGGCATGGCTTCAAACCATCTTTCATCGCCGGATTTGCGATATTCGACTTTTACCTTTCCGTTCCGGTTGTAGTCGCCGCTGATATACCATTCAAAGCCTATGCAGTTATGCGTGGGACGCTCTATATAAAATTTTCCCGGAACAGTCGGCGAAGGCCCAGAGCAGAACTGCTTATAAGTTACCTGTTTACGGCAGAATGATTCCGGGAGCTTTTCAAGCGGGGCCATGCTTTTAAAAACACTCCAGAGCTTTTCAATTCTGTAAGATTCTTCATCGGGCTTCAGATTTTCCCCGTAAAAATCCAGCCGTACATTGTCCCATGAAACATTTCCGAGGGGAATGTATCCCGAGAGGAAAAAATTATAATAAACGGGCTTATCGTCATTTTTATAGAATCTGAGGGATATTTTTTCCCAATTGCCGCTGAGAGTTTTGAAATCAGAGACATCGGAAAGCGATTTAGTTTTGAAAATTCCTATTTGCGCCAGAGCTTTTTTATCAGTTTTGGCGAAGACCGAAAGAACATAAAAACCCTTGTCTTCCAATTTCACCTGTTGAAAAGCATAATATCTTCCTGTATTTGATTCCGGCATGAGCAGGCACGTACCGTTTTCCATTCCCCGGTTCTTTTCCACTTTCAAATCCGGCTGAACAGTCCATTCTTTAGGGGTCGCGGCGTCTTCGAATGAAGCATTTTTCAAGTTAATTGATTTAATGGGCGCTATATTTTCCCTGTTTTCAGCCATAATAAATGTAACAAGCAATAATGATGTAATTATCAGAATTATTTTTTTCATGAGAAACGCTCCCGTTTTTATGCTTAAATTTTATTCAATGGCCCTGACTTTGAAATTTTTTATCTGGATCACGACATCGGCGCCAATGGCCCTGAAACCGATTTTGCCGTCAGTTGGGATTGGTTCCGGGATTTCATCCCTGTCTATGAAACCGCCTGCCCCTTTGTCATTTACTTTCAATTGCAGAAGCTTGCCTTTTTTAACTATTGCCACATGATACCATTTGTTGATTTCCCTGCATAAATCCTCCTGCTGGGCCATCATGAAAATACCGGGATTCCTGCGCCAGTTGCTTGTGTTTGTGTGTTCGCCCTTGTCATTGTAACGGCTGACGCTGAGGTGATAGCTCCGCATATTTTCATTATAAATGTAATCGGCAAAAATCCCCTGTCTCGGCGGAAGACCTGTGATAATATCTTCACCTCCGCGTCCTTTCGCCGCGATGAAGGTAATCAGAAGGCCGCGCTTTGAAAGCGCTTTCATGTCGTATTCGATACAGATATTGTCGGGAAAATCCTTTCTGCAGAAGGCCATGCACCCTTCTTTTCCTTGTTTGGAGCCGAGGCAGTTAATTTGCATTATACCCGTTTCAGGTTCTGTAAGATTGCCGCATCCCTCATGATGCCAGTTCTCAAGACTTTTGAAATTATCCTCATATAATATTTTGCCTTTTGCCATCATGAATTCCGGAATTTTATCATCGCCCCAGTATTTATTTTTCCCCGTCTTTTCCTTATATTCTTTTTCAGCCTTCTGAGTGAATTGTTTGATTTCCTCAATACTTTTCAAGCTCATTTTGTCCTCCGCTGTGGAATCTGTTAGAGTTAAAACTTCAAGTGCTATTACCGCGAATAATTTGTTTATATGCATCTTAATTCCTTTAATGGTTATTTAAATTTTCCCGCACGAACCATTATCGCATAAAGTAACCGGAAGCGAAATGTGCTTCGGCTGAGTTTCAGGTTTTAAACGTAAATGAGCTATGAGTTCCACACCTTCATGTCCGAGTTTTTTATTATCAGCGCCGAAAAAACTCATTTTATTTTCTTTTTCTCCGCCGATGTCAAAACTCAGGAGGCTTATGTCGTGCGGGACCTTGAAACCGTGCGATTCCACGAGCCCTTTATAAGGGGCTATTTGACCTATCAACGCTGTAGGGAGGTTGGGTGATTTGAGTATTTTTGAGACAATGCGGTATATATCATTTTCAGCGTCTAAAATAAATATGTTCTTTTCCGGATTTTTAATTCCGTTTTTATAAGCGTGTTCCTTAAAAAGAACAATTGATTTTTCGTGGCAGTAATGAGGAAGCGGGCCCGTAATAAAACTGATATTTTTATGGCCGAGTCCCGTCAGATAGGATAAAGCCTTGGGAATATATTCAAAATATTGAGGATAAATCATGTTGATATCGTCTCTTACATCACCGGTGCCTATTACCACGGAGGGAATCCCGTAATCCATGAGTATTTTTATAAGCGCGGTATCAGTTCTGCTGATGAAAATAACCCCGTCAATGTCTCTCAGAAAGTTAACCGTGTCATTCATCAGAAAATCCGCGGCCTGCAAACTTTCGCTCACAAGCATTTTTCCATTTTCGCATAAGAGCCTTTCTTCTATTCCCGCCAGAATTTCCGCGCGCATCCGCAAATTAGCCGGGAACTGTGTCAGGACTCTTATTGATAAAGGTTTTGTTTTTACGCCTGAATGTGAACAGGAACGTTTTTTTGTATATTCCACTTCAGTCAGAATTTTCTTTATGTAATTCCTTGTGTCGTCAGAAATATTTATTGCCGGATTATTGTTATGCACGGCTGATACTGTCGTTATTGAGACACCGGCCTTCCTGGCAATGTCCTTGAGGCATATTTTTCTTTTCATTGTCATAATTTTCTACCTGTTTCGTGCCTTTTTCTAAGATTATATCATAAGCGGCAACTAAAGTAAAGTTTAATTTACTAAATTTTATTAAAAAACTATTTTTTTATTGGAAAATGCTGTTTTAAAGCAATATGCGGGCCATGTTGAAGTAGATCAGGATGGTGAATACGTCGGCAACAGCCAGGGCAATAGGGCCGGAAGCGATTTTCGGATCAAGCTTCAGACTGTGCATAAGAGATGGTATCATAACCCCTATGAGACATGATGTTATAAGGGAGAGAAGAATGCTCACGGCTATGGAAACAGCCGGCATCGCGGAGCCTTTCCATAAAAATATTATGATTGCGACAACAGCCGCACACGAAAGACCTATCAGAAAAGAAAGGCCGCTTTGCTTTTTTAACTCGCGCATAAACCAGTCTTTAGAAAGTTTCTCGTGTTTCAGCGAATAGATAGTGAGGGTCAGGGTCTGTACTGCCATGCTTTCGCCGAGTCCCAGCACCATTGTCAGAAAAAACGCGAGCAGGATATTTTCCGAAAGGGTTGTTTCATATATACTTGCGAGCAGAGCGCATATTATGCCGCTGGCGATTGTGGCAGTCAGCCAGGGAAATCTTATCCTGAAAATTTCAAAAACCGATTTATGCCGGAGTTGTGACACGCGGAAACCGACTGTCTCGAAAATTTCATCTATCCGCTCACGTTCCCCTATATTCAGTATTTCCTCAGTGAAGAGACTGATATCCACAACGCCTTTCACCCGCTGTTTCTCATCCACTACCGGATAAGCCAGAAATTTATAAAGAGTGAAGAGTTCACATGCCTCAATCACCGATGCTGAGGAAGGTATGGCTATCACGTTTTCTATCATTATATCCGAGAGTTTCTGTTCGGGGGCCGATGTAAGCAGTTTGCGCGTCGGCAGGACTCCGCATAACTGCTCAGTGTCATTTTTGACGTAAAAATAGATTATGCGGTCTCCGCTGATCCCGTTATTCCTTATTTCATCAAGGGCTTCCTGAACGGAAAGCTTATGCGAAAGGACCGTTACCGAATCATTGGCATAGTTCAGTATAGGATCGTCAAATCTGCAATTAAAAGTCATTGTCAATTTCCAGAATTCTTAATATTAAAAAGGCGGTTTCCGTGAAAAAGATACAATAACGCCGTCAGTGGAGATTTTAAACCTGAAACCGGAATGTCTTATAAATGTTTTCAACACAACGCTGGAAAAGAAGCGGAATTCAGTTTATTTTGAGACATGAAAAAAAGGAGGCATGAAAATGGCAAAGAAAATCGTGATAATCCTGGCGGAAGGGTTTGAGGAAATCGAAGCGCTGGCCCCGGCGGACATTCTGAGAAGATTGGGTTTTGAAGTCATTCTGGCCGGGCTTGTTTCAGATAAGGTAAGAGGTTCCCACGGAATAACCGTTTCGGCGGATTGCCTGCTTTCTTCCGTCAAAATCATTGAAACCGATTTGCTCATGTTGCCCGGCGGAATGCCCGGTTCAGTCAATCTCAGAAACAGCAATGACCTGATGGGGCTCCTGAAGGACGCTTCCAATGCCGGAAAATTCATTGCCGCCATCTGCGCCGCCCCGATAGCTCTCGGCAGGGCGGGACTGATAAAGGGGAAAAAAGTTACCGCCTATCCGGGATTTGAAGACAAACTGGAAGGCGCGACTTATACGGGCGACAGGATTGAACGGGACGGCAATATAATCACAGCCAAAGGCGCCGGTGTTTCCTTTGAGTTCGCCGCTGAAATAGCCTCGGCTCTCGGTAAAAAAAATGAAATGGAAGAACTCTGCCGCGGAATGTTCATAAAACAGTAAGCTCACTAAGGAAAAAAATGAACCCTCTTGATTATCCAATATGCCTTTCAATTCCCATACGTCTTACTTACGCCTCCGCATGGGTAGGGCATATTCCCTTTGCCATGACGCTTGTGGATGCCGTCAGACCGGAAAAAATAGTTGAACTTGGAGCTTTTACCGGCGAATCTTTCTGCGCCTTCTGTCAGGCCGCAAGGGAATTGGAACTTAAAACAAAGACCTATGCGATAGATACATGGAAAGGCGATCAGCATTCCTCTTTTTACAACCCGTTTGTAATGATGGACCTCAAATCCCATACGGACCTTTATTACAGAGATTTTGCGACTCTGCTCCAAAGCACTTTTGACGAAGCGCTGAATAAATTTGAGGACGCTTCCATCGATATTCTTCATATTGACGGTCTGCACACCTATGATGCGGTCAGGCATGAT
>MHBF01000195.1:56798-56926 GCA_001803225.1 Lentisphaerae bacterium GWF2_44_16 | reverse complement strand
CGTCAATCGGGTTGGCAATGCCGGAAGCGGCAAGCCAGCTGACGCAATTCGAGCCGTCAAGGTCATAGGCGGCTTCCACGCCCCCGGCATCCTGAATTGTGAAAACGCCTTCTTTGGTGGAATTCGCG
>MHBF01000195.1:51731-56742 GCA_001803225.1 Lentisphaerae bacterium GWF2_44_16 | reverse complement strand
GAAAACAAGCGCGGTATCGGCATCAGGAAGATTATCGCCGGCGCCCAGGGAAATGGGAATGGAATTTCCGTCAACGGTGCCGACCGTAACATTATAACGGCGTCCATCGCTCCACTGGATATCAAGCTTCTGGCCAGTCGTTATGCCGTGCCCGGTACTGCCTGTGATTGTACCCTCGGTGTCAGATGTCCGTGTGGACAAAGTGCCCGCCTTGGCAACCGGGACAATAACGGGGCCCGTCTTGTCGTTGGTTCCGTAAGAAGCGCTTTCCGATGCCGTGTAAAGGGTGCTTCCGATAGTGATATTCAATTGTGAACTGAGATTAGGCATTGATTATTCTCCCTTTTTAGAATTTTTCTTGTTTTCAGCTTTTTCTTTTGCCTTTTCGATGGCGGCATTTACAGCGGCCACAAGTTCGGCTTCCGGAGCTGTCAGGTTTTTAACCCCGAGCGCGGCGGCTTCCGCACGGATTTTATTTATTCTCTCTGTCTCCACGGCGGCCTGCGCTTCAGCTATTTTATTTGTGTCCGGCGCTTCGTCAAAAAGCATAATGCCCCCGGCGGCGGCCTGCGCTTCGGTAAGCTTTCTTGTGGCGTTCAGATCGACAGGAACACGGCCCTTGCAAGCCTTCACGTGCGTCTTGAATTCGCCTTCGCTGTAAAAGTTCAGGCCGCATTTCATACATGTTTTTAAAGTCTTCATTTTTCTACTCCGTAAATGTAAAAAGACATGCCGGAAAGGAAAGGAAACTTCCCGGCATGTCATCGGGTTATCTGGCTTTGAACGCGGGATAGACGGTTATCTTCTCGCTGGACTCATCCGCTGTAGTTGTGGCCTTTATTTTGATATAGGGGCCGACGTTTGACGGGATGGTATATCGCGCGATTTCATCCCCTGCCGTGAAAGTGATCGGCGTACCGCTGGCCGTCCGGTCATAGATAGTGGCCACGCTTTCGAAATCGCCGTCTTCGGTTTCACCTGCCAATATTTCAAGCTTCAACTGTTTAGAGTCCGCGATTGAAATATTGGTATTAGCTTCGACCACAAGGTCGATGGCGTTCTGCGCTTTACCGAGCAGAAAGGCCTCGGACGTTTTGTTTGTGTTATTGGGAAGCGCTTCCGCTTTCCACAGATAATCGCCATAAGCTTTTATTTCCGAACCCGAAATTGTTCCTGTAAGAGACATTGTAAATTCCTCCAAATATTATTTATTGTTAAAGAGGCGGCAAGAAAATTGCCGCCATCAATTCTTAGCTCGACACCATCGCTTCGGTACCGAACAGAAAATTATAACTGGTTTCGATCGGGATACCATTCCACAATTCGATCCCGGTATCAAAATTCTTGTCCCCGGGAACGGTCTTGAGTTTTTCAAGTTTGTAAGCTGTGCCGAGGTGAATCTTTGCAGCCGGATGGCAATAGATCTTGGTATTTGAACCAGCGCGGACGTCGAGGAGCATCTTGTCAATCATTTTGGCAGTCGGAAATGTCCTTGTGCCGTCTGAAGCCAAGCTGTCATTGTCGATATCGCAGTTTACAATCGCCGCAACATATTTAGCGTTGACCAACTGTAACCCGAAATACGTTTTTATGCGCATTCCGTATTTTAAAATATTATTATCAGCAGGATCTTCAAAAAGATTACCGCCATACATCGCAGCAAGGTCGAAGGCTTTTCCATTTCCGAAGCCATTGGCGTCATAAAGCCCGGTTACTTCACCGGATACCCAGTGGACAGCGAGAATGGAATAGTTTGTAGAACCGGTACCGCCGCCGAACTGTACTTTTCTGTTTGCATAAGCATAAGCGCGAATACCGTTGTAGAGAACGCTTGCTTCCATATCCATACCTGTTCGGTGAAGTATGGCAGGCATTTTCTTTGCGAAATAAGCTTCCTTGCCGCCGAATTTTTTTGCCTTATCTTCACCAACTTTAATTTTACCGCCGAGCACAGACAGGTCCTTCTGTTGAAGGATGCTATCCGATGAAATGTTAGGAAGCGGAGAGTCAAGATCGACGACATCTGCGCCGGTTACACTGTCGAGTTCTTCATAGACGTTCCAAAGGCCATGGCTTGACGGTTCGACAGGCATATTCTTGAGAATAGGGGCCTCTTCGGTCAATGTGTCAATCATGACTTTCTGCTTCGGTGCCATCTGCACCGCGATTTCCTGAAATGTGGTACCCATTTTTAACTCCTAAATTTTAACTTTTTGTAAAAACTTCACTTACTAATTCTCCGAAAGTCTGCGCGGTATTTCCCGGGGCATTTCCACTTCCGGGGTTTGCGTCCGCGCCGCGTGAAGGCGGGACCCAATGAGGGGCGGTCTTCACATGTACGGCAATCCAGTTTTCCGGGTCAAGTCCGGGCGTTACTCCGCAACCGTCCCTGGTAACTATTTTGCCGTCTTCGCTTACATCAAAGATACTTTTCCGTGCCAAGACATCATCCATAGCCTCTTTTCTGACGCCGATTTTTTCGGCGGCTTTACGAAGCGCTGATTCAATGCTGTTATTGCGCTTTTCGCTCTGAAGCTCTCCGAGCTGCTTTGAACTGTCCTCAAATTTGAGTTTCAGTTCGTCGCGTTCCGTCTCTGTCTTGCGCAATTCCTTTTTAACCCGGCGTTCGACAATCTCATTGATTGCGGTATCGTCGAGTTTCTTCTTGCCGGAACTTCTGAGCTCTTCCAATTCATCAAGATTGTCCTGTAAAGTTTCCGGATCGACATCTCCGAACTTTTTCAGGGCCTGCTTGGTTTTCTTGTGCTCATCGCGTTCCGCGTCCAGGGACTTTTTAAGCTGATCCACGTCGGCCTGCGTCTTTATCCCTTCGACTCCGGAAAGAACATACTGACCATCACGTTCAGTGTAATTCTCTCGTAAATCCTGCGGAATTTCTTCCAGTGTCTTGTAAACGGCTTTCAGCTTCATGCTGATTTTCTCCTTTGATGTGAGGCAAAGCCTCTTTTATATTGTTAAAGCATCACGCTTTAAACAAAGGATTCCTTGTCAACCGGGGCGAAGCCCCCTTTATAGTTTTCGCTCAGCTGCGCTTGCGAAAGAATGAGGCTATTTTTGCAGGTCTTTATAGGAGATTTTAATCATGCTTTGGTCGGCTATATCGGGATTGATTTTCAAGTCTAAATTCTGATAGTTTCCGTTTTCGTCTCCATACAAGACTTTTACTTCTTTCAGCAAAGCCCAGTCGAATTTATCGCGTTCCCTGAACCATTCGTTTTCAAACGGACAGACAATCTTGATTCCCTGGACTTTCGCGGCTTCGAGATTGAGAATCATCGATGGAAGCTGGTTCTGGTATTCGCCGTTTGTGGCCAGGCGTATGCCGTACATGTGGATTTCGGTAACTTTTTCAAGCATTGCGTCTGCGAACATGTAAGCAAATGAAGAGCCGAAAAAAGGAATGCTGAAAAGGTAAACAAGCTTTTTCATATCCAGGACGCGCTGATTATTCAGGCCGGGGAATTCCCGGCGCGTTACAATCTCGCAACCATAGGAATTATAACGCCCTTTCCAATCCGGCCATGTGCGGTAAGGCGCGGCGGGGTTCGTGCCGTCATAATCTTCATGTATCTGGTAAATTCGCGTCGGCTTGAGTTTCGGGTAGAAATACCATGGATCTGTAAGCGTCCATACTTCACCCGGGAAGAAGCTTTCGGTAAGTTTATCGTGATACCATTTATCGCCAGTGAAGAAACCTAAAAATGTGACAACCCTTTTCCCGGACATAAAAATTCCCTCGTGTTTTTACAACAAGAGGGAATTGTCAATCGGATAATTTTTTATTCTTCTGTCAATTCAACATACTTGCGGTGGGGGGGCTGGGCTATGCGTTTATCGCAGGTGGTTTTGTCATTCCAAACATCTTCGGGACATGTCCCTAATACTTCGCAAAAGTGGCGTACCGGGTCTGTAAGGTTTTTACAGCGATTACAATTTTTGCTGAAAAGTTTCCAGCCGTCAAATCTTACGATAACTGGTTTTAATTCCTGAGCCATGTAAAATTTCCTTCAATAAGTTACTGTAATTCTCAGCTGATATATTTTCTGCCGGTTCATTAAGTTTCCAACGCCTGACAAATTCGTCAATATTAATTATACCTGATTTTCCGCCTGATGTCAAGGAATATTCGCCCTTGTCCGTGATTATACGCATCTCTTTGCATTTATGCTCTATAAATGACGTTATGTCAGTTGGGGACGGCGGCATATTGTCAGGATGGTTATGTATCACCAGCTTGCTTTCCGGAAGGATGGGAATATCTACAGCCGAAGCATGGCCTTTTCCCACGGAATACAAATTTCCGTCCTTATCATAAGCCGCGCCGAATTCCTCTTTCGCGCCTCTTATAGTCTCGATGAAGGTTTCCGGGCTTTTCATCGCGGCATCATAGGCGGGTTTTATTTCCTTGAAAGACTCCCCTGACGGGAAATTATTTGAGCCGTCAACGGTAAGATGAAGCGAGCCGCCCGCGCTGGCCCCCGGCTTCGGCGAAGATGTTTTTCCAATGGATATTCCGGCCTTCTCAAAAGCCTCCGCGTCCTTCTGCCTGAGCTGTTCGATGTTGAAAGACTTGTTTGAATTGTAATCGACGAATTTATCAAGAGGCATTTCGCCGTTTTTGTAAAGTCCGAAACGGGTCGGCCCGAGGATATCCTTCTGGAACTTTTCATCCTGCCGAGAAAACCATTCCTTGTATGTGGTATCCGCTGAAACGCGCGTGTAAGCGGAGCCTTTGCCGTGTATCTTTTCGTATTCCTCCTGTTCGCGGTACTGATAGCGGTTGCGCGTAACGGGTGAAAGGTCTTTCCATCGCTTATCATTGCCTTTTTCGATCTGTTTTTCGTTATATCTTTCCTCAGCAAGCTTTGTGAAGTCGGCGGCAGCCGCCGGACGCTCTCCCAGAAGCCCGGCGCCGACATCGGGGACAACAGTAGAACGGCAATTCGGATGCAACGGCGGGTATCTGACCTGGTCGAGTTCATCGGGCACT
>MHBF01000195.1:0-51707 GCA_001803225.1 Lentisphaerae bacterium GWF2_44_16 | reverse complement strand
GCGCATATCAGGCTTGTCCGGCCGTCAAGCGTGGCAGTGAAAACAAGGTATTCTATGACATCTGAATTCGCTTCATAAAACTCTTTGCGTACAGAATTAGCAACGCCGTTCGTGGCAGTGCGGGCAATGGCCTTTGCATCGTTCCGGGAAATGTTCAAAACGCCGTCCGTGTAATTCGTTTCCGGCGTCCCCGTAAGGGCCCTGACTATCTGATCCGTGGTCTGTCCGGAAACAACGCCCGTGCGGACGGCATTCATTACGCGGTTGGTGTCCGCGTCAGAAAAACCGCTGAACCACTGCTGGATTGTTTTACCTGAAAAGGTGCCGAAATCGGAAATGTTCTTAATGGCCTTGTCTGAAAGCGTTTTCACGGCCACTGTCTCCGCAAGCGTCCTGACTGTGCCTTCGGCAAAAGAGCTTTCATGGTCTCCAAGCTTCAGGGACTCCATGACAAGGGCGGCTTCGGCTTCATTGATGGCCGCGCCCCTTATCTTCGCGACGCGCTTTTCAATTTCAGCGAATTTGTCGGCGGTGGCTTTATCGGCGGCGGCAACGCCGAAACGCATCAGGCGCTTTTTCAGGTAGCTTACAAGTTCAGGGCTTGAAGAGTCTATAATCTTCGTTATTTCATCGGCATGGGAAGCGGCAAGCCTTTGCAGGTATGCCGAATGCTGAATAATAAGGTCATGTACCTTAACTTGCGTCTTGGTTTTGGTCTGTCTGGGTATTGGCATAATTCAGGCTGTCTTCCGTTTCCATTTCTTCTTTTTCTTCGTCATAATCCTTGTCCGTGAAATCATTCTTTCTGAGCCATTCGTGGTATGAACGCTCTGAAAGCGGCATTCCCTGAAGCTTCGCGTTCCACAGAGAAAGAACATCCTGCGCGGTTATCGCGGAGGCGTGGAAATCAAGGTTCGGCGTGATTTCGACTTCCTCGGGATTTGACCCGGCCCAAGTCGCGGCAAATTTCAACTGCTGAGCTATCGCGGCGGCCCCGGTAAGCGCTACGTTTTTCATGGGCGCGGTTTTCACGGCCATTCGAGTTTTAAGGGCTTCTCCTGACTCCGCGGTGGACTGGTCAA
Organism: Lentisphaerae bacterium GWF2_44_16; assembly: GCA_001803225.1. Taxonomy (GTDB): domain Bacteria; phylum Verrucomicrobiota; class Lentisphaeria; order Victivallales; family GWF2-45-14; genus GWF2-44-16. The sequence goes on along the minus strand of MHBF01000195.1, from coordinate 50,625 downwards.
TCAGTGCGACGCCCATGTTCTGTGCCAATTCATGAAGCTTGTCCTGAGACTGGCGCATTTCCGGCAAACCCTGTCCGGAAACGCCGATATATTCTGCCTTTGCATCGGAATTCGGAGTGTGAATACATGCGCCGGGGCCGACATTGACGTTTTCTTTTTCCAAATCAATACCGGCCAAGAATAAAGTATCCTGCCCCTGCATAAATAACGCCTGTCTGTAATCGGCATCGCCCCTATAAATGGCAAGTGAAATATTCGACAGCGGAAGCAGGGGCGGCTTCTCAACATCGGGATTGATATTCGTAATATTAACAAAGGTAAAAGGAATGAAATTAAGGGTTCTTCCGGCAAGGTTAGGGTAATCTTCTTCTTGCAACTTAGGATCGACAATATCAAAAGCCGCGAACTCCTCCGGTGTCATCGACACACTATAATAAATGCCTGTCTGGTCGAGGCCGCAGACACGATACTTTGTTTTGACTTCCCATTTTTTAGTTTTCAGATCGAATGCCTGTCCGGTTTCGTCAAGCACCAATAATTTCAGCGTTTTAATGGTACCGGACTGCTCCACATACCAGTTGACTATCTTCAGCGCCGGGTATTCGATAATCATCGGGATAACGTCAACGCCTTCTTTTTTCGGAATGTCAAGCAGAAGCCCATAACGCCCGTAAACAAGCTGGTTTTCATTTACGCGCCGCATCAGGGAAGTGATGTTTTCACCGTCCGGCGTGGCCTGTTCAATCATATTGTTAATACGGACAGGACATTTCAAAGTTTCCGGGTTTTCGGAAAACATAACGCCAAGCATGGCGTTGACCGTGTCCGAAAGATAATTGAAATAGTTTGCGCGTATTTGGTATGACTCATAACGCTTTTTTCCGTTGTTAGGGTCAAGCCGCTGGCCCTCGGTCATGGGAAGATATATTTCGCCTTTGTCTTTTACTATGCGCTGGCCGCCGTATGTATCGCGCATCTGCCGCCAGTCCGGAAGAACAAATTTATATTCGGGATTATAAGAACTTACTGTTTCAGCCATGATGTAACCTCGCGTTTAAAAATTCAGTGTTACAAAATGGCGGAATTGTCAATCTGGGGGTATGTTATGTAAAATAAATGGGAGGGGAAATAAGATGCCCGATTTAAATATTGTTAAAATTGAAAACATGTTAGGGCTTTCTGAACCTGCTAAAGCCATGGTAAAAAAATGCTTTGGGCTCCTCGGGCTATGGATTGAACCGAATATGATAAAAAGAAAAGCTGATGCTCTGAAGTATGCTGCTGAAACCCAAAATCAAATTGCTATCAGTAACACAAAAACACAAATTGAAATAGAAGAACTTTGCCAAAGAACCCGCAACCGTTTTGAAAATGAAGAAATCCGCAAACAAATAAACATGGAAAATATTATAGAAAAAGCTCTTCCTTTGTTAAGTGAAAATTCTACTCCCGAAAACATTGACAATGACTGGCTTTTTAATTTCTTTGATAAATGTAAACTCATATCAAATGAAGAAATGCAAATGTTATGGGCAAAGATACTTGCCGGGGAAGCAGATAAATCTGGAGCTTTTTCAAAACGTACCATTAATATTGTTCAAACATTAAGCAAAAAAGACGCTGAATATTTTACAAAAATATGTTCATTTGTATGTAAAATCTATAATGAATTAAGACCAATAATTCTTGATCATGAAGATGAATTTTATAAAAAAAATGGATTAAATTTTGATATATTGAAACATTTGGAAGATATTGGTTTGCTAAATTTTGATTCAAATACTCTAGGCATGACCCTTGATGGATTTCCCAAAATAATTACAATATGTTATTTAAATGAAAAAATAAAAATTGAATTTAAGAATGATAACGCGAATCTTGAAAGAGGACAAGTACTTTTTACCGAAACAGGAAAAGAATTATCTCAAGTATGTAAAAAAGAACCAATTGATGGATTTAGTAATTATCTAATAACGTATTTTAAAACAAATGAACTAAATTCCTCTAGTCCAATAAAGAATATTTCCATTGTCGATTAATACATCCCAATAACCGAGCCAGAAGAGACGCTCTTACTTTGCGCGAGAACGCGGTAACGGGCTTCATCGGCGATATGGTCTTCGGCTTCCGTGTCGATATCATCGGATTCCTTTTCATCGCGCGGCAATACCGGGATTGTCCGGATGAAATTCCGGCATGTGGAGAAAACAAAAAGCCCCGGATCGCAGCGTTCTATCGAAGCTTTTAAACGTTGCCGCATCAGTTCCCAGCCGTTTTTGCGTGAACCCGGGGACTTATCGGAGCGCTCCCAGCGGACGCCGGCCCGCGCCATATCATCGGCTATGCAATTACCGTTATTCACGTCATAAATGGAATTATCAGCCGGGCCGGGCCGGACATTGAACTGCATTTCTTTTTCCATCTTTATAATTTTGCGCGCTACATCTACAGCGGTTTCCTTTGTTCCGGTGTTCGGCTGTCCGTTCCAGCCGTAATACTCGGCAATCCTGAACAGATCGCCTTTCAGCGTGGATCGGCGCGTGCCATCAGCCAGGACAATGTCGGAACCGTCGGAAGAAGCCCACCAGCCCACGGAATAAGGCTTGCTGCTGCCCCAGTCAAAGGAACGGTCTATGCGCCATGTCTTCGGTATAGCGAAAGGTTCTACAACGTGGACGGCAGGATTCCACAAATCATCGAACATGCCGCCCGCGACGATGTCCCAGGAGCCTTCAAGCATGGCTTTGACAAGGTAAGGATTGCCGAGGCCGGAAAGCTGCGCCCTGTATTCTTCTTCATTCAGGCTTGGATTGTCCTGAAGCTTTGCCGGGATATACTGGCGCAACATGCCGCCTTCTTCTTTCGGCATCTGCCGTATTTCAAAAGGGTCTGCGTTATCTATCCAGGACGCCTTTACCCAGTTGTGACCGACGCCGCCGGGGTTTGAGCCGCACAGAACAAGCGGCAACTTTATGCCCTTCGGTATTTTCATCTTGTCTGAAACACGGCAACGCGAACGAATATAACGGTATATCTTTTCCGTGAAGTGCGTCAATTCGTCAATCAGTAGCACATGTATTTCCGCGCCCTGATAATTAAAGCGGTCCTTCTCATGCTGGCAGTGGCAGACATGAATAACGCTGCCATTCGCAAACCTTATGCGCGGCGGGTTCTGATATGATATCCGGCAATACTTCGGCATAAAATCTGAAAGCAGCTCAGGGAAACTGCCGGGCCCTTCAAAATGGTTTTTCAGGATATCATCATAGCGGCGCCGGAAAAGGTAAACCTGCAATTTCGGTATCATCATGGCAAGGGCGCAAGGCTTGACGCGGATCAGATGCGACTTGCCGCCGCCGGCCGCGCCCCCGTAAAGTATTTCCGTGGCCGTGGACTTAAAAGCCTTCGATTGTTTCGGGTGCAGTTTAATTTCCATCGTCTGAACCGTCCGAGAAAGTTACCTTGAATTCAGGCGTTTCACCCATATTCACGTCTATGCTTTCGTGATAGCCGCGGTGCTTCATCTTCGTTCTGGCGTAAAATTCAAGCATCCGGGTATCGCCCTCGATGATTTTCTTTTGCAAAATGCTTTCCGCTATATCGTCGAAGCTTTCCTTGGTCTCCTCAAGCAGGGCTTTCATATCGGCGTTGTTTTCGAGAAAGGCATAAACGGTAGTCCGGGAAACGTGCAGGCGGCTTGCAATCGCGGTAAGGTTTCCGTAAGTGCCCTTGACGGCAACTTGGAAATTATCTTTCGTTATTTTCGGGTATGTGCTTTTCTTTCGCGCGCGCATGTGTAACCGTCCAGCTTGTTCAACTTTTCTACTCATCTAAGGGCTGGAAGTCAACCCCCGAGGGGGGCTTTATAATTTTCGCTCACTTCGTTGCGAAAGAATAAATGGGACTCGTCCCCTTTGTAAACGAAGTTGAACAAAGATAATAAAAGGCACTCCGCGCCCCCTCTCTTTTCTTTCCCCCTAAGAACCCCCTATTATATCTCTCTCTTTTTCAAACCCCTGAGATAGGGCTTTTAAGGATGGGGTTATAATCGAAACTGCGCTTGCTGCTTGAATCCTGCCGAATTATAACGCTTCCCCATTTTTTCTGAAGCATTTCGAACTGGCGTTTTTCTTCGGCAAGGTTCCGGTATGCGGCACAGCCCCCGGACTGTTCGGATTGCTTTACTTCATAATGATACTTATTAAAACGTAGAACTCTGCGGTATTTGTGGAGATGTTGAAGGGTCAAATCGTAATCTTCTTTCAAAGATAATTTTTCATCGAAAAACAAATCGGTTTTGCAATGCGCGGTAAAAGGACTGCCAATATAGTTGATAAATGAGAACGGTAAATATTCCTTGTATATCTGCTTATCGGGTAAACAATTCAATCCCCAGATTTTAACGCCCATATCTTTGGCCATGACGGTGGCGTGTTCGGCAAATTCCAGCAATTCGCCGGCTGAAAGCTTATGCCTGATACTTCTGGTGAAACGGCCTATGTATGAACAATCGTCATCAATGATAATCACGCAATCGGCATCGGAATTCTGTTTGATTATCCAATTCCGGACCCTGCAGACGTTCCCCTGTACCTTGTCAGGGCATGTTGTTATATCATTTCCATTGGCGCGGTATTTTGCGGCTTCGGACTCCATTACGACCAGTTTCACAAACGGGTAGCGTATCTGCGTAATGCTTTTTACGGGGCGTTTGTAAGACGGCGCGAAAAACCTGATATCCATTACGCCCTCGCATTCTGAATGAATTCTATGGCCTTGACTCCATCAACGACACGGCCAACGCCTTTTTGGGAAGCTTTGCCCCGGCTATCCCGGGAATAGACGCTTTCAAGGCCGAGCATGGTTTGGATCTGAAGAAAATCGATATCCCTGTCGAATTTCAAAACTACATAATTACTTTGTTCGTCGAGCTCCAGAGAAAACTTGATATCGCCTTCCGCTATGGAATTGATTGAACTGTTTTCGGAAATGATTTCGTCAATGTCCGGGGGCGTGATGTCGAGTTCGCCCAGGACAAAACCCCATTCGAGCAGCTTCTCAATATCGAAATGCTTATTGAGCAAATCCTTGTCGAACTCCCCGGTATTCTTATTAAGCCTGACATTCAGCTCTTTTTCCATGTCCTTATCCAAATTCAATTCAACGCATGGGATTGTATCGTGCTTGAGTTCTTTCCATATTTTACAACGCTGGTGGCCGCCGATGATGATATTTTTGCGTTTCGGGTGCATGTTTATGATTATCGGGTCCACCATGCCAAAGCGGACAAGACAGCTCCTCAGATATTCATACTGCGTGTTGGTAAGCTTGCGGGGGTTATACTCGGAAAAGATTAAATCCTTGATTTTCCTGTTGACGATTTTCATTGAAAGCCTTTCATCTTGTGTTTATGAAAGGCGGGAAGTCAACTGAGAATCATAAGTGAAAATTGAATTAACACTTTATTATCATATATTTATATATTCTATACTGAAATAATTAGAGGCAAAGAGGGGGATTATGAGTAATGTCGCATTACACAAGAAGCTTGAAGAAGAAAAGAATGTAAGAAATCCTAAAGCAATTACAGATGGAGATTTTACAAACTATGGGCCTCAAGATGGTTATAGTGCAATTAAATTTCCTGGCTATTTTACTATCGATCTAGAAGAATGTCATAAAATTTTTTGTATTAGATTTTTACTTTGGGATGGAAAAGAGACTGTACTACTTCGTGAGCCTAGAGCCTATAAATATTCATTATTAATTTCTGAAGACAATATAACATGGAAAGTCTTACATAATACTGATCAAGGTGTTAAAGGTTGGCAGGAATTTAAAATACCAGATGGAATTAAACTTCGATATATAAGAGTTTTTGCATTACATAATACGGCTTGTAGCGAATTTCATATTGTTGAATTAGAAGCTTATGATGATATTGAAAATCTGCCTCCATTAAACAAAGCGCCAACCACAACAATTACTGTGAATAATTCAAATATTCCATTACAAACAGATGCGCCATTGCCAATTCAAAAGAAATTTAATGAAGTTATCTCAAAACTTAACGATGTTAAAGCACATGGAGTTATGGATAATAAATTAATAGATGAATTAATAGGGGATATGCAAATAGCATCTAATGATGCCAGAGATATTGAACAGGTATATGAAGCAATAAATCGCAGGATAATAGGACCTATCCATCATGAATTAAAACGTTCATCTAAAATCTCTAAATGGAGTTTTTGGATAGGTGTAATAAGTTTATTTTTTGCAATAATTCTAAAATATTGCTAATTTGAATATGATTAAAATTTCTCAATTTTCAAAAACTAAACACCAACCGAACGGGCTCTTTGCTTTCCGGGGCTTAACTTTTTTTCCGGGCCTTTCCTTTTTTCTCTTTCTTTTCCTTCTTTTCAATTTTGCGCTGCGCCTCTGCGCCCTCGTAGATTTCCAAATACTCCGGATTGTCTTTCAGGGAGTCCTTGATTGTAGTGTCGATTTCACGGGCAGTTTTTTTGATGTCCATATTCTATTCCTTCAGCGGCCTTGACTTTTGTTGACAACCGATATAGAATAAGACCGCATTCAGTCTATATGGCTGTTTGTGAAATCCGGTCGGAGACTATTTCGCGATGGCATCCGGCCGGACCTTTTTTATATCTTCAAAAATTTTTCACTTTTTTTATTCTCTGATTTTTCATCGGTAACTTTTAAGCCTATTTTTGAGGCTATTACCCGGTAACTTTTAATAATCCATGTTTTAGAGCAATTTACAGTTTCCGCAATCTGCCTGTATGATTTTCCCTCACGGCGCAACTTGATAATCTGTATTTCCCGCGGTGTCAAGGAAAGCAATGCGGAATCTGTAAGACGCCTCTGTTTAAATCCTAGAATCTTGGCCATTTCCTCACCTATGCGCTTGTGGACGGCCTGACGGCTGACACCCTCGCGCCGCGCGATCTCGGCGATCGACTCCGCGCCCTGAAGCTTTGCGGAAAGCGCCTTTGATATTTTCCCATGCTCCGCAAAGCGCAGAAGAAAAGACGCCAGGGAAAGCACTTCGTCTTTCGTGAATAATTCCTTATTGTCGATATCGACGGGCATTTCAAGACTGTCTCTTTCCAATTCGAGAAAGCTCCGTCCCTGAGATGTCCAGCGCCTATCGTCTGTCCGCGCTTTCCTGCTTTCTTCTGAAGCATACGCACAAGCTTTGCGATAAAGACAGGAACCGCATTTCTTGATTTTCTTTCCTTTGCCGAAACATTCCATATTTTTAATCCTTTATTTATTTTCCACTATCACATAAGAATTCCATGAACGTCATTTTATCGCCGTACTTTTTCTGGTATATCTCAAATTGATAGTCGATACCAAACCATGTAGCCAACATGACTATGATAAAGATTACAAGATATATAAGACCCTCAAGTGTTATGAACTTCTGCTTCATCCTATTTTCCTTTTTGATATCTCTCCGGTCGGCAACGGCAAACCCTTCTGGATGGTTTCAAATTCTTTGAATATCCGCTTCGCGTTGTCCGGGTTTGTTTCCTGGGCCAGCCGCAAATATCCCGCCGCATAGGCCGCATTTTTTCTTCTCAAAATCCTGTTCGCTTCCCTTAATTTTATAAAATTTTTCCAGGCTTTCATTTTCTCTTTTTCTCCGCTTTCTTTTCTATTATTTTTAACGGAACCGGCATTGTCCGGCCTGTTGTCAGGTTGATGAAATATCCGGCGCAATCAAGGCCGCCATGCCGGAACATTTTCCAAAGCAGCTGCAGGGCATACGTGGCCACTGTCTGATTGATGAAGAGTTCCTGTTCTCCCAGGGCCTCGGCAAGCGAACAGCTGGGCGTGTTGTCTTCAGGAACATCCGCGATAAGTTCCGGCAGGATTTCCCAGGGCATGGGGAGGTCTGGGCGTTTGCCGATCAATACCTGTCCATAATCAGGGCCATTTCCGCAATCGACGTAATACGAAGAATTCGTTTTCAAATTCTTTTTTATTTCGCGCCGGGATTCTCGGGAATCAACGCAACTGATTGTAATATCATCGCCCACAAAACTGCGAAACTTTTCAGGATGGCTATCCCAATCCAAGCCATACGCGGCATTAATTCTACTGACAAGCACATCGGATTTATAGCGGCCAATATCGGCCTGATAAAAAAGCTGGCGGCCGACGTTTGACGCGGTTACTTTATCTGGATCGAAGACTTTAAGATGTATGCCGCCCGGATGGCCAAGCGCACGCATAGACAAATGAAGTCTGGCCAGACCTGAAAGAACCTGTGAACCCGTGCCGCCGCAACCGGCCAATGAAACACATACATAACCGGACAATAAAGGCTGCCGTGTCCTATGAAATGCTTTTTCTTTAATTTTCATCTTAATATTTTTCTCCGTTTTTAACTATGGTACTCAACGTTTTTCTCATAGGCTTTAAAACACTATCCGGGAAGCTTTTTGAATTTTTCTTTGAATAATTCAACCAGAACGCGTCATGTCCGCCTGTAAAACAAAGCTTTGTGCCGCCGCCGGCGTGTGAAAAATTGCTTTCGAAAAAAAGTTTTTCCCAATCCGGAATGTCATCAATATTACATCCGGGATGCGTGATATTATGCGGCAAGCATACATTCCCGTCATCGTATATATTGTAGAATGGCGCATGATACAGTGACAGCTTCTTCGCTTCAATCGCGCGGTCCTTGCGCTTGGCGGCATAGACATAAAGCCTTCCCGCGCTGACCCTGAAAACAAGATCCGGAAAAGAAAAGCTTTTTCCGCTGATTTTATTCAGTTTTTTATTTATGGCTTTGAAAAATATCGGTCGTTTTTTGCCGGGACATCTCCAGATGATTCTTTCTTTTCCTATCGCGAGTAAATTTTTAGGAACAAAATTTATTTCCGTCCCGTGTTTTTTTACACCCTTCAGGGCCTCATTGAAAAGCTCATGTATTTCCTCGGCATCCACTACATGGCCAGGTTCTATGCGGCCATTCTTAACAGAATGTCTTGTAGCCACAACTGCGCCCGTAACGCCATAAATCAATAATGCCGAATCCAAAGACATGCTTTTGACTATTTCACTGTTTTGCAATATCTCCATGATTTTATCCTTTTTTATGTTAATTTACTTATATTTTCTAGCTTTTTTAAAATTTCCATTACCGCGGTACAAGCGTCCATATACGCTTCGAGATGGCGGACAAAGCCGGAATAATCGAAATTTTCACCGCCGATGAAAAAATATCCCGGCGATTCTATCGTGCCGGTGGTCTCCTGATACTGCCGGGCATCTTCATCAATAATGTGCTGCATTATCGAACCGTCGATTTCTTTCCAAAATAAAAGTGCCCCCGGGATGGCGCCTTCCGGTAAAAGGCGCGGGAACTTTTTCCTGCCGCTTTTAAATCGGCGCGTCGCGCTTTTCAGGGCTTCGATATGCTCATCATAAAAGCTCAGCGGGCCTTTATATTTTTTCCCGGACGGCTTGGAAGCCCAGGTCGGTATTTCCGCATCAAAATCAGCTTTTTTAATTGTGCCTTCATATCGTTCATCATCATATTTGACTTCCTCTTCGCTCGCGCCATTATCCCAATATTGGGCGCTTAAAGTCTCAAACGCATAATCAAAAGTATAAATATCCAGAGGAGATTTTCTGAGCAACGCGAGAATATATTGTCCCAATCCCGGGTAATTTTTTTCGGCATCCGCAAGCTTTTCTCCGATTACCCAATCCCCGGGGCCGCCAAACTCAAAGGCTATGACACATTCCGGATGAGCGGGAAAATTACACTCTTCAAGGTACATATTGTTTTCCGGATCGCTCAGAATATCCAGCCGCATGGCAAATAAATCTTCATCTCCAATGGGATAATGTTTTGATACCCATTTTTTGAGAATTTCAGGAAGTGTTTTTTCTGTCCGGTCCGTTCTGAGATCGACATGGGAAAGAAATGTCCAGATGGCATCATTGGAAACTTCTTCCAGATCCAAAATATTGCGCTGTTCGGGAACTTCCGCGCTTATTGCCGGCGGCGTTATGGCAAAACCGGACAAACCTCCGAAATTTTCAACCGTAATTTTTTTGCCCTGAGCAGAGCGGCACGTAATGCCGCCCCCGCCGTGAACTGTTCTTTTGTTATTTTTTCGCTTTTGCATTCTTCCTCGACTATCTTTTTTATGTCCCTCATTTTCAGAGGGACATTGGCTTTTCTTTTCATTATCCTTTTGTTCCTGTACTGTGGTTAAACGAATAAACCTGTTTATTCTTTTCGGTTACCGGGCCTTTAGCCGCGGAATTGGTAAGCTCCGGATACACCTGAGCATAATGGTTTTTCACTTCATCGACTGTTAAGTCCGGCCCCGGGTCCGGAAGCCTTACCCCGTTGAACTCGAATACTCTTTCCAAAACTTCTACCTTCGACATGGTGATTTTCCTTTCGTTAAAAATTCAATTCAAAAATTTCATCTTCTGTTTCGGCTTCGGAAACTTCTTCAGAATCACTTTCAGGTTCCGGCGCGGTCTTTTCCTTTATTTTTTCCTCAACGGTTTTCAGCTTGCCATCTGATTTCGCGGCCTTCTTTTCCGGGGATTTCTTTCTCAACTCATCGAGATTGTTTCCGGCCACGATTTCGCGGTACTGGGCGATAAGGCCCGGCAAATCCCTTTCAAGGTTTTCCACTGTGTCAGTGGCCACAAAATTCTGAACGGCGCCGCCATCCTTTTTCACCGGGGACACAACGACCCTGATTTTTTCTTCATCCATTTTTGAAATCATCAGTCCTACACCCTTGATTTCCTTCTCTGCCATCACTTCGACTATTGCCTTTAACATTTTTCGTTCCTTTCGTTTGCCACGGAGTGGCGTTTGTTTTCGGGACTAAATCCCTTAATTTCGTTTATAAAAAAATTCATCAGGTACCCCATCGGGTTCTTGATGTTTTTACCCTCTAAAATTTTACTTTTTACATCGTGGAGAATTTCCTCAAAATGTGATTTTCCAAGCAGGGATTTTGCGCGGCGCAAGTCGTAATAATCGCGCTTATTAAGCCCTGTTTTATCATCCGTCAATTTGCAAGCTTCAAGACACATGTAATCGTCATCAGAAAGCCCGGGAAGGTTTTTTATTTCCGTTCGCTTCCGGTATTCGGCATCGCTTTTTTCCGCTTCAATCCAGGCCTTATAAAACGGGCTTCGTTTGTAATCGAACGCCTGTTTCTTTTCCGGCTCCTCCGAATTTTCTTCCGGTAAACTTTCATTTTGAAAATCCGAACTGTCCACGTCTCCCGGCTCCGGTTCAGGAAGTTCCTCGGAAATTTCAGACAAAGGGGGTTGGGGGTATTCGGATTCTATTTCTTTTCCTATCGTATCTATCGTATCCTTTCGTATCCTATCGTTTCTTATATAGCTTGCTTTGGTTTGCTTTTTTGGACGGCCCCCTTTTGCCCCTGCTTCACTTCTTTTTTCAGAAATGGCATGTATGATTTTTAATTGTTCAGATATAAATTTTATACTCAAAAATCCATTTTTAAGAACCACTAGTTCCAATTCAAAAAACAAATTTAAGCAATTGCTTAGCTTTGCTTTTTCCATCCCTAATTTTCGGCATAGCAAATCATCATGTTTTAAAAGTCCATTTTCGCAAAAAATCATGGAAAACAAATCAACAAAAAGTCCCTTTTCTTCATGAGTCAGAAGTTGAATTTTGGAGTTTTTTGAAAGCCATTTTTGCGCATCAAAATTAAAGTAATAAATCTTGTCTTTCCGCATTTAAAAATCCTTTATTTAAAACCCCAATATGCAATTAGGGAGGTTAATTACAGCGTTTATTTTCCAAGGCTTTTTATTGTCCTGTAAAAGTCTTTCTATGGCCCTTATTCCTGTCTCTGTTATGAATGTCCGCGTGTACTGGAGCCGGCCATCTCTCGGATGTTCGTATGTTCCTCTTTTTACGCGGAACCAGCCGCAATTGATGTACTGTTGATAGGGGAGATTGTCAGCCATTAAAATTTTTCTTCTGCGCAATTGCCGGAACAATAGGCAGGGGCCCGTGGCTATGCCCTGTGAACGCAGAGTCTTTGCGGCCTCCTGAAAGTTCAATGTTCCGGACGGGGATTTCACTCTCTGCCCTCCGCGTTGGCAATAGCATTGCCTAATTTGCATTCGGGCATGTGTTGCGGACAAAATTCTCTACATATCGGGCAACATGGAATTCCATCGTACCGATCGGAATACTCAACAGCTTTCAACGCTTCCAATAATCCCGGCCATGTCTCTATTATCGTCTTCAACTGCTGAACAGCCGGGGCAAGCGGCTTATCGGTATGCAATGGAATTTCCCCAAGGGCTATATTTCCATTTTCTCCCTTTGCCGCGATGACAAGTTCATCATACTTTATCTTTTCAAAACAGATGATTTCAGTTTTCATTGTCATACCTTTTTTTTAAATATTCACATCTTCGACAAAGAAAATGTCTTACGCCCCATTTCAAACTTTGTCGTTTAACTTTTTTTCTTAAACGAAATTGATAAAAAATATAAAAATCGACTGCAAATCTAGTCCGCCAAATAATCTGATTTACCCATCCCAGGATAAAATAAATACAACCTGCAATAATCAATAATAAAATTGCAATCACAGTTAAAAGGCATGAATAATAAATACACGTGATTACCCATTGAGGAATATGTATAATAGTTTCCATCTTATTTTCCTCCCGCTGGGGTTATCTGGAGCGGTTCATGTGGCTTTTCGAGCTTTTCAAAAACAGGGCAGTTTTCTTTTAAACATTTTTCTTTTTTATTGTCAGTAGAAATACAAAACGGGTCTCCTGAATAAAAGTGTTTACAGCAAATTGTTTTCAACTCCTTAAACGTTATCAATCTTTTTTCTTCCATTATTGAGCCTCCTGTAATGTGTATTCTTTAACCTCAAAAAATTTGAGACTTCCCAGATAGCGGTAAAAAGGCAATTCCTGGACATCTTTTAAAACAAGACCATAAGGCCCGAAAAACCAAGGGCTATCATATTGGGTTACACAATCCACAAGCGTTGCTTTGCCGACTATGCCGCCCATTTTATCGGAGCAGACATGCCATTCTTTTTTAGGGTCGATTTTGAATTCCAAAATGATTTCCCAGAATAATTCGGTAAAGTTTTCTTTCAGAAATGACAAAGCTTCCCAGTCGAAAGTCTTTGAGGCGTGAATTAAAAACTCTCCTCTAAACGGCGTTTTCCATGTGCGGTTTTCGACAGGCTTATATCCCTTGACAATAAGCCACGGCCAGGGCTGTTGAATTGATAATGCTAACATGTAAGCTCCTTTACTATGTTTATAACCGGGACTTTCATTAAAACTCCAATACAAGTTGAGTGTTTTGCATTTGAGAAATTTGTTTAAGGCCTTGATATTTTTTTAGAATTTCACCAGTACGTTTATGATATAAAGCGGCAACTGGACACCATGTTTTTTTAAAAAAGATTTCAGGGATGACTTTGTTAATAAAAATCTGATATTTGCTATATACCCATTTCTGATTGATGGAAAATTCCCGTTCATTGTGATAAATATCGGAACCGCCTTTCACATCAATATAAATTTTTTCTGAACCTTTTAGTCCGTGTTCCAATTCATTGAATTTCAGAGCTGGGAAAATAATAAAATCAGGGGTATAGATATGCGGGTGTAATAAAAACTTATCGACTATCTTCACTTTGGTTTTTAAAACTTCTTTTCCTTTGATAGAAGCCCGTTCGCAAAGTGTAAAATATTCAGTATGATAATGAAAATCTTTAATATATCCGTGTGCTTCTGCCTCTATACACCAATGATAAAAATCAGTTTCTTCACGGCTGTCAAATTCAATGCCATTCGCTATGAATTTTTTCTTTTCTTTTTTCTTCCCGGCCATGAATTTTTTATTCCATCTTCTACGCATTGAACAAATCCCCGCTTTCTTTTCTTTCGACTTCCTGAAGGGTCTCAAGGACGCCCTTCATGGCCTCTATTTCTTCTTTGGATGTCTCAACGCTCATGCGTCCGGACAATACCCATTTCGGATATACGTTCTCGCGCATTTTGATTTCCCGCTTCACGCAGGCGATTTGTCTTTCAATGCTGACCATTGGAATTCTCCATTTAAAAAGTTGGCCGTTACACGCCACGGGCCCGGGCGCTGCGGGGCGAATTACGCAGATTTCTTTTCTTCTTTTTCCGCTTTTATCTCTTCTGCTATGAAGTCGATGTTTTCGCGGACGTACTGAACGGAAGCCGGCACCTTATCCAAATGAATTGTAAGTCCCGGGAGCTTCTTTATCCTCCGGAGATAAACTTCTGTTTCATCAAGGGAAAGGCCGTGCTTGGCCAAAAGCAAAGAAATGTTCTCTTCCTTTTTCTCGGGAGCAGAAGAGGCTTTTGCCGCCGCTTCTTCGGCAGTTCCGTAACTGTGGCCGCCTTCATGTCCGGCAGGCTTCTTACATTTACGGATACCGTCTTTATGAGCATAGCCGCAAGGTTCCGGCACTGCTTCTTCAGAACTTTTTTCCTCTTTTTCGGGGCTGGCCTCTTTCTGTTCTTCAGAACTTTCCGGAACTTCCGGTTTTCTTTCTCCGAGCTTCTGAATGAAATATCCGGCCTTGTCGCCGCTTCCGCCTCTGATGAGCCGGAACTCGATTTTCTCAAAATCATCTTTATCTGCGAAGAAAATAAGCAATTCGGCTTCCTTAAAAGGTTTGAGTTTGCCCTCTGCTGTTTTTTTGCTGGAAATCATATTTTTAATGGTCTCAGGCGTCAGCTCTTTAACAACATCGATGTAATCCACGATATCGACAACGCGGCTGTTCTTAAATTTGAAGACATCTCCGTTATCACCCTCTTTCAGATTTTCAATTTCACCGGGTGTTTTTTCAGATTTGCCGGATTTTTTGCATTTTTTCTTCTCTTCTTTCTTTTCCGGCTCTTCTATTTCTTCTTTCTTTGCTGTTTCTTCCGGTGTCTTTCCATCTTCAAACCCGGGAAGGTCCGGCAAATTCGGATTATAAGTAACAGGGTCTCTTTCGTCTTTTATCCGCTCCACCTTCCGGATATCGATTTTGCCGCCGAACGTATATCCCAAATCAACATCGCGCTTGACCCGCAATACTACCGGAACATCAAGCCCTGCTTTTTTGTCAGGACTCGAATCATAGAGCTCATTTAAAGTGTTTACGATTTCGTCCGCATGGTTTCCTACGAGGTCTTCGACAACCTCGACCATCAGGGTTTTGCATCTCTGCATCTGGCTTTCCTTGAGAAAAGTGCTCATTGCCTTTTCCTTTCTGTTTTGTTTTGTTATTAATGCCACTTTGTGGCTTATCTGGCCTT
Source organism: Lentisphaerae bacterium GWF2_44_16 (assembly GCA_001803225.1). Lineage (GTDB taxonomy): Bacteria > Verrucomicrobiota > Lentisphaeria > Victivallales > GWF2-45-14 > GWF2-44-16. The sequence goes on along the minus strand of MHBF01000195.1, from coordinate 35,244 downwards.
CGCCGCTATTGTTGACTTGGTGAAAAATTTTATTCCCGGTATTTTGCGGAGAAAATCCGCAGGCTTGGAATTGGCGTCGGCTTTCTGGGTTTTGGCTATGGAATCGAGAAGACCGGCATCAACGGTTAGATATTCACGGGGAATTTTTGTGATGTCTTCGACTTCCCAATTCCAAGAATACCGCATGGATATGCCTTCATTTTTCTGGGGGATATAAGCAACTTGAGCAACTGTCATTGCCGCTTCAAGCTGGAGACTTTCGCCCATTTCGGTATCGCCTTTTTTCATCGCCTTGTCAGCCTGTTTCTGGAGCCTTGCGGCTTCCTCGGCGGCCTTACGTTCGGATTCAAATCTCAATCTGTTTTGCGTTTCGATATATGCGGAAATTTTCTTTTTGACGATTTCTTCAGCCTGCTCCAAAGGGCTGAGCATTTTTGCTTCATTACCGCAAACGGCTTTCCATGCCTCATGTGCCTTTTTCTTCGAGTCCGCGAAAAAGTCCTTTACCTTTTTTGCCGCGCCCTTTATACTTGTGAGAAATTCAGCGGCTACCGTATTTTCGGCATCGGAAGCGATCACAATTCCCTGCGCTTTTTTTACCAGCAGGGAATTCTCATTCTGCAATTGGATTTCAGGCTTCGTCTCCTGAATTTCCTTTTTTTCTTCGACAGTGTCAGTGTCGAAACTGAGTTCCATTGTTTCCGTGTTCATAATTCGCCCTTTCATTTTAAATGAGTTTATTAACTTTTTTCCATTTATAGATCGTCAAAATCCCGGTGAAGACCTGAAACGCGAACAGCCCGTTTTCAGTCTTGGAAAACTGATAATTTCCATCGGCTTTCAGGTAGAGAGTACCGAGCACATCGATACTGTTAGGCTTGACCAGCTTCTGGCCATAAGCATAAGCCGCTACCTGTAAATCATGCGCCGGGTGTTTCACTCCGGACTTGATATCGTAGAGATAAACGGCGTCTTGCGCGTCTATGGCCATCCTGTCCAGACGTCCGGCATATCCTGCCGAATGATAAATCATTTCTTCAATCGCCGGAAACTTCACTATCTGGAAATCCTTGAGAAATTTTTTATATCCCTCGAAGTATCCCTGCAGGGCCGGGTCCACGTCTTCAACGCCGCCCCTGTCATGAAGCTCCGTTATCAGGTGCACCAGCGTCCCGCGCTCGGACGCGTCGTCCAGGACATCAGCCGGGACACAACTGAAATCCATTACCCCGGCGTCCTTGATAATTTGAGTTACCGAGGGGATTATGCGACCCTTTTCGTCCCGGTACTCGTGAAGTTCTTCATTGAAAGTGATGTTCACTTGGAAAACTCCTAATTGCCTGCCAAATTGCGTTTCAGTCCGGCTTTCAAATCAGCCATTATTTCTTCATACTTATTTTCGGGAATATTCTTTGTGCTTTCGATCCCGTAAAAGACGCGGAGATAACTCCTGATTTTTTCTTCTGAAATGCCTAGATTTCTCGCGACGGTCCAGAAGCGTTTCTGCTTGGCTTCATCAATCACAGCCACCGTATCGGCAATATCGGAATCGGTATCGAAATTGAGGCTTTCATTTTCCGTGGCCTCTGTTTCTTGCGGTACTTCCGCTTTATCTTCTTTGGCGGCCGTCTGGGTACTGGCTTTCGGCTGTTTGTATTTTTTTGGCGTTACGTTCTTTTCGGGCGGATTATCGGACTCTTCCAATTCATCAGGAGTATAAACGCCCATGATTGCGCCGGGGGCATAAAGCCGGGACCAGCGCTTTACACCAAGATACGCCAGCTGCTGTTTAGGATCGGAAGCCCAAAGCGTGGAATTTCTGACCGTGGCTTGAGACAGAAGCAAATCAAGGGTTTTTGTTTTGCCTGTTTTTTTGAGTGTTGCGGAAATCTTGACTCCGCATCCTTTTTCGTCCTGAAGCGTCCATGCCGGGACTTGATATTCATTGCCATTTTTACCAGTTTTTATCTGGAATTTTCCAATGACGTTTTCCCAAGGCCCGTAAAATTCATACTCGAAGTGTCCGCTGATGGCCCCGCTGTTCATGACAACGGCGTTGACCAATTGCGCTTCATATCCCAGAATGCCATGCACGAGATGTGTTTTCTGCGCCACCGCAAAGGGATTCATTTCCCACTGCATAGACTGTAGGATAACAGCGAAACAATCCTCGGGTTTTCCTGCGAGATGTTCCGGTATCATACACCTTGCCGATGCCATAATACCGGCCATTTTTTCGACGGCCGCGAAAACCTCGGGATGGAACATTACCGCGCTGGCCCCCGCTCTTTCAAGAGTTTTAAGCGCCGCTTCCGGTATTGCCGACAATGCCGTTGTTTCCGTTTTTGCAATCTGACTTGATTCCGCCTTTACCATTTCGTTCTTTTCCATAATTCGCCCTTTCTTATTTATCTATTTTTACCAAGACTGTTTTTGTTCCGGTACCGGATTCTTTAAACGCCCCGTCCGGGAGTTCTTCCACATAAGCGCCTGTATATTCAATGAATTCCCGGAATTGTGAAAACTTTTTGTGTTCCCTAAACTGAAACGCAGGGGACATGATTGCGATAAGCTCACCTCCAGGAGCAAGGCAATTGTTGTATGCATGCATGACATGGTCGATGTCCATGCCATTTGTGAAAGGCGGGTTCATAATGATTGTGAAATATTTATGTTCAGGAAAGAATTTTAAAAAATCATCTCCAACTTTCGTATATCCCTTTTCAGAAAGAATATCGCAAAATTCAGTCTGAACTTCACAGAAATGGACATGTGAAGGATGCTCAAGTCTTCTTGCTATAACGTCCGCAATACGTCCGGTACCAGCAGAGGGTTCAAGAATATTTTCTTCACTGATCGTACAAGAATAAGAAACAAGTTTCTCCGCTACTTCTACCGGAGTTTCAAAGAACTGAAATTTCTTTTTCTTATTTTCAATTTTTCCGGTACCGAGAGCATTTGCAATTATTTCAGTCGGATTACTGCTGAACACATGCCCTTTGAATTTGCGGTTCCATGTTCCGCCGATGAGTTCGAGTGTTTTGTTGACCTTCTGATAAAGTTCCCGTGAGAGCTGTCCATTAAGAATGAGAATATTTTCTTTTATATCTGCGGCCTTTAGAACTTCTGCCACATCTTCGCTTATTGTTACATTGCAGTTCATATTGTTTTCCTTTCGTTTATTTAAATGCCCGTCTTTCCGGGCTGTCATCGGTTTGAGTTTTTTTGAAGTCAGCTTCCAATCCGAAAAGTCTCTGACTCTTATTTCACTTTCCTTTTTAAAAACCCCGGCGATTTTCAAAATAAGGAGCTAAAAAGAAAATCGCCGGGGCGGGAACACAGGCATTTTAAGGTTGCCTTAAACCGGGAGGGAATAACGCCTTACAACTCAATTCATCCGACTATTCCGATAATACCCATCATTACCAGTACCGCCGCGTAAAATCCCGCCTCCAGATAGAATCTCTCCCTGTCGCTCATAGCAACTCCTTTGCCATATAGTGGCTTAATTTTTGTTGAGAAAATCGATAAGTCTTTTGACGTTGAGCCGCGGCAGGTTCTGTTTGAACACCGTGTAGTGCCCCTCCCGGTATCCGAGATGATACAAGGGGTCTCTCTTGCGCTGGTGGCTCGTAACGGTAATCTGGAAGAATTCTTCGACTGCGAGTGCTTTTCCCGCGACTGCGTTGGTTGGACGTGGCATGATTGCCTCCTATTCGTTATTGGTTTTCCATTTTTTAACGCCGTTCTAAGGGCAATAAAAAAGGCCGGGATGTTAGAACCCTGACGAATAGTGCAGGCGAACCGCCTTGCGGCAAGTTCCATCCCAGCCATAAGGCTGTAAAGATAGTATTTCACCATCTTTATTCTTGCGGAATTTGAACCTCTGACAAGGGGTTCACCGCTATTCGTCTCTGGGGTTCTAATCCCATTGCCAGAGATTATAGCAGATGAAGAAAGCCTTGTCAAGGGAAATTTGCAAAAAAGTTTTATGTCGGCATATTTAGATGGCACTGCCCGGTGTCCGGAAAGGAATTCTTTATGGAAAAATACGAAATTGCCAACATCGCAAAGGAAATCTTTATTGCTCTTATCAATAAAGGTGCCTATACCGACCAACCCGATCTTGTTACAAAAGACGGAAAATTTAAAACAATCACCGTAATGCAACAATACGATGATATTTATTTTAAAATTGTAGAAGCTATTAACAAACATATTCCGAAATCCCAAAAATAAACCATTAAACACCGGGCGGTGTTTTACTGTTTGGCGGCTAAATTCAATACTGCGTCTTTGAAGTTGCTATAGTCCCGTCTGTTGTAATCCTCCCTTGTATCGGGATTTATTCCAAGCGACCGGGCGCTTAGCTCAATTGCCCTGAGACATTCCCCCGTAGTCTCCATTACGCTTTTGAAATACTCTTTCCGTGAAACGTCCTTTACTCTGTTCTTTTCCTTCTTCTCGCTCATTTTCATTTCCCTTTCAGGTTAAAATTTTGTTGTGAATAAAACCAATATCAGCGCCAAACACCAGCCAAGCGCCGCGCCCCAGGCGAAAGCGGCAATCCGCTCATTTCTTTTGTCTATGCGCTGTCTATGCTGGGTTATTTCGGGATTCCTCTCAATTAACTTGTCTGTCAGTTCAATTACCGACTCTTCTATTTCTGCCATTTTCATTGCACCGCCTCCGTTTCCAATTTATGAAATTTATTTTCGAGAGGGGCATAGCGGTATCCCTTGGCCGCCGCCGCCTGGCTAATCATAGAAGTCGCAATCGCTCTGACAAGTTCCGGCGTCCAATTCCCGTATTTAGGCACCGGCCCGTCAATCTCGACTATTACTTCCTTCTGGCGTCTCATCTTCACCCTTTCAGTTTGGTTGATTGTTTAAATCATTTTTTATGTTATTTTTTATTGAAAAAACAGAGGTGTCATTATGAGCGGTTTCTGGGAAATTATTATTGCCGTTGCTACGGGTTCGCTCATTGCGTATTTGGGTTCTTACATCAATTTTCATTTTGATATACGCAAAAGGCGTATTGAATCTATCGACGAAGCATATGAAAAATTCAGGCTCGCTTATATTAGATTTATCGCAGACCTCAAAGGCGTCTCCTCGGTAAGTGCTGAGAATGAACGAGATTTCATTACCGCCACTGTGAATGTCGCTTGCATTTGGAATACTATGAAACAAGCGGAAAGAGCTTCCCGGCTCTTGGGGCATCTTGATGACCTTTATAGTCGAGACCTTAATTATGGGACTGCTGAGAAAATCTCCATAGCAAACAGGGTTGCTAATTGTGTTTTTGTGGAAAGAAGACGTCAAAATATCATAGACCGTTTCAAACGCCTTTTTTCGGAAAGCGAAAAAAGCAGTAATGAAAGCCCCCGTTAAAACCGCTACAATTATTTGCCACCAGACCATTTCTCACCCTTTCGGTTTATATGCACTACAAATAAATACAGGAAAATACAAGCTAAAGCCAGCGCAAAGCGTTTTCCTCTTTGAAAGCGAACTCCAGGGCTTCATCAAGCGTCTTTGAAATGATTATTCCCCGTTGCCTTTTCCGCTCCCGCATTCTGTCAAGGAAATGTTCCTTTATTTCCATCTTGGTAACGTGTCTCTTTTCCGTCTTGTCTTTCATACCCTTAAATCCTTATCCATTGTTAATATTGAAAAAATCATCGCGCCTGTTATCTTTAGGGTTATCAAACTTACTAAAGAAAGGACAAGCGCAATGAAAAGTCTTACGGAAATTCTTTCCGGTCTCCCTGTAAACGCCGTTCTTAGGGAGCATGTTGGCATTCTTAAGGAAGCTGCAGAAAAAATGCAAAAGGAGGCGATTGAATTTAAAGAGCGCATCCTCAATCTCGAAAAAGAAAACAAGCATCTCAAAGAAGAGCTTGCGAAATATTCCGAAACGGAACAAATGATAAAATACAAAGGTGCTCTTTTTCTTAAAAAATCCGATGGAACCTTTGAGGATGTTGTTTATTGTCCGAAATGTCATAATGCAACCTTTTCTTTTGAGCCTTCGGTTTTTCCGTTTTCCTGTGAAGCCTGTAATTGGTATTCGCCATTCAAGGGGCATGAACTTCCAAGGATACTTGACGAACTTAAAAAAAGCGTTTGACTCGACATATTCATCTCCCTTTGCTTGTTATTATAAACTACATCAGAATACATGTCAATACATGATTTAATAATTTTTTAATTTTTTTTACTGACTATATTTAATTCAGGTATAAATTAAGAAAGGATCTGAATTATGAAGAACACAAGACAAATTCAAAGAGCGGTGAACGATTACTTGGTATCTACAGGTAATTCGGCGGCAAGCCTCGCAGTGATTTTAGGACTCTCAAATGCCACAACGGCACGCTGGGCAAATGGTCAAGCGAAAGAAATTAGCAACAAATTATGGGCAAAACTTTACCCGCACATCAAGCCATTCCTGCCTCCAGATTTTGACAAAGCCCCTTTGGAAATAACCCCTCTGGAGAGACTGGAGGCGGCTATCGATGAATATCCCATCAGCAAAGAAAATAAAAGAGAGGCTCTCAGATACATACGGGAGCTTGAACTGAACGAAAAATACGGCCCTCCTATGGAGAAAGAGGATATCAGGGATGAGTACCCTACGATGAAGGCCAAAGAAAAATTAGCATAGTCCAGATAAGGCGCGGCCCTTACCAGCCGGAATTATTTGATTACGAATACGACGATGACGCCTTTAAACTGATAAATTAAAGTAAAGGGGGATTTATGAATGAGACTTATGCGGGGATCGGGGCTTTTGTATTTCTCATTATTATTGTATTGGGAATTATTATTTCAATTTTATCAATCCTGATGCCAATCTTTATCTGCCTTATCAATAGCAGAGTAAAAGAACTCCTGAGGGAAGTCAAGATAACCAATGCCGTTTTAGCCGAATTCCTGAAACGCCTGGATAACAGCAAATAAGGGAAAATAAAAATGTCATGGACGCTCCTGTAAGAATATTACTTCATCCATCCGATGAAACATATTTTGCAATGGGAAAAACTTTAGAAAATTTTCCAACTAAAGAATTTGCAATAGACAATAGTTTTAAACGTCCAAAAGAATTGACTTTCAAGTTTCAGCGGTCTAATTCTTCTGCATTTGCAAAAATCCTTGTTCTTGCTGAAAAAGCCGATGAATTTAACGTTTCGACCATAGACGGGAAAGAAATTTTCAGCGCAAAATGGTATTATGAAAATATCTGTGGGTGCGTGGATTTTGCGTTACTTCTTAGCAGGATTAGAAATAAAACTCTATATATTGACGGCATCCCTGAAGACTGGAAAGAAAGTATGGCTTTTCTTCCCTGCCTTAAAGACAGGATGGAATGTTACAATCCAATTAGACACTGTTTTGGAGTAGCAGGTAATTATCTGAGCATATGGGGATGTGAAGCTATTAAATTACGTTGGTTTGGGTTTGAAAATTGGTTTTCTTGGGGAACCTTTGATAATCCTAATGTTTTTAGATTTGATAAGGCACGCTTAGCGCATGAACTCAGGAGAAGGGCAATGAAATTTCGCCTTTGTCCTTATCTCAATTATACATACATACAAGAAGTGGTAAAACATTTTCCTGAAACAGTTTATGTAGATAGAAAAAAATGGAATTATCGTACTTGTTATAATTCAAGGCCTGAAGTTCTTTTTGTTGTTTTAAAAGACGAATTGGGTTCTCGTTCATTTTTTACAGATGGAGTATTTCCAAAAAGCTGGGAAATACCAGCCGAAATTATGGCTAAGGCTATGGGGTTATCAGGCAAAGATGAATTGAAACTTTTATGGAGCTCTCCTGATGGAACTGTCTCATACACATAAAGCGAAGACCACAGCAATGAAACACTCACTTACCGAAACCGACATAGCCCGGAAAATTCGCGATAAAGTTCTTAGCAATGAACAACTTTTTATAAAAAAATAAACAGGAATTCTTAAATGAAAAAATTATTGGTAATAATGTTAACTCTTTCTTTTGTATTAGGCCTATTGATTGCATCTGCGGGATTTTTTCTACTTCAAAATCAAGAAATTATTGGTACTGGTATGTTTATTGGTGGAATTATTATGTTTATAATTCCGCTTGCCGTTTCATATATTACAATAACCATAAAAGAAATCATAGAAGAAAATAGAAATGAAATCCAATAGGCCATGAAATACCTAATCTACGCCCGCGTCTCTCCTAAAGGCTCATCCTGGGACGGAAACGAAACCAGCGTCAAAATGCAGATACAAATGTGCCGGGACTATATCAAAGCCCGCGGCGGTACTGTTCTGCGTGAATTATCCGATGAATTCTTTTCCGCGAAAGACAAAAACCGCCCCGGCCTCCAAGAGTTGCTCGCTGAACTGAAATCCGGTACAGCCGAATGGGACACGCTGATTGTTTACCGGCTCGACCGTTTAACTCGTTCCCTTCGCGACGGCGGCGAAATTTTTGAGATGCTCAGGGAAAACGCCAAGGGCTTTGTTTCCATTACAGAAAATATAGACTTCTCATCTCCCGTTGGCCGCGCAATGATGTCAATAATCAATGTATTTGCACAATTTGAGCGTGAACAAACAGCGGAGCGCGTGAAGCATAAAATGGTTTCCATTGCCGAAAAAGGGGAATTTCCGGTAAGCGTACCCCCTTTTGCTTATATGCGCGGGGAAAAACACGATAATGTTTTAAAAGTCGATCCCCGGAAAGCTGAAATAGTAAAAGATATTTTTAATATGTATGCAAGCAATATTCAGACTATGGACATAGCCAAAAAATACCATGGCACCATATCCAAACAGGGAATTTTAAATATGCTCAGAAATAAAGCTTATGCCGGAAAAATCGTTTATGCCGGAAAAGAATACCAAGGAAAGCATGATCGGATTATCCAAGAAGAACTTTTTGACAAAGTCCAAGCGAAATTGCCACAGACAACCAACGGTGGAAGAAGTCGCCCGAAATCGCAAAAATACCCTTATATCCTATCCGGCTTGGTTCATTGCCACTGTGGCCGCTATATGACACCGGCAAGCATGAAAAGCGGCAGTTTCCACTATTACCGCTGCACCGATATTGTAAACTGTAAAACCTACGTTTCCGCGCCTGCAATTGAAAATGCAGTCTTGGGAAAAATAAACCAACTTGATACGCAACCTGAAATGATAATGGAAATAACGGACGAAATAAAGCGTCAAAAAACTGAATTTTTGAAGGAAAACAAACCCAATATTGCCAATCTGAATAATGCCATAATAAATGTCAATTTAGAAATCAACAAAATAGAAAACGCTTTTTTATCCGGCCTTGTGAATTCGCAGAACAAAGATTTTTGGAATGAAAAACTTTCCAAACTGCTCGAAGAAAAAAAAGAACTTAGCCTCAGAAAAGAAAATCTTCAAAAGGTAGTATCCAACCTTGAAACCGAACTTTTCAACGATGCGGACTTTTTAACGCAACAGCTGAAAACTTTTAATGATGCCCTGAAGAACAATCCCAACGATCCGGATACCCGGCGCACTGCAATCCTGGCCAACATAAAAGAAATCACAAGGACAGGCGATGAAAGGTTCTACCTGAAATTAAATTATAGTACGCCTAACGGTAAAGACTGGCTGCCCCGCCTGGATTCGAACCAAGACTAAATGGACCAAAACCACTTGTGCTACCATTACACCACGGGGCAGTAAAAGGAGAAAGAAAATAGCCCTTCTTCCGTAAAATTCCAGCGGAAAGCTCAAAATGAGGAAACTATTGGCTTTTCTTTGCCGATTTCATTATTTTATGATGTATAAACGCATAGACGGCGACTATTACAGCCAGGGCCAGGAATATCCATATATAGTTTTCCCTGATGATTTTTTCGCCTCTGTGAACAAGGTCAGCGTATGTCATATCTTTGACAAGGCTTGAGAGATAATATCCTATAAAGGCGAGTATCGCCGTCCATATACCGGCCCCGAGAGCGGTAAAGAATAGAAATTTTGAATGTTTCATCCTCGCCAGGCCCGCGGGTATCGAGATGAGTTGTCTTATTGCCGGGAGGAGACGGCATACGAAAGTGGTGATGTCGCCGTATTCCCTGAAAATCTCTTCCGCGCGTGACAATGTATGTTCGGAAAGGAAAAAGTATTTACCGTAGCGGTAGAGGATTGGACGCCCCAGAAAAAGCGCGAGAAAATAGTTAACATAAGCGCCTGCTATGGAGCCTGCCAGACCGCTGAGTATGGCCGCTGTCATATCCAGCCAGGGATTTCCGAAGCTGAGTCCTCCCCGGAATGCCAGAAAACCCGCTGGTATCATGATGACTTCGCTGGGAAAGGGAATAAAGGAACTTTCGATGGTCATAAATATGAAGATGATTAGAAAACCCCATATTTTAGCGTGTTCGGCGCCCCATTGGATATGATTTATCAGCATCTCAGCCATAAAAACGACCTCTTTATTTTTTTGTTAAAGTTCTTGTTATTTTACATTACCGCGGTCTATATTAACAGTCTTCGGAAAAGCTTAAAAATAGACTTGTAATTCAGTTTTTCAATCTATGCTGATAAAAGCTTTTCAAAATAAAAAATTCGGGAATTAAAAATAAAAGGCAGGAAAAGATGTGTGAAATAGCGTTTACGTTGGGGCCGCTGACAATCAGATGGTACGGAGTGATGGCGGCGTTAGGCTTTCTGACCGCTCTCTTTGTGATAAATTTAAAGAGGAAATACGCGGGGATGGCGCCGTCGCAGGTTGCCGACTTTATGCTGCTGATAGTAATAAGCGGTATTATCGGCTCAAGAGTTTTTTATGTAATTGAGTTTTGGGGCCAATTCAAATATGATCTGGCGGAAATATTCAGGATAGATCACGGAGGCCTCGTCTTTTATGGCGGCTTTATATGTGCTGTGATTTCCATAATTGTTTATTGCGTCAGACTTAAATTTTCCATAGTGAAGGTAATGGACATTGCTGTTCCGGGGCTGGCCTTCGGTCATGCGATGGGCCGGATAGGATGCTTCCTGAACGGATGTTGTTATGGTACGCCGACTAAGCTTCCCTGGGGAGTTCTTTACCCTGCCGGTTCAGCCCCGGCGATGAAGTATCAGGGCGTTCCTATACATCCGGTGCAGCTTTATGAGGCAGGCGGAAATATCATCATAGGCTCGATACTCTTTTATCTTGCCGGAAAGCTGAAGCCCGGGCAGAACCTTTCTCTTTATCTTTTCTTTTACGGCACTTTCAGATTTCTGAATGAGTTTGCCAGAGGTGATCATACGGACTTTTTTATGGGGCTTCTGACACCGGCCCAGACGATAGGGCTCTTTCTGATAGGCACTGGAATTTGCCTTTTCTTCTATTTCGGCAAACGGAAAAACGGGGAGAAATACAATGTTTAAACTCACGACGGAAGCAAGGCATCTCGGATTGCGGCTTGACCGCTACCTTGCTATTGAAATTAAGGAATACTCAAGGGTTTTTCTTCAAAATCTTATAAGAGACGGCTTCGTGAAAATCAACAACGAGGTCTGCACGCTTCCCAGAATGGCGCTGAAGGACGCGCTGGAAATAAGTGTCGAAATCCCGGAGACGAAAAAGTTTGAGCTCCGGGCGGAGCAGATAGCCCTTGATGTGCTTTATGAGGACAACGATATAATAGTGATAAATAAACATGCGGGCATTGTGGTCCATCCCGGGGCGGGGAACGCTGACGGAACTATAGTCAATGCGCTTCTGGGACGTGACGCCGGTTTTGCGGAAAAATTTGAGGAAACTGACGAAGCCAGGCCTGGAATTGTCCATCGCCTGGATAAAGACACATCCGGCTGTTTGCTGATCGCAAAAACTCCCCAGGTACTTTTTCACATGTCCAAAGCTTTTTCAGCCAGAAAGGTCAAGAAAACTTATGCGGCGCTTGTTTACGGCTGGCCCCAGACCTGCCATGAGGAAATAATAACATACATGGGGCGGCATCCCGCCAACAGAAAAAAAATGGCGGTCGTGACCAGAAACGGAAAAGAAGCCATTACAGAGTATGAACTGGCCATTAAGGGAAAAATCGATACAATCGCGGTAAGCCTTCTGCATGTGAAAATACTTACAGGCAGGACGCATCAGATAAGAGTACATCTGGCGCATAAAAAACTTCCGGTTATAGGGGATGAAGTTTACGGGGGAAAGCAGAAGATTGAAGCTTCACGGCAGATGCTTCACTCGTGGAAAATAAAATTTCCTCATCCCGTGACAGGGGTGGAAATGTCTTTTGAAAGCCCGTTGCCCGAAGATTTTAAAGCCCTCCTTGAAAGGATCAGAGACTGAGAGTTAAGATTCAGGAATAAGGTTGAGACGGATGCTGGGATACATAATAAAAAGAACTTTTTATTCAGTCTTTATAATAGCCGGTGTGCTGATATTGACTTTCATACTTTTCAGAGTTGCCGCCGGTGATCCTGCCGCTACGGTGCTGGGAAAAAAAAGCTCGCCGCTGGAACTTGAGGAACTGCGCAACGAGCTCGGCTCAAACAAACCGCTTTTCTGGGGAAAATGGAAAAAGACCGAGACTTTCGGTTCTGCCGATTTCAGAGAGAGAAAAAACCTTCCCGGCATCAGGATTGACGGGGACTGTGAACAGGGCGAAGCCTGTCTCCGTATCAGAAACGGAAAGATAACGTTGAAGCGGAATTTTTCTCTGGAAAACATCAGGATTAAAGGAGAGGTCATTTTTCGCGGAGGCTTTGCTTTTAACGGCAGGAAATATTTTTCAGAAAAGTGGAAAAAGGCGGAGATATTTCCGGACGCGGGGCAGAATGAAATAGCTCTGGACATTCCCGAAAAATGGATGGAAATCCGGGAGCTTGAGTTTTTCAGGGAACAGAAAAGCGTCTTTGACAGTCAGCTTGCTTCGTCGTTTACTGAAATAATCCGGGTAAATTCATCTTTTCCGTATATTAGCTTTTTCAACTTCGGAAAAACGCTTATAACCAGAGAAGACCTAAAGGGAATTTTATGGAGAGGCATGTGGCCTTCGCTGTTTCTGATGCTGCCGATTTTCTTCGGAGAGCTCGCGGCTGGAATAATACTGGCGTTGTTCGCGACGGCTTTCAGGGGCGGATGGACTGATAAAATCATTCTGTTTTTTTCGGTCGCCGGTATGAGTGTGAGCTATCTTGTTTTCATAATCTACGGACAGTGGTATCTGGGGTACTATTTTGATATTTTTCCAGTATGGGGATATGGCGAATTGAAGTATCTGGCACTCCCTGTGCTGATAGGAGTGATAGCCGGCGTCGGCAGTGGAATACGCTTTTACCGGACTGTTTTCGTCAACGAACTGAACAGGGAATACCTGCGGACGGCAACGGCAAAGGGATGCAGTACTTATACATTATATTTCCGGCATCTGCTCAGGAACGCCCTTATACCCATAATAACCAGGGCAGCGTCGATACTGCCTTTTCTCTTTACGGGAAGCCTGCTGCTTGAAACTTTTTTCGGGATACCTGGACTGGGTTTTGCGGGGGTGAATGCTTTAATGAATTCGGATTTACAGATGATAAAGGCGCTTGTGATATTGAGCTCTATATTATTCGTTGTTATAAATCTTCTGGCTGATATCGCGTATGCCTGGGCTGACCCCAGAATAAGGCTGGAAAAATAAATAAAAAGGATACACATATAAAATGGAAAATTTGTTTGCGACCGAAATAATAGGGATGCTTCAGGTGAACTGCTACATTGTCAATGTCCCGGAGAGCGGTAATTTGTATATCATAGATCCCGGCTCGGAAGCGGAAAAGATAATATCAAGAGCGAAGACTTTCAAATATAAGGAAGCGGCTGTGCTTTTGACGCACGCGCATGTCGATCATATCAGCGCCACGGGGGAGGTAATGAAAGGGCTGGGCATTGAAAAATTATATCTGCACCCCGATGACATTGGACTTTACCGGAGCCCTGACAATAACCTCATGCCCTTTATTCCGGCGGCTAAAGATCTTCCTGAGCCTATGAAGGAATTCAAATCTGAGGATTTTCAGATAGTAGCCACTCCCGGACATACCAGAGGAGGGGTGTGTTATCTCTTCAATCATATCCCCGCGCTTTTTTCGGGGGATACTCTTTTCTGTGATTCGATAGGCCGCGCCGACCTGCCGGGGGGGAACCTGAACACCCTCATGAAGTCGATAAAGGAAACATTATTCAATCTTCCCGACACCCTTCCTGTATATCCCGGACACGGTCCCGCGACAACTATAGGTAGCGAGAAAAAAGGCAACCCGTTCATCGAATAGGTTTGCAGAGCTTTTTCAGGAAAGTAATGCTGCCTGGGCAAATTCATTTTTCCAATATATTTTTCACCCATTCCAGATTATGCTTCATTCCTATCTCCGGTTCCGGCAGTTCTTCCGGATACCAGAATTTTTCATATTCATCCGATATATATCCATTATAACCTGTTTTTCTGATTTCGGGAAGTACCTTTTTCCAGTCCAATGTACCTTCTCCCATAAGACAGGACTTTTTCTTTAATGGAATCCTGCTTTCCATAGTCCAATCTTTTACATGACAGTGGAAAATATATCTTGCGGCTTTTTTTACTGCTTCAAGAGGGTCTTCAACATTAGCATAATCCACCCATGCGTAATCGAAGAGTATTCCCACATTGTTCATATTCACATCCTCTATGAGCCTGACTGTATCCCGTATGCTCATGGTGAGCGAGCCGATATGGGTTTCAATACATATACCTGTCCCGAATTTTGCCGCAAAGCTCGCCACTTCCTGAATGCCTGAAACCGTCCTGCTCCAGTTTTCTGTAAATGATATTCCGGTTGGACTGGGATCCATTCCTCCGTAAAGCCTGATAAGAGGGCATTGCAGGATGTCTGCTATTTCGATGACTCTTTTCAGATTTTTTATTACAGTCCCGCGGGCTTCCGGAGAGACGAAATCCTTATAGTATGAAGTCAGGCAGGAAAATTCTATATTAATCGGCTTTGACTCATTATAAATCTTCTTTGCTTCCAAATTGGAAATTTTTTCGCTGTCTATCTGTCCGTTCGCGGCAACTCTCACTTCTATACCGTCATAGCCTATTTCTTTAAAAAGCGTCATTGCCTGATAAATATCAAGTTTAGGCGTACCCATTGTGTGTCCCGAAAATTTAATTCCCTGATTTTTTTTGTTCATAATAATTCCTTTGCTTTTGTTTCTGTATTTTGAAATTCACTGAATATTCCACCAGTCGGAGGACAGTAACTCGAATTTGAGATGTTGTTTCACATGGCCGTCGAGAAAAAGAGTTACCGGTCTCAGGGAGTGCCGTGTGGAGAGTGCGTAAGTATCAGTAGGATCTATTATGCTTCCCCATTTTCCGTCTGAAATCCTGCCGTCTGAATCGGATGCCGTAATTATTTTCGATGGATGTTCAGCCTGTTCAATGCGATAATATGTTGAGGGCCCGGTGCCTATTTTCACATTATAGCCATATGACACGTAATGATAACTTGAGTAGTTGGTAGTGCAGTATGCGAAATCCTTATCCGAAGGACATTTCATGAGCGACGGCTTGATTTCTGAAAGCTCAAACCATGAATTGTAAGTTTTCGCGGATGACGGGTTTGTGCAATAAACCGGCAGATAGTTGTAGTTTTGGGAATAAGCCAGTATGCCGTAATAGATCTGCTTTTCATTGTTTGTGCATTGTATTACATGTGCTTTGTCCTTGACTCTCGACAATGCCGGTAGAAGTAGCGAAAATAATACTATGATGATTGCTATTACAAACAGGAGCTCAGTTAATGTGAAAACGATATGCCGGTAATTGACTTTCATATCTGCCTTTTTTCCCATAGATAATTTACATGTTTAATGATATATGCAAAGAGATTCATAATTTCAGGAATTCATCCAGTTCATTTTCATTGCCGATAAACAGTATAAGGGTTTCGCCATCTTCCATGCTCAGGTCAACTTTATCCGTATTTTTCCCTAAAAGTTTTTTCCCGCGTATGTCGTATACGCATAAGGGGGAGGGAAAGTTGCATCTGAAATCAGTTTTTTTGTCGGCGGTGAACCCTGTAAAATGGTTTCCGTAGAAGCCTGTAATGTTATTGTCATTGTAAATGAAAACCCCTGCTTTCCTGATGATGTTTTTTATGATTTCAGGAGGAATAAGGAAAGCACCTATGTATATGCTTGTCCAGTCAGGAAATTTTTTTACCGCAAGAGCTGTTTCGTCACAGGAGATGTGTCTGCCCGCTCTTTCTCCGTCCTGCGTGGCGAAAAGAGGAGAAAACTTACTCAGACGTGATGTCGTGGTCATTTTTATCCGAGTTCCTGCTTTCATGCCTTTTGTAAGAAAGGTATTTTCGTTTTCAATCAGAATATCAGGAGTATCTTCAATATCAATTTCCTTGAAGTTGAAGCCGCTTACATCCTTCATGGTTTCAAGTGAAAGCGTTTTTCCGGTGTCGATATATCCGGGGGCATAGTTCCAGATGAGGAAACGATTATTTTTAGCGACTTTGTTCTTGATGAAATTTCGTTCGTCATCATTGAAGCCAAAAGAATTCAGGAAAAAGACAGCTTTATATTTTTTCCATGGGATATTCTTCAGATCCCCTTGCAGATAAATATCGAAAGGGGCTCCGGATTTAAAAAAGTTATTATATGTGACTCTGAGTAAATTCAGGTATGCCGTGATCAAGTCTATCTGGATATCGGCGGAAACGCTTTCATTTACGATAATCGCAATTTCGGAAGGGGAATTGAAGGCGAAACCGGTGTCTTTTATTTTCAGGACGGAGGACATGTTTTTTATCTCCTGAAGCAATTCATTGTCATAAGTGAACCAGGGCTTTTCATTGTTCATTCCCATGTCAAACCACCATGATCCGATGTTGTGAGTCAGGTAATACGCGGCGTCTCTCCACAGGACTTCTCTGACCTGGCCTATGTTTTCAGGTTGAAATCCCGCAAAGTGCATGGAATGGGAGATGGGAGTGCGCTGGTCGTTTTCATCAATCAGGAGTTTGTTATGGAGATTTACCGAATTGCCGGGTATCGTTACATGGATTCCATCTCCAGGCTTACGGTAACCGTAGAAATGAGGTACCACAAAAAAATCTATATTTTCAGATCTCAGTGCCTTGTACAGACCGGAGTGCCCGTTTTGCTGGGTGCCGCCTACTCTGTGAATGCCCATATGCAGGGTATATCCGTAATAATAACCGATAAGTATGTTTCCTTTTGATGATTTCTTGGCGGCTTCTCCGACGTCATTCATGAGTTTTACAGCTTGTTCCGCCTGATTCTGGAAATAATCAGACCTGTGCTGGTATTTTTCAGGATTGAAGAAGAAGGAATTATGGTTTTTCGGATTTAAAAGTTCTTTAAGAGGTTTGATATTTTCAAAAGTCATATCAGGAATATTCCAAGCTTTTCTGAGACTGTCAATATTTCCCTGATATTTTTCTTGAGTCCATTTTCTGAAAGCTTCGCATCTTGCGGGGCTGTAATCTCCGATAATGTAATCCCCGGTTTTCCTTGCTCTGTTCTGATAAGCGAGATAATCAATCATTTCGCACGATTTGCCGACGCCGAAGCAGTAACCTATGACTCTGTCGGAATATGGCTGGGATTCTATGTTTCTGACCAGCGTCGACACCGCCTCCTTTGCGCCGTTTATGAATTCTTCCGAACCCAGTGTGAATCTGTATCTGATACCGTCTGCCATGACGGCTTGCGTGTCGGGATGTTCTTTTTCCCACTGGCTTGTAGGATCAAGTATTCCCAGAAATATTATGTAACAGTCGGGGTTTACAGACAGAAAACGGCGCACCTGTTCGTCAAAGCATTCAAAATAACGCCGGTAATATTCCGCCGGATTTTCAGCTTTTCCGGGAAGCATCCTGTTGCGGTAATGCGATAAACGGAAAATTTTCACTCCTGTTTCAGCTTCCCTGTAGAAGCGTTCATAACCTCTGCTCAGATTTGTGAATATTACCGGAGACATGTCTTTTCCGTCTATGTTTATTAATGTGTTTCCCTTATCGGTTTTAAGAGTGGCCTGGGGAGCTTTCGGCTTTTGCGTGAAGTGAAAGGGTTTCTTGTTGTTAAGCAGCTTGAGAAAAGCGATAGTATTGTTGTTTACTGCTCCTGCTAGTGTTGCTACGCTCTTATCGTTTCCGTACAGAAAATATATACGGAGAGGAACTGTGCCGTTCGGTATAAATTCAGGGAGGACAAAAGAAAACGGCAGTTCAAGAACACCGTCTTTTTTTAAGTTGACATTTAAAATTTTATGATGTGCTATTTCGTAATTGCTGACGATCCGATCCGATATCCAGTCAATATCCATGGTATCGTTTGCGAGCCTCAGAAAGACATTGTAACTGCCGTTCGCATCAATTGAACGCAGGATGATTTTACCTGTTACTGTATCACCGGGCCTGTATGTCCTGTCATCTATAGCGATTTTTTCTATTTTAATTTCATTATCGCGGAGAGTTGTTATGTAGGGGATGGATTTTCTCAGTTTCTCGTTTTCGCTTTTAGGCAACGCTTCGCTGTCTTTCCAGTCTTTGGCGTCAAACTTGAAATCTGTCCAGTTTTCAAAAAAAGTGCTTGTCGTTTTCCAGTTCTTATCGGAAACAAGAATGTATTTATTGACAGGAGCGGATTTCGTTATTTCGGCGACGAGAAAATAAATGCTTGTATGATGTTCCACTTTTACGGAAATATCATTTTCTCCTTCATGAACGAGATTTGATATGGCATATACGTCAGGTTTTCCGCTACTGTATCTTCCCGTACCTGTTTTTTTGCCATTTATCCATAATTCATATTTGGTATGCGCAAATATCTGGAGTTTCAGATCTGCGCCGATGTCCGCCTTGTCCAGATAAAATTTCTTCTTGAAAAAGCGCGTTGCAAAGTCAGTCGGGGAAGGCATGTACTCAGTAGTTTTTTTGATTTTTTCCTCGGGATACCATATGAAATCTCCCTTCCAGGTATCAATGTTTTTGGGGAATGCCAGATCGGTATATTTATGGCTTTCATCTTTAACACCGCTCTTTTTATTTGCCGCGCCGGCGAAAGCGGAAATAAACATTGCCAGAGAACAGATCAGCATGAAGCGCAAAGATTTTTTCATTTTCAATATCCTTAAATTATATTTTTATTTTATTCGCGTCTTCTACTATTTTAGTTGTCATGAGCCCGAATTTTCCGTCGAGCATATTTTTTTTCTCCCCGCGTATTACATCGCAGAAGTGCTGGAGTTCACTGACAAACGCGTTCACTCCGGCTGGATTGATTTCCTTAACAGAATAATCAGATGTATGCAGAACTATTCTGTCGGGCCTTTCGACTCGCATGTAACCTTTCTCTCCTGTAAATGTCAAAGTAAGGTCTCTGTACATGAATTCATTTTCCAATGCATACATTCCCTGCAATTGTCCGGTTACATCTTTGCTGTATTTGACGGTCAGGAAAAAAGCATTTTCCCTTTCCCATCCCAGGCGATAATCAAGTTTAGAGAAAAGCACTTCTTCCGGTTCTATCTCCGCGATCCAGTTTATGAGATCAAAATCGTGTACCGACAGTTCATACATCGCCCCAACTTTAGGTATCCAATTTTCAGTTGCTCTTGCCCTGAACGGCTGTTGTTTGACAGATGATACTGAAAGGAGTTTTCCTATTTTGGGCAAAAGTTTTTTAGCTTCCTGAAATATTGGTTCAAACCTCATCTTGAAACCTACCATAAGAGCTTTTTTCTTTCTTTCCGCTATTTCAATCAGCCTCCCGGCTTCCTCAGTATTCATCGTCAATGGCTTTTCACAAAACACATTGAAGTTCCTTTCGAGTAGATCGGATGTGATTTGAAAATGGCTTTGCGGAGGAGTGACCACACTTACTCCGTCTATGTCTGACGCTATCTGGGAAATATCATTTAACGCCTGAGCTCCTGAAAATTCAGCCGCGGCTTCGGCTTTTTTCATATCGCGGTCCACTACTGCGCTCACTATAACGTCTTTTAATTCTTTATATGCTCTTAAATGTGCCATCCCTATGCCGCCGCATCCGACTAGTGCTATCTTTACCATTTTTTTTGTTCCTTTTATATTGTTGTATCTCTTATAACCAGTTCAGGGTTTATAAGAGAAGGTTCTTTTTTATTGTTTAATATTCTGTCAAATGCCTCTTTGGCCATTTCATAGTTTTTTGAATCTACTGTTGTTATTGAAGGATATAGAATCGCTGTTATGGGGTCATTGTCGTAGCCTGTTATACCAAAGTCATAAGGTATTTTAAATCCTTTTTTCTGAAAGATTGATGAGAGCATTACGGCATTTGCGTCCTGCAGGGTGAAAAAGAGTGTTTTGCTCTTTCTATATATACTGATGGTTTCAAGAAAAGTCACTTCATCCCAATTATCAATTAATATCAACAGGGGTTTCCTGTAATTATTTTTAATGAAATGTTCTAGAATTCCTTTTTGTCTTTCTTCTATGGCTTGTGAGGGCTTTTTATTTGAAATAATAACGTATTGCTCATAGTATGAAGATTTGAGGACATATTCGGCTATAAGTTCGCCGCCTTTGAAATTATTACCGGATACATACGCGAACCCTTCGATTTTTCTATTCAAGAGCAGAATTTTGCTTTTATCCTGATATTTAGCAAGAAAATCATCATCTTTTTTGTTTGTTCCGATAACCATAAAATAATCATAGGACGAAAATTTTCTGTCTGTTATTAAATTTGCAAGTTCGCCGGGTATATACATCTTGTAATCTGTTTCGGCAATTTTTTTTACATTTTCAGCGGCCCTTGATATTTCAATCATGAATTGTGAATTAGTGTCACTCAGCCATGGCGTGAGTATCAGTATTTTCATTTTTCTTTTATTTCGTCTGCCGAGTGTGACGGCTGTTTTATCAGGAAAATAGTTCAATTCCTCTATGACTTTTTTTACTTTTTCTCTGGTGTTTTCGGATATGCCCATTGATGTTTGCTTATTATTTAGAATATATGAAACCGTTGTCTTTGAGACACCGCTTTTTTCTGCAATATAATCAAGTGTTATTTTCATGGAATACTTAATGTTAAGTTATATTTTACCGGTTCACGTGAATAATTATATATTAAAAAGCTTCTGTTGTCAATAGCTTGACGGAAAAGATTATGAAATTCTTGCAGATTTATTGATTTATTGAACAGCATTGTGAACGCAAATGATGTTCAGTCAATCAGGAGTCGATAATTTGGTTTGAGGTGTCGAGGAAAATTCCTTTGAGGTTCATTTTCAGACTTTCGGGATTTGTCGCGGCGAGCATGGCGTCTTCGACAGTTATTTCACCTGCGTTTATAAGCTTGAAAAGGGCCTGATTGAAAGACTGCATACCGCTGTCGCCGCCGCCTTCCACTGCCAGTGCGAGTTTGTCCAGTTTGTTATCCTCAAGAAGTTTTCTGACCATCGGAGTGTTGGTCATAATCTCTACTGCGGGAATAACGCCGCCGCCGATGGCCCGCGGCATGAGGCGCTGCGCAATAACAGCCTTCAGATTCAAGGATAGGGCTTCTCTTATTGCCCTGTGTTCCTCATGCGGGAAAAAGTCGAGTATGCGGTTTATCGCCTGGGACGCGTTGGAAGAGTGGAGTGTCGTCAGCACCAGGTGTCCTGTGTCCGCTGCCTGAAGGGCGGCTTCAAAGCTTTCCCTGTCGCGCATTTCACCGACCATTATGACATCGGGGTCCTGGCGGAGGGCATGCACAAGCGCGCTGTAAAACGAAATTGAATCAAGGCCTATTTCACGTTGTTCTATAAAAGATTTTTTATCAAAAAACTCATATTCAATCGGATCTTCTATGGTGATGATATGCTTTCTGGAATTCATATTGATATGTTCTATCATGCTGGCGAGGCTTGTGGATTTGCCGGAACCTGTAGTTCCGCTTATAATTATTACACCCCGGACAGCGTCGGCGATTGACTTCACCGCGGGAGGAAGTCCCAGCTGTTCGAAGTTCATTATTTCTGTTTTCACATGGCGCATAGCTATACAGTACATGGCGCGTTGTCTGTGTATGTTAACCCTGAAGCGCCCGACATTGTCTTCGACGTAAGAGGCGTCCACATCGCCGGTTTCCACAAATTTTTTCATAAATTCCTGAGGTATCATTTCCTGGATGATGCGTTCCATCAGTTCCCTGTCCGGCACGAGGTCGGTATCGACGAGATTTCCGGAGATTCTGAGGGTTACCGGGGAGTTCTCTTTTACGTGCCAGTCGGAGGCTTTTGAGTTTACGCCCAGCGCGAGTACTTCATGAAGCAGACTTTCAGCCATAAAAATCCTCTCTTAAACTATTCAGTTAGGATATTCCTGCATGAGATCAAGCATTTCTCTGACGGCGGCTTCCATGCCGGCGATGACGGCGCGGGAAACTATGCTGTGCCCGATGTTCAATTCTTTGAGGAAAGGCATCTGAAGTATGCCGTCGATATTGACATAATCGATACCATGTCCTGCGTTTACGCTGAGACCTGTCTTGTCCGCGTATTCGGCGGCAGTTATGAGACGCTTCAATTCTTTTTCCCGTGCCGCTTCGTTTTTGGCGTTGGCATAAGCCCCGGTGTGCAGTTCCACAAATTCAGCGCCTATCGAATATGCGGCCTCAATCTGCTCGTTGTCCGGATCAATGAAAAGGCTGACGATTATAGCAGCGTCCTGAAGGCGGTTTACCGCTTCGGTAATTCTCTGAAGGTTCCCCGATATATCCAATCCGCCTTCGGTAGTAAGCTCCTCACGTTTTTCCGGGACAAGACAGCAGCTGTGAGGTTTTAGTTTTGTGGCGATGCATACCATTTCATCGGTAACGGCCATTTCCATGTTCAGCCGATGGACTTTAGCGGCGAGCTGTGCCATATCCTTGTCGTTTATATGCCTGCGGTCTTCTCTCAGATGCGCGGTAATTCCGGAGGCGCCTGCCTTTTCGCAAATCAGGGCGGCCTCAAGAGGGCTTGGGTAAGCGGCTTTTCTGGCTTGACGGACGGTAGCGACGTGATCTACATTTACTCCGAGTTTTAACATAAAACCTCCTCGTATTTCAACGCGGAACTGAATTGTTCCGGAATTAAACATTATTCAGATACAAACAGAGTGCGGAAACATTGGATAAGATACAGCGTCTTGATATACAATCAAATCGTGATTTAGCAAGAGAACGGAGAATATTTCAGAGGTCTGAAATACTGAAAAATATGGAGCCTATCAGGATATAAGCCGCGGTAAAGAGGACCAGAACGACGCAGTCGGAACAAAGTCCCGACCAGTCCACCTGCGGCGTCAGAAAATGTTTGAAGACAAAAATATATCTTGTAGGAAGAAAAGGCCTCAGCTTTTCCATCAGCGGCATGAAGCCTATGACATAACAGGTGAAATAGATTCCCAGTGGTACGACAATTGCCGTTGCCGTTTTCTTGAAAACAGCTGAACACATCAGGAAAAGAGCGACAAAGGACATCAGAGAGAAAAGAGCAAAAAGATAAAGCAGGAAAAAACGTATCCACGCAACGTGTTCATCCATGAAGAAGTCCTTGACCCTTTTGCCGAAAACGCCGGGATCGGTTACATATATATCCCCCGACCAGCCGAAAAGAAAAGCCCCGGCTGTATAACTTATAATCATAAGGATGATGAGAAGAATTCCGGAGAATATGGAAAGGGACAGAAATTTGGCGAAGAAAATGGAGAACCTCGATACAGGTCTCAATGCCATGGTACGTATTTGTCCGAACTGATATTCCCCGGCAAAGGAACATACGGCGAATATACCTACAATCATCGGGAGTATTATCAGTATGGAAGAAAGAAGTACCAGCATTGAGAAGTTTATGCCGTTGACATATTTCTGCAGTATCGTGGCGATCATCTCGGCTTTCCGTGATATTTCGCTGTTAACCCTCATGCAGACGGCGATGGCGCTGAACATGGTCATTATCAGTATGATGCTGATCCCTGAGTGAAAACGTTTCTGAAGAAACAGTTTTTTAAACTCGAAAGAGGTCAGTTGGATCATCTGTATTGTTTTTTCCAGTAAGGCTGACAAAGATTTCCTCCAGTGTTTTCTGATGTTTTGATATTTTAATTATACTTATATCGGCTTTGACAAGTTCTCTGCAAAGGCCGGGTATCATGTTTTCTTCGCCTTTGATGCTGAAGCAGCAGTATTTTTCTTCTTCCGGGACGGAAAGTATTTCAAGTTTTTTTTCATTGGCGAATTCAATAAAAAGTTTTTTATCGGAGGCCGGCACCTGGATTTCAACGCTGTTGTACGCGTTCTTTAAATCGGATATCTTTTCATCGCAGATTTTTTTCCCTTTGTTGATGATGTTCACGTAGTCGCAAATCTGCTCTACTTCGGAGAGAAGATGGCTTGAGAGAAAAACGGTTATACCGTACTCGTCGCAGAGTGTCCGCAGGAGCTTTCTGACGCCGAGAATTCCATGAGGGTCCAGCCCGTTTGTGGGTTCATCCAGAAAAATAAGCTTATTTTCGGGAAGCAGTGCCTGAGCTATGCCGAGACGCTGTTTCATTCCGTATGAGTAAGTGTCCACAGTTTTTTCCGCGACGTCTTCCAGTCCGACAATTTTAAGGGTCTGTGTTATTTTATCTTTTGAAATTTTACCTGAAAGCCGTGAGAGATAATAAAGGTTCTGATATGCCGTCATGAATTCGAAAAAGACCGGGGCCTCTACAATTGCGCCCACTTGTCTGACTATTTCATTTCTATGCAGAAAAAGATCTTTCCCGAAAATCTGTATGTTTCCGGAATTTGGTGTAAGAAGGCCGAGAAGTATTTTTATGAGAGTGGTTTTTCCGGCCCCGTTAGGGCCGAGGAACCCGAAAACGCCGCTTTCCCTGACTTTCAGGTCTATATTGTTCAACGCGTGAAACTTCCCGTACGTTTTGCAAATAGCCTCTGCCTCTATGACAAGGTTACTCAACGGTATCCTCCAATGATCTTGAAACCCTTCCGTCGTGATAAAGATAATTTTTGCCCAGTGAGCCGTGAAAGTTTTCAGCGTCCAGCATCAAAGGGGTTTTCAGAGTATTTCCCAATATACTGAATTTAACAATTTCAATCGGCCTGTTATTGTACCATACATTCCACTCATAGCTTGTGCCGTAGCGGCTGTAATAGGTCTGGTCCTCATAAGCTTTTTTTGTGTCAGCGGGGCATTGGAATATTTCTTTTTTGTCTATTTTTACTATGTTGGGTATTGACAGCGGGTCGGATGGGCCTTCTCCGACGCGGATTGCTGAAGGCAGAAAGCCTCTGTAATCATTGACATATCCGTTTATTGATATTCCTATCTGGCGGAGGTTATTTGCGCAGGATGTCTTTCTTGACTGTGCCATCGCCTTGCTCAATACAGGAAAAGACAGCCCTGCGAGCAAGCCGATAACTCCTATCACTATGAGCAGTTCAACGATGGTAAAAAGCTTTTTTTTCATTTATCAAAGACTGTTTATCTGTTTCATTGTTTCATGTACCAGAGGGTCGAGCTTTTCTCTTTCCTTTGCCTTGAAGTTCTTGTAGTAGAAATCCATGGCGTCTTTCATTTTATCTTTACCTTCTTTGGAATTCAGGTCATCCTTCAGTTTGTCTTTCTTTTTCTTATTCATTTTTTCAAAGTTGTCTTGGAGGTCTTTGGTCATATCGTCAACTAATTTGTCTTGTTCCTGTTCGTTCAGCCCCTCCATTTTTTTGCGGATACTGTTCAGTCGTTCGCACATTATTTCGTTTGTGAGCCTTTTTCTGGCTTCCGGGCTGAGGGAACTCATGGATTCCTGGAGTTTTGAAAAGTCAGAACTTTTCTCGCCCCGTTCCAGATTTCCGGCAAGTCGGCCTGATATCTGTTTTATGTCTTTGCCTGCGTCTTTTTTCTCGACCATCCGCAGGAGATCGTTTTTCAGCTGATTGAATTTTACCTTTTCGGGATTCGGGCGAAGAACACTGTAGAGGAGCAGTGATAACAGCAGAACGCTTCCGCAGGCAAGTATAATGCGGCGTTTTCTTCTGATTTTATCAAGGCTGCTTGTCTCTGGTTTATTATTTCTTGACATATTAGCTCCATGATTTTGAATGCGATGATGAGAAACTGTAACATAAGAATAAAATTAATATAATGCTTATCCGTTAGATTACAAAGAGTAGCGGAAAATATCAGTGTTTGTAAATACAGAAAAAATAAACAGCGATGGTTACGGCGAGAATTATCCGGTAGTAGCCGAAGATCACGAATGTTTTTGTTTTAATATAGTTCATAAAAACCGCTATGACCCCCCAAGCCACAAGAAACGATACCGTGAAACCGGAAATGAGCAGCATCCACTGTTCGGGACTGATACTCGCTCCGTGCTTCATCATGGAATAAGCGGAGGCCGCGAACATTGTAGGGATTGCCAGAAAAAACGAGAATTCGGCGGCTGTTGTTCTGGATGCCCCGAGCAGCATGGCCCCGATGATGGTAGCCGCTGACCTTGATGTCCCGGGTATCATCGCGAGACATTGTATCAGACCTATCTGAACGCATTTGGAGTAACTTAATTTAGAAATACTGTCTATTTTATGCTGACGTTTCCCGCGTTCTATTATTATCAGAATTATTCCGCCGATGAAAAGGGCGGCTGCCACTGTAGCGGGATTAAAGAGATAATGACTGATTTTTTTGCCGAGCAGTCCTCCTATTAAGAGCGCGGGTATTACACCGGCGGCTGATTTGAACCAGATATCCAGAATTTCCCTGCGTTTCTGTTTTTTTTCTTCCGTATCCGTTATGAGGGGAGGGATAAGTTTGTCGTGAAAATAAATTACCACCGAAAGTATCGCGCCCAGTTGGATGACCACGTCAAAAGTATCCGCGAACGGTTTCTGAAAGCCCAGGAACTCGCCGACTATTATCAGGTGTCCGGTGCTGCTTATGGGTAAAAATTCAGTTACGCCTTCGACAATGCCGAGAAGTACGGAAATCAGGTAATCATGCATATATGCTGTCCTCAAAAGTTAAAACACTTAAATTAGCAGTCGAACGCTCTTCGTCAAGGGCTCCGTACAGCTTGTTTTCATTTGCTCTTTGTCATCTCTTCTCCTTGACTACACCTCGGAAGTATTGTATAATTTTCAGCGACATAACACAGGAGGCCCTAAGATGCCTATGACTTTAGCTGAAATTGAAAAGGAAGCCTTTGAACTGAATAGAGAAGAGCAATTGCGTTTAGCTCAGGATATATTTGTCAAGCAGCCTGTTTCTGAAATAGAGCAGGCCTGGTATGAAGAGGCTGCGCGGCGACTGAAGGATATAGAGGAGGGAAGAGTTAAAACAATTTCTGCCGGAGAGGTATTTGCCGAGGCTTCGACAAGACTGAAGAAAATGAGAAAACAGAAGTGAACTTTTCTCATTTTCATCCTCATGCAAGAGCTGAGTTCCTTGAAGCTGTAATTTTCCTTGAAAACGAGTCCAGTGGATTAGGAACTGAATTTATGCTGGAATTTGATGACGCTCTCCACTTAATCCATAAGTTTCCCAATACATGGAATACTGTCAAAGGTGAAATTAGGCGATTTATACTTTCCCGTTTCTCATACAGCATCGTCTATAAAATAGAGAAGAAAAAACTTGCAATTATAGCCGTAATGCACCACAGTCGCAAGCCTCTCTATTGGGCGGAGCGCGTCTCAGATAAATAATCCAGATACAGTCCCTCTTGCTCCATTATGTTTTTCACCCGGACATTGGGGAGAGATATCAATTTTCTCTGAAATGTCGCGTCTCTGGCTTTCCAGTTCAGTTCTGTATTGAAAAAACGCCTGAGAGCACTATTATAAATGCCAATCAGGAGTTTAGTTAATGAAAAAAGTTAAAAATATAATAGACACTTCCATATTCGAGATATTCAAAATAGGGCCGGGCCCGTCCAGTTCCCATACCATAGGGCCGATGCTGGCCGCCGGCGGTTTCCTTCAGTCGATAAAAGAATTACCGGAAGATATTTTGAAAAAGTCTTCAGGAATAAAAATTTCACTTTTCGGCTCTCTGAGCTCTACTGGAAAAGGTCACGGAACCGACCGTTCTGTGGCGGCAGGGCTTCTCGGCTGGAAACCCGATACCTGCGATTCCGCTCTTTTTTCGGAGCTTCTCTCCTCCCCGAAGAAAACCTATAATATAGATACCGGGAAAAAACAACTGCAATTCAACGCTTCCGATATAACATTTGAAAAAGGCCTCCATCATGATTTTCCATTTCAGAACACTGTCATATTCCGGCTGATGTCCGGAGAAAAAACGCTTCTGGAAAAGGAATACTATTCAATCGGCGGAGGATTTATCAAGTGCAAGGGAGAAAAGGAAATACCCCGCCCGGCGCCGCCTTATCCTTACAGCAATATGACGGAACTCAGAAAAATTATAGCCAAAGAGGAAATGAGCCTGCCGGAGCTCATGGTACGGAACGAACTCTCAATAAGCGGCAGGAACAGAGAAGACGTACTCCGTGGAATTCAGGATATCCTAAGCGCCATGGAAGATGCCGTCAAAAGGGGACTTGACGCGAAAGGTCTTCTGCCCGGCCCCATAGGGTTGGCCCGCAAAGCGCATGTCCTTTACTCCAGGGCCAGCAGGCAGGAACACATTCCTGACAGGTTTCTGGTTTTTCTGAATGCTTACGCTCTTGCCGCTTCAGAGGAAAACGCGTCAGGCCACAAGGTGGTAACTGCCCCGACTTCAGGTTCAGCGGGCGTACTTCCGGCGGTGCTCTATCTGCTCAAACACCATTTCAATGTTCCTGATCATAAACTTTATGAAGGCATGTTTGTGGCGGCGGCAATAGGATTTATCGTCAAGCATAACGCCAGTATTTCCGGGGCCGAAGTCGGATGCCAGGGCGAAATCGGCGTCGCTTCAGCCATGGGCGCGGCCCTCCTCAGCCATATAAACGGGTATTCGATTAAAGTAGTTGAAAATGCCGCCGAAATAGCTCTGGAGCATCACCTCGGAATGACATGCGATCCCATCGGCGGCTACGTCCAGATACCCTGCATAGAGAGAAACGCGGTCGGCGCGGTAAACGCTTATAACGCCTATCTCCTGGCCTCTGCCGGAGACCCTCATAAACAGAAGATACGCCTCGATGAAGTCGTCAAAGCCATGCTTCAGACGGGACGTGACATGTCTCTCAAATACAAAGAAACAGCAAAAGGCGGACTTGCAGTTTGCAGTAAATGCTAATACAAATCATGAACAGGAATTTCCGATGAACAATAACGCTGGGAAAAGTTATCTTTCAATAATAATCCCTATTGCCCTTCTTATCACGGGCAATCTTATAGGCGCCGGAATACTCGGACTGCCGGTGAATACCGGAATCGACGGATTTTTCCCGTCACTTCTGGCTATGCTTATTTTTGGCGGAGCGATGCTCTATTCGGCAACCATACTGGGCAGGGAAGCTGTCGAAACACGGAACGAGACTTTCAATTATCCCAGCTTGTACCGGAACTATCTCGGAAACATGGGCAAATGGATAGCCATATTCGCGAACATGATTATCCTTTACGGACTTCTTACCGCATATCTTACAGGGGCCACAACCATTGTCGCTCATCTCCTGAATATGAAAGGCTCAACATCGCTGATACTTCTACTTATATTCGTCATTTTTACGGGAATGGCTGTTCTCGGGCTAAAAATCATTGAGAAATACAATATAATCCTTATCGTCCTCATGTGGGGGTCGTTTGCCGTGATTGTGTTTATGGGAGAACACTACGTCGAGCCGATAAGGCTCCTCCATTCGGACTGGGCATTTCTCCCGGTGGCGGTCCCTATTATTGTAACGTCTTTTCATTTTCACAATATTATCCCCAATGTCTGCTCCAGCCTGAAATGGGATATGAAAAAAATCTTTATCGCAATGCTTACAGGAATGCTGATAGGATATGTAATGAATGCCATATGGATACAGGTGGGCGTGGGCGCTCTCCCTCTGAACGAAAGCGATAACAGCATTATTTACGCGTTTCAGCACAATCTGCCCGCCACAGTCCCACTCTCAAACGTAATACGGTCGCCCGTTTTTATCAGCTGCTCAATGCTTTTCGCTCTCCTCGCCATCATAACTTCTTATGTCACCAACGGCCTCGGCCTTCGCTCCTTCAATAGAGACCTGGTGGAAAATATTTTCAGGAAAAGCAGTCCTGCGCTTGTGTTTCTTATAACGTTCGGGCCGCCGTTCGCCATATCCTATTTGTTTTCCGATATATTTCTTAAGTCCATTGATATAGTCGGCGGCGTCGGCATTGTTATTCTCTTCGGAGTGCTTCCAAGCATAATCGCCTATATCAAAAGCAAGTCAAACGCCATGCGCGGCCTTGCCCTTTTTATATTTTTTCTTTTCACTTCCGTTTTCCTTTTTCAGCTGGGCGAACAGTTCGGAATTATCAAGCTTACGCCGAAAGCTGCGCATGTTGAGCACAATATGAAGGAAACCCATAAGATTATAAGTAAACCTTTTCAGACAAAATAATTAAAGATGGAAAGATGAGGAAACTATGAAAAAACCTGTAAAAATCGGATGTATCGCGCTGTTGAGCATGGCATTTCTCTTTATTCTTGCCGGACTGGGTATTTTCATTTTTGCAGACGTGGTTGTCGAAATCGCTGGTAAAATAATAGCGAAAAAAATGGTTTCTGAAATCACTGGTACCGAATTTTCCATAGGCAATGTGAAAGTATCCATTTTTAAAGGCAGAATCAAACTTACTGACGTTGTCCTTAAAAACCCTGAAGGCTATTCCGGCAGTGCGCTGAACGCAGGGACAGTCTATGTGGAAGTCGATATGAACAGCATATTGACTGACAGGATTGTTGTAAAACAGGTGCTTATTGAGAATATCAGGGTCAATTATGAACGCAGACTCGAAAGCAGCAATATTGACGTAATACAGAAAAATATCGAGACGCGTTCAGCGTCGCGGCCGAAAAGCGAGACGGCCACCGAAGCAAAATCTGGGAAGAAAGGCAAAACCTGGGTTATCAGAACTTTCGATGTTAAAAAAGGCGTTGTTTCAGTAACTGTTATCTCAAAAAATGTATCAGCCACTGTTCCTCTCTCAGATATCCATATCGAAAATCTGGGAGACTCCGCCGAAGGCAAACCTCTCTATGAGTTGCTTCCCGAAATTTTCACTCTGCTCTTATCCGATATTCTGAACGCCGTCTCATCCGCGGGATTCGGTTCCGGCATCATTGATAATATTCAAAAAGCTCCCTCCTCTGTAATAAAAACCATTAAAAACCTGTTCTGAGTCTGAAATGAATAAAGTGGAAATATGTTCTCCGGCAGGTTCCTATGAGTCCCTTGCGGCGGCATTGAAGGCCGGCGCCGATTCCGTATATTTCGGAATAGGACATCTGAATATGCGCGCCCGTTCCTCTGTAAACTTCACTATTGCGGACCTGAAAAAAATACGCGGAATTTCTGAAAAGAACGGCGTGAAAAATTATCTTGTCCTCAATTCCGTGCTCTATGATAATGAACTGCCGCTGATGAAAAAAATCTGCGACGCGGCGAAGTCTGCCGGTATTCACGCGGTGGTCGCCGGAGACATGGCGGCAATTGATTATGCCTCGTCCATCGGCCTTTCCGTACATATTTCCGTCCAAGCCAATGTCTGTAATTCTGAGGCTGTGCGCCTTTATTCCCGTTATGCCAACGTGATGGTGCTGGCGAGGGAACTCCCGCTTGCCGGAATAAAGAAAATAACGAACTTCATCAGGAAAAATAAAATTACAGGCCCTTCTGGAAATCTCGTCCGCATAGAAATATTTGCGCATGGCGCTCTCTGCGTTTCCATCTCAGGCAAATGTTATATGAGCCTTGCCGTCTATAACAGTTCTGCCAACAGGGGCGAGTGCTATCAGAATTGCAGAAGAAAATACCTTGTCAGCGATGCCGAAACAGGCGAACAGCTTGTCATTGACAATAAATACGTGATGTCTCCGAAAGACATTTGCACGTTGCCGTTTCTGGACAGTATAATTGACGCGGATGTTTCCATCCTGAAAATTGAGGGCAGGGGGCGTTCTCCTGATTATGTGTATGCCGTTACCAGGGCTTACAGGGAAGCCGTTGAGTCCTGCCGTGATGGCAGTTTTTCCCCGGCTAAATCGCAAATGTGGATGAAAGAACTTTCTTCCGTCTTCAACAGGGGTTTCTGGGGCGGATATTATCTGGGAGAAAAACTTGACGCATGGTGCGGGACCGGCGGAAATCTTTCTCCCAAAAGAAAAATTCACATAGGTAAAGTGCTGAATTATTATCAGAAATCCGGCGTTGCCGATTTTGCTCTTGAAGCGGGAGGCCTGAAAAAAGGCGATGAAATCATGGTTTGCGGCACGACTACAGGAGTGGCTTCTCAAATTGTTGACAGCCTTATGTTCAATGGCGAATTTGTGGAGACTGCTCCCAAAGGCAGTACAGTTTCCGTTTCATTCCAGGAAAAACTCCGAAAAGGGGATAAACTTTACCTTGTAACTCCGAGAAAATTCGGTGAAAGTCCTGAAGATTGACAGCTTTTTGCAACGCAATCCTGAAAACGGCTTGAGAATTTTCAAAAGCAGTGTATAATTTGTTCCGCTTGCGTACGGAGAGATGGCCGAGCGGTTGAAGGCGCAGCATTGGAAATGCTGTGTACGGGAAACCGTACCCAGGGTTCGAATCCCTGTCTCTCCGCCATTTTCTTTTAAAGCGTTATCTCTCAATGACTTATGACTCCGTTGGGCTCGCTTTACAAAACCCTTTGTCTCAAAGGCTTTTGCGATTCAACCTCACTCTTCAATGTGTACCGAGCCAGCCTTGTAAAAGCAGAAAAAGCCGCCTTGCGGCATCTCTGTTTGCCCAAATATCTCTGTGGAGTGTACCGAGGGTACACTTG
The DNA here is from genome assembly GCA_001803225.1 of Lentisphaerae bacterium GWF2_44_16. Classification (GTDB taxonomy): domain Bacteria; phylum Verrucomicrobiota; class Lentisphaeria; order Victivallales; family GWF2-45-14; genus GWF2-44-16. The sequence goes on along the minus strand of MHBF01000195.1, from coordinate 2,227 downwards.
CCGGATTCTTCATAAAGAGCATAAACCAAACAACTTCCGATAAATCTCTATTTTTCACGGTGCGAAATTCATGACCGCTCTCCATCTGCCTCAAAAACAAACTCGTCCAGCCTCAATTTCATTCAAGTCCCTGAAAAATCGTTATAAAAACGCTTCATTTAAATTATAAGCTGTCATCATTTTTTACTCTTTTAGAAGAAATCTGTTTTATTTCTTTTTCAGCTTCAATAAAATGTTTTTCAACTTTGCTGGGTTGTTCAAGCTGTTTTTGACGGTATTTCTCATACTCAATTTGAGCCTTCTTCAGTGCTTCCTCATGACTGATACTTCCCGCGTGTTCCAGCAGTTTACGTTTAGACATAGAAAGGAACATGTCCAACTGCTGTATCCAGTCACGCATATACATCGGGTACCGATTTAACGCCTGTAATTCAGCAAATTCCAAATAGGCTGTTACGATTCGATTCAGCAATTCCAATTCATCCTGATTCAGATAGTTCTTGGCTATTGCAACCTCACTTTTTCTGATTTTATCGCCGACCCAATTTGTCAGTCCCATATTTTCTTTGCCTGCGTCAACCCGATCATAGATAATTTCAGCCGCTGTATGACCATGAGCTGCCCAATGCATTTTATTCTGAACATTGGCGAAAAATTCCTGAGAGAGTTCACTTTGGGGGTCGTAATCAATACTCGTTGCATAAATATTCAGCACCTTGCGCCAAAACACTTTTTCCGATGAGCGTATATCACGGATGCGGGCAAGCAGTTCATCAAAATAATTGCCGTCTCCGCCAAGTTTCAGCCGCTCATCGTCCATTGTAAAACCTTTAATCAGGTATTCCCGGAGTCTCTGAGTAGCCCATATGCGGAATTGAGTCCCCCTGATGCTGTTTACGCGGTAGCCAACGGAAATAATGGCATCAAGATTATAATACTCCACCTGATATTTTTTGCCGTCACTGGCAGTTGTTGCAAAAATTGCAACAACTGAATTCCGGCTCAATTCACCGCTCTCCAGAATATTTTTAAGATGCCGACTGATGCCTGATTTATCAACGCCGAACAGTTCAGCCATCTGGTTAAGGGAAAGCCAGACGGTCTCATCCTGCATCCGGGTTTCAATCTGAATTTGCCCGTCTTCGGTTTTGTAGAGCAGAAACTCAGTTTTTTCGGGAAGATTGTTTTTCATTTACTATTTCCCAGTTTTATTGACGCAGAAATTTCTGGGTCATTATGTATTAGTTCAATTTTATATTTTCATTATAAATCTTTACAGCTTAGAACAATTTTTATAAAATTAGTTCTTTTCAAAAAATCATATCTGCAACTCGATATGTTCCCCGAAAGCCCTTAATTATGGTTTCTGCAAATTTTGAAAACTCAGCACCTTCTGAAATCATCATTTTTAACTCAGAAATACTATTATTAAGTGCGAGTTGAGCAGTCGTATCTGCATATTGATCTATTTTATCTAAGAATATCTCGGAATTTTGTAGCTTATTTTCTATTTGGCTTGCTAAATACAATCGTTTTTCAAGAGTATCTTGGCAATTTAAGTGATACAGTTTTATACTTTTTTCTACTTTTTTGTAATTATAGCCATTTTTATTTTTACAAAGTGTCGGATGCGGCTGTGCCTCTCCATTTTGATCAAACCATAGCAACGCAACATCACTTTCGTTTAGGGGGTCTAGTAAAAGAGGTTGTTCAGCATCCAAATCATCATTTTTAGAGTAAGCTCTTTTAGCTTCATCTAAAAGAGGAAATTCATCCTGTTTCCCACCACTTGTTGATGAAGTTTTTCTTTTACTGTTACAAAAGGTACAAGAAAAACGGTAATTTGTTTCTTCAAATGCCAACCACCAATATCCTGAATGAATAATACCTGATACTGCATTTTTAGGTCTAAAATGATCTACTGCATTATCTGAACGATCAATATTTGACTCACAATACCAACATTTCTTATGACTTAGTTTTGCTAGGCAATCTTTTATTTCTTGCCAAATACAAGCCTTTTTATTTATAATTTTTGAACGTTCATCATCAGGGGTACCTGCAACTTCTTTTGCTGCATACGCTGCTTTCTTATGCCAATCTGCTGGCAAAACCTTAGATATTGTTTTTCGATTTATATATCTCATATCTATTTTTCTGAGAATAATTTCTTGTTAATGTCGCAAAAGTTGTTCTGAGACTTTATAATTTCCAATGTCGAATATGA
>MHBF01000194.1 GCA_001803225.1 Lentisphaerae bacterium GWF2_44_16 | reverse complement strand
ATCCCGTCCTGAAGACTGAAGCCGATTGTTCCGAGAAAAGCTTTATCTATATGAAGTGAGTTAATTGTATTTGCGGTGAGTACCCCTACTATTGTACGGCTTATGGCCCTGAATTCCCCGCCTACCAGAATCAGCCTGTGTGGGCTTTCCATAAATTCAGCGGCTGCCATGAGCGAATTTGTAATTACCGTAACTGAAATATTTCCTTTTTTGCTCAGGAGTTTGGCAAGTCTCAGTATTGTGCTTCCTCCGTCGAGATAAACGGTGTCGGAATTTTCAATAAATCCCAAAGCCAGTTCCGCTATCCTGTTTTTTTCCTCCATCTTGAGGTTTGCTTTTTCATCAAAAATGGGTTCGCCCTTTGAAAGCCTTGCCCTTACAGCACCGCCGTGCACTCGATGTATTCGGCCCTGTTCTTCCAGTGAAATCAGGTCTCTGCGTACTGTCGCGGAGGATACGCCGAGGCTCTCGCTGAGTTCAGGCAGGGTTTTAACCTTTTCGCTGAGCAGGTCGAGTATAAGCTTCTCGCGTTCCGGGACTAAAAGTTTTCTGTCTTTTGTTTTCATGTTTTTCTCTTGTTGCTTTTAATAGTATGGCATAATTTGCAAAATTTTGCAAGTATTTGAAGAAATATTTTCAAGAAAATAATTATTTTCTCCGGCTTTTACGGATCAGTAGAAGTATATTTTCCCATGTTTGAAGGGGCGAGAGGTTGTAGCCTGAGGAAAAAGGGGTTCTTGCAAAGAAATTTCATAATAAGTTCAGAAAGCGCAAGCCCTGGAAACTTTCTCCTTTTGGAGATGACGGATGGACAGGGTTTTCAGAAGCGCCGAACGCGGAGCTCAGAAATACTGAATAAACTTTTGATTTATCCTGCAGCATTATCAGGGCCGCGAAGAAGTTTCCGGCCCTTATTTTTTTGTATTGTATGGATAAGGCAGAAAGGAAATATTTTCTTTTCCGTTGGATTTTGCCATGCAGGTGCCGAGCGTATTTATATAACGGAAGCTGTTCATGCTTACCGCGCACATGAAAAGGAGCGAAGAGGCAAAATTAAGGATCATTGAAGCGTTCCACTCCTTGTAGTGTTCTTTTTTAATTTTCATATCGGAGATAATTCTCCAGCCGTTTTTCGGGAGCAGTATCTGTCCCTGCTGATTCATGAGCCCGAAATCTCCGATGAGCTGTATTATTTTCAGCTCAAGGCCTGACGCCGCCGCGATTTCACGCGCTATTGAGCACAATATGAAATCCGAACCCATGAGGTCTTCAAAAACAATCCCGATACAGTAATAATCAGCCTCGACGTCATCTTTATTTACCGCGTTGAACCCGGATTTCTGCATGAAGAGGCCTAGTTTTTCCAATGACGATATATTATTTTTAATGGCATTGTCCCTTAATTCAGTCCAGTATTGAAAGATAATTTCTTCCGCGTCGTTATCATACCACTGGAGATGAAGCTCTATGAGGGCTTTTATCAGGTTGGCATGTTTGTTTTTCAGGTTCTGGGAAAGGCTTTTTCTGCGTCTTCTCAGAGTTATTATGGACTGGATCTGATGTATTCTTTTTCTGAGGCGGTCATTGCCGCTTTCCTGAAGTTTTCTCAAAGCCGGGCTGATTTTGTCTTCATAATTCAGAAGCTGTGCCATTGCCAGGCTTGCGGTCTGCTGATTTTCGTCATCGAGCAGTTTAAAAAGATGTTTAAGTTTATTGCTCATATATTTTTATCATTCCTTTACAGGAAATATACCCTTCAAGGCTTCGTGTGCTATTTTCTTTGCGTCTTCCGGAAAATCCGAATTCAGCATCCACTTTAAAAATCCCGGGTTGTCAACGGCAATTTTACGGAGCGGAATACCTGAATTTTTTCCAAACCCGATAATTGCCTCCTTGTCCTGCCATTTAAACCTGCCGCCGGCATCAATCCGCGACGGATCTCTCTGATCGCATAATTCATGCAAGGCGTCAATAGAATGCGGAAGTTCAGGATATTTTTTAAGTTGGCCCTCCAGTATTTCAATAGTTGCCAGCGTATCGGCCTCGGCGCTGTGGGCATTGGTCAATTCCTTGCCGCAAAACAGCTTATAAGCGGCTGTCAGGTTTCGCGGCTCCATCTGGCAGAATATCACAAACGGGTCTATCAGACGTCTTCCGTCGAGAGAAAATTCCAGTTGCGCCCTGCTGAATTCCCTGATCAGCAACGGCAAATCGAACCTTATAATGTTGTATCCGGCCAGATCACAGCCTTCAAGGTAGATGTAAAAATTCTTGGAAAGCGACTTAAATGTAGGACAATCCGCCACATCCTCATCTTTTATGCCATGAATCTTTGTGGCATCCTCGGGAATGTGCATTTCAGGATTGATTCTACGTGTCTTGACCTCTTTTTCCCCGGAAGGAAAGAGCTTTACAACTGAAATTTCAACAACCCTGTCATTCTGCACATTAGTGCCGGTGGTTTCCAAGTCAAAGAAAACCAAAGGCTTATCTATTTTTATATCAAACATTTAAAGTTTCCTGTTAAACACGTCTTCGGCGGTTTTATACGAGAAAATGGAATGTTGCACCGCCTCCTTGAAACATCTATATTATATCACAATTTACCATTTCTTTTACAATTTTACCATAAATATCCGGATTTTTCATTTTCTGTACTCTGAAGTAGTGAAATTTGCAGAACGAATTTGTGAGGACAGGGAGAGCAAAGCCTTTCTATACCGCTCAATTGCGTTTGCAGTACCGTGGAGTGAAATTTTTGTCAGAATAAAATATTATTTTCGCATTGACCAGCCCTGATCAAGCATGCAGAGATAGTTTTCGATGGGTATATAATCGGCGATGCTGTTGCCTGAGCCTAGCGCGTATCCGCCGTTGCTTCCGCATTCTTCAATTAACAAACTTGTATGTTTCCGGATTTCCTCTTCAGTGCTCCGGCAGAGCCTGTCGACATCAAAACCTCCCAAAAGAGCTACCCTGTGACCATATAATTTGCTTGCTTCTGTTATTGGAAGGATAGCGTCTTCAAAAGAATGTTTGGCGTCAATCCCGACATCATCGATAATCTCATCCATGATTGTTTTCAGATTTCCGCAGGAATGTAAAATGCAGGGTTTTTCTTTCTGATGCGCTATCTTTGCAAATTTTTTATGTCTTGGAAGTACGAATTCTCTGAGATCATCAGGGGCTATCAGGGTTTGGGTTTTAAATCCCATATCATCGCTTATGACCAATGCGCCGATTTCTTTAAAAGAAGCCATTGCCGTATATAATGCCGTGAAAAGTTTTTCAAGACGCCTGAAAATTTCATTCACGAGTTCGCGGTCATCCAGAAGCAGATAACATAACCCTTCATATCCGCAGAGGGACTCGGTATTTTCAAAAATTCCGTTGGTCTGTCCGACTATTCTCATGCCTTCCGGTAAAACTTTACATGTTTCTTCGAGAAGATTGTAATTAATTTCTGCAATGGAAGGCCACGGATATTTTTCAAAACTTTCTCTATCTGTAACAGGGTAGCCCTTACTGCTGTCTTTGAGACTCCCTTTTGTGAGGGGGAGATATATTCCGACCGGGACATAATCATAGCCGGTCTTATAATAAAATTCGACAATATCAGAAGCCGTTTTTATTTCCCTCATCAGAACTTTTTCCATTGTGCCCTTATTAGCGTAGAGTTCATAAAAAGGGACATCATCAGGATTTCCCTTCCTGAGCAGGGATTTTTTCAATCGCTCAAAATCGGGTTTAGGCTTTATACATGTGTCTTCCAGGCATCTTACAGTTTTCATAAAAACACTTTCTTATTTGAGTTTAGGAAGATTGAAATAATTTCTATAAGCGTTGACCATGGCAAAATAATTTTCAACCGGAACACTGTCGGTTATGGCGTTGCTGGCTGTGAAGATATGCCCGCCGTTTCCGAGGCCGTCCTCAATGCACTGTATGGTTTTGCTCCTGATTTTTTCGGGAGGCGCGAAACTCAATATGTTGCCGCAGTCCATATTTCCGTAAAAGGTTATTTTTTCCCCATAGGCGGCTTTAAGCTTTTTGAGTTCCATCCCGGCGTGTTCATCTACTTCCAGGTATCCGTCAACGCCTGTGTTTATCAGGAAATCTTCAATCACGCCCCAGAGATTCCCGTCGCTGGCGTTAACGGCGTGAAGACCGAGAGAGTGGATTTTATCAGAGAGTTTCCGCAGTTCGGGGACGATGAAAGCCCGGTAAGTTTCCGGCGAAATCAGCGGAGCGTTTCCAGCGAAATCCCCTCCGATCCCGATCTGTTCGACACCGCATTCAAAGTACTTCAGAATTTTAGCTTCTGCATTGCGTGTGGCGATGGCGAAGTGTTCATGCGCGACTTCCGGTTCCAGCAGCATTGTCTGCATGAGGTCTATATCTGTCCATACTCCGTGAGCATATGCGGGGGCGAGGATTGGAACAGATATACCGCGCCTCTTCATTTCCTCCCTGAGAAAACGGTAAATAAGCAGACTGTCTTCATTGACAGCGGCGGGGGGTTTTCTCTTCAGTTCGTTTCTCTTTCTGACTTTTTCGACGGGGTCGTCAATTATATTTTCATCATTTTTCCCAGTTTCCGTAAAAATTTTCGGAGGCGCAGGATTAGGGACCTGATATATCATGTCAAAACCGAAAAATTCAGTTATATCCATGACATCGACGGCAAGTTGCCGAACTGAGTTCTGCCATCCTTTTTCCTTAACGCATTCTTCCCAGTGAAGCTGTGCGTAAGGTCTTTCCAGTACCAGCTTCGTTATGCTGTCGGAGAGAAGACAATACTCGAAAACAGGAGTTCTATCCGCTGTCTTGTATTTAAGCGCGCTTAAAATCCGTTCCTGTGAATTCATATTCAAAATCCTTACTTTTTTTAAAACCATTCGGGGGATATTTTACCGTTTTGTCCGTTTCTCATATTGATAATTTCAGCGGCGGAGATTTAGATTAAGTTTATTTTTCTGATTCATTACAGGCTGAAGGAAAAGGCGTTCTCCTGAATTATCCTCTATTTCCACCCGAACAAACAAAATATCAGGAATATTGTTTTTCATTGGGATTTTATATTCGCCTTTTTTTCCTTCAACAACATTTACAATTCCATTTTCGGTTATGAATTTAATCGCAGACGAGATATTAACTTCAACGGAAATAGAATTCTCTGTCACTGCAAAATTTCTGACTGTTAATCCTGAGTCTTTCAAAGATCCGTAAAACTGTCCCTGGCGATAAGCTTTCAGGCAGTCCCTGTCTGTAAAATTAGAAACAAGCAGGATATTTCTGCCATTCCAGTTTCCGCCTTTTTCAACACTGTGATCCGGTACGCAGAAGCCCCAGCATTTACGGCCTGTTTTCAAAATTCTGTCCCATAGATTCAGTGAAAACCCCGGTTTTGATTCAGGCGGGGCATGATATCCGGAGATTTTCGACCAGTCTCTTCTTCCTGAATAATCATTATAAATTTCAATGCCTAAAACTCTTTCATCAAAATCCAGCATTTCCATTATATGAGTATCCGGAATCCTGGAAAACCATGTCGGATGACATATTACAATCCCTCCTTCGTCAGGATAATCCAGTTTATCAAAAATATCCTTAAATCCATCCTGCCATCTTCCGCCGAAACCCACTGAAAAACCATGCTTATCCAGATGATAATGCCCCCTTGAGTCAAAATTCCCTGAAATGAAAGAAGAACCAGGACTGCATATATGACATTCCATATTTGTGAAACCATGATGTTCAGCGTTATTGCTCAAAATAATGTTTTCAGGAATATTCTTAAAGAGCGGGGCGCATTCAGTGAAAGGGAAATTCGACTTGTATGGGTCCTCAAGTTCGGACTGCCATGTAATAATATCATTCCAGTTTACAGGCGGATTTATAAGCAGCCCGTGCCGTTTAACGGGCCACGATTGTCTCAACCTGAAATTACTGATTTTTGTATTTGCGTCGTATGGGGCCGACGGATAATAATTAGAGACGGGAAAATGCCTGATGCCATATTTGCATGCGTTGTCCAGAGAATTCTGAGAGCTTATATGCATATGGGTGGCGGAAGCGATTCTCTGAACGGATTTCCAGTTTACATCTTTGTATGGATTTATCATAAATCCTGTTTGGTTATTAATTTTCTATTAAAAGTTTTAATTATTAGCCTTCAGGTATAAAAACATGTTTTCCTCTAATGAGATAGCTTGGTTTTCCAGGGATTTTCCAGCAGGGACAATAAAGCATTGTCATGCTTTCATTATCCATGATGAAGCCGGTTTCATTGTCAACAAGAACCTTTGATTTGCCGTCAGAAAGATTTTCAATTTCGGAAATAATATAAGGATGCGGCCTTTTCTGTCCGTCGTAAATTATAATCGTTGAGCCTTTAAGCTTATCATTTTCCGGCAGTGTGCCCTCCACAGTGAAGGAGTTATTTTTATTGCCCCTGTTTTTGCTTTCGATGCTGTGAACAGCTCCTTTCAATATTGTCGGCTTATCCAGATGGAATTTATCCCAGGATAATTTTTCAGCTCCGTAAACGCGGATTTTTTTAACGTTTCCTTTTTCCGTGACGGCATGAAGAAAGTTTCCGCCGAAGGAGATATTTTCGCATTCCATATTGGAGTTTGTATCTGTGGACGAGATAAAAATATCCTCCCTGTTTTCAAGTTTCACTTTTATACCGACATCAAGAGAGTTCTGTGATTTTACTTTCAGCAATTCTATATCCCTGACAATTGGCTTTTCATCTTTTTTATAAGCTTCATGCACTGCGACAAATATATTTTCCGAACCTGAACGGCGTATGCATAAAAATTGAGATTTTTTTTCTGTTGGTTTCCAAGGAACTTTTTTCCCCTTATCGTTTAATACTTTATTCGAGGCATCCGGTGACGGAGCGAGCCGAATAGCAGGACCATCGGCAACAATCACGTCAGTATTTTCTGAACCTGCGATAATTGTTCTTAAAATTGCTCCATCTTCAGAACAAAAATCAGCGATTACATTTTTATTCCAAGCATAGGGGAGAGCTCGCAGATTATCCATATACTTGCATAGAACTCCTTTCTTCTCAATAAAAGAAGGCATATCGGCGGTACCGGTAATTTTCACTTCATATTTTTTCTCGAAGTTTCCATGAAACATCCAGTCATGTGTTTTCCCGCCTTTAACCCTGAAAATATCAACCATGTAGAAGTGTTTTTCGTCAACGCGCACTAAACAAAGCGTCCGTCTGTATTCTTTTACATCTACGGTATATTTGTATGAATTTATTCCATCAACTTCAGCAATTTGCAGTTCAGGATCATTTGTATCCCACAGAACAAGTCTGCCGCTGTTGTCACTGTAAACCCCCCCCCTTATATGTTCATAAGTATATTGCGGGTAGAGGGGGATAGGCGCAGATTGCAATGCTTCTTTTTTCTCTACGCCCTGATGGTATGTGTATTGATCTTTTTCATCAATAACAACTGTATTATGGGCGGCTGTGCTTTTATTCCAGTCGCGCAGGCCCCGATAAGCAGTTTCGGAGGAAATTTCCTGATTGCACGCCCACAGGGAAATACCAAGACAGTCGTAATGATCATGCCCGTGCGTACCGTCAAAATGGAAATAAAGCCTAACTTGGTCCTTTTCTTTTCCAAATCCCATCATGCCAATGCCTGAAGCGCCAAGAAGAAATGGTGTTGTTTCAGTTTTCATGGGATTTTCGAAAAAGAAATTTGTTGCATCCCACTCAGTATCTTCCAAAGCTAGAGGACGTCCGTTTGGCAAAGTCAGCAAATCGAAAGGATATTTGATACGCTCAAAATCTTTTTCAAATTCCTTTTTGACACTGAGTTTGTCAAAATGTTTGCCGTCAACAGGGTCGATATAGCCGGGTGGGTCAGAGTAGCCTTCAAGCAATTCGGAACACTGAATAATTGCGGTTGTCATCGGATATCCGTAGCTTAATGTGCCTTCACACCAGAATCCATCGGCACGATAGGGAATATTGATCATATCCTTAAGCCAGCGATAGGCTTGGTGAAAATATGCAGGCTCATTCAATACTGTCCCAAAACGGATAAGGCCTTTTATCCGGCTCATATTTTGGTTATGGCCAGGCCTGAATGGAAACAGAAAATGCTTTTTTACTAACACATGGAACATATCCGTTATTTTTTTCTGCTGTTCCTTGCTAAGTTCTTTGAATGAAAGGCTGGATGTAATAAGAGAATAGGCGGTAATTAACTCTTCGGCCCGGACTAAATCATGCACGTTTCCCCAATGGCCCCATAACCCGTCGGAAACATGTATGGGAATAGGCTTATTGCCTATTGTATATGAACCGGGCTTTAATCTATTATCCCAGTATTGATAGTGTATCTGCCAATTGTCAACTACTTCACTGAAGCGCTCTAACAATAAACAGGAACGGCGGGCATATTTTTCTTTCCCTGACACTTCATATAAACGCGCGTACTGATAAGCGGCCTCTTTTAAAAATAAGTGCCAGGGATTTTTAGTACCGTCATCATTAATTTTTGACAATAATTCTTTATCACTCATCTTTTCAAGATTACTAAGGATATATTGAGCTATCAAAATATATTTTTCACGGGCATTTTTGTCGTCATAATCAAACCAAAGAGTTCGCAATGCCCCCATGATATATCTGGCAGGACATGCATAATCCCTCCAACTGACATCCCAAGGTATCTGAAATTTACCATACTTTTCCGTCATCATGCTTGTCAATTTGTCCGTTGGAGCGGAAAGCTCAAGGTCAGCATATTTTGCCAGGCTTCTGTATTTGCGGTCATCCTTTTCTGAAGGAATTTTATTTTGCTTCAATTCATTTGTTTTAATAGGAGAGATGCCTGAATCAGATGAGTTGATTTTAACACATGAAATTAATGGAAAAAATAAACTTGAAACGGAAACAATTATATTTATACATTTCATTTTCTAAATCCTTTAGCTGTTAAAATATTACTTGAACCTATTCATTGAAACCATTTTTCATTGGCGCGTTAGTAACCAAGCCGCCGAGGCTGTTAAATGTCTTTGCTTCCACATGTCCGTCCATATATACTATGTTCGCGGTGCCTTTGTCTTTATTTACCAGATAAACAGTGTCAGAGCTACCTGTCATTTTAACTGGTATTCCTCCGGAATGTCGATAACTTAAATGGCTGGTATACCTTATGGCAGTGCCGGCAATCATGGCACTGTCTCCTGTAAATATTGCCGTTGAAGGACTAGTTACCGCACTAATTTTATGTGGTTTGTACAATGGCTCATCAGTTGCCCCGCATAAAAATGGATTCAGAGCATAATGTGTATATTTAAAAAAGCCATCGTTGTAGTTTCCGAACGCAGTAGTTTCGGAAGGGCACATGAAGCTAACAGGATATTTTAACCCATAATCATAGAGTCGTGTATACCATACGGGCCATTTCATCAACAGCACCCACTCATTATTGTCACTGGTATATGAAAGTGAACTGAGGTGGATTTGTTTTAAATTATTCCTGCAGACGATGCTTTTTGTTGTTTGTTTGGCTTTCTGCAATGATGGAAGTAAGATAGCAATTAAAATTACAATTATAGAAACCACTATGAGCAGTTCAATGAGTGTAAACTTCAATTTTATTCGGGCAGCATTATTCATAATAAACCTCATTTATTTTCTTTTAACCAATCCCAAATTAGTTTTACCGTTTCGTCCGGTTTTTCGTGTGCGGGATAATGTCCGACACCGCTGATGAACTCCAGGCTGATATTTTTTCTTTCTGGCACTTGCAGAAGATTTCTGGAGCCCTTATATCCACACATGCCATATATTTCGAGTATTGGAATATTTGAATTTTGCAGAAAGTCGAAAGCGTCAAAGTTCTTTACAGACTCCCAAAAATATTTCCAGGCATCTGCTTGAAAGGAGTTTATTATGCTTTTTGATTTTCTCCTGATTTCATCGGAAACTGAAACGGGCATGTAACCGAACATGTGATTTTTATCAAAGGCATTTCCGCATACGGACAGACGGGTCCATCCTTCGAGCAAAATCAATCCCCTCGCCATATTGCAGCGTCTTGCTACTTCAAGCGATACCATTCCTCCGAGACTATGGCCGAGCAGATAAAACTGATTGAGTTTCAAGTGTTCCGTGAGATGAATAAGATCTTCAGCCAGATTGCCGATTGTGAAATTTTCTTTCGGCACCTGACTGTTTCCGTGTCCGCGGAATTCGGGAAATATCATATACTGACCGTGTGGAAGGAGGGGCATGATTTTTTCCCAGTCCTCACAATCGCAGCCTGTTCCATGCAGGAATATTATAGGAATCCCGGAAGTTCCCTGTGTGCGGTAAGCAAACCTCCCCCATTTCATTTCCAATTCAGAGAGCTTCATAATATTCAATTTTCTTTCATGTTTTCAGCGTTTAAAATATGTTTCCCTTTAATAATGTAGCTTGGCTTTCCTGGTATTTTCCAGCAGGGATAGTAGAGCATTGTCATGCTCTCATCGTTCATTATGAATCCGCTTTCGTTGCTGACGATGACTTTCGATTTGTCGCCGGGAAGATTCTCGATTTCGGAAATAATATAAGGATGCGGCCTTTTCTGTCCGTCATAAATTATAATTATTGAGCCTTTCAGTTTATCTTTTTCCGGCAGTATGCCTTCCACTGTGAAGGAGTTGTTTTTGCCTCCCCTGCTTTTGCTTTCGATGCTGTAAACGGCGCCTTTTGATATTGTCGGCTTATCCAGATGGAATTTATCCCATGATAATTTTTCAGCTCCGTAAACGCGGATTTCTTTAACGTTTCCTTTTTCGGTGACGGCATGAAGAAAGTTCCCACTGAAAGAGATATTTTCATATTCTATATTAGTGTTTGAATCAATGGATGATATGAAAATATCCTCCCTGTTTTCAAGTTTCACTTTTAT
>MHBF01000193.1 GCA_001803225.1 Lentisphaerae bacterium GWF2_44_16 | reverse complement strand
TCTTTTATCCGTTTGTCAAACTAAACGCACTCCTTTTCCGAGGTAACGTGCGTTTAACCTGACAAATGTGCGTTTACTTTTTCAATTGACCTTTTTACTGTTACTGTTATTACTGTTACCCGTTTAAGCCTCCTTCCCTGTTAACATCGAATTTATTTTCCGATCCCTTTAATTTCAGTAAAACACAGCAATAGTAACAAGAGGATTATTTGAAAAGTTTACAATGAAAAATTCAGATATTAAAAAGCATGCGTTCATATTACTCATGCTGATGTCGGGTCTTTATTTCATCTCCTTTTTTCAACGAGTCGCGGTGCCTGGCACGATATTCAATGAAATACAGAGAGACTTTGCGGCGTCCGCCAGTGCGGTTACGGCGCTCAGTTCCATTTATCTCTACGTCTATGCCGGGATGCAGCTCTTTGTAGGAATGATGGCGGACAGGCACGGAGGTATCAGGGTCATACTTGTGAGCGGATGCTTTCTCTGTCTCGGGTCTCTGATATTTCCCCTTTCCGGACAGATATGGACACTTTATTTAAGCCGCGCGCTTGTGGGCTTCGGCGCCAGCGGTATGTACCTCTGCATCATAAAGGAAACTGACTCCTTTTTCGGCGGAAAAAATTTTGCTCCCATGATAGGGTTCTTCTGCATGATAGGCTATGGAGGGGGACTTTGCGGGACACGGCCTTTCAGGATGATGGTTGACTGGACGGGCTGGAGAACCTCACTTCTGCTTGTTGGAATCTTCGCCGTAATTCTTCTCATCATGACATATTTCACGGGAAGAAAACTCAAAGACAGACATATAATGCCGCACGGGCACTCTCTTTTTAAAAGAACAGGACAGGTTATCATCAACAGGCGAATATACCCTGTTCTGATTTCGGGAATGATAAATTTTTCAATATATTTCAGCATGCAGGCCACGATAGGCCCTAAATTCATAGGGGACTTCCTGAAACTCGAACCGAAACAGGCCGCCGAATACACCTTTATAATGATGATATTCACGATGTCAACCATGCTCACGGTAGGCGTGTTCAGCCGCATGATCGGCAACAGAAGAAAGCCTTTTCTGATTTTAGCCTCTTTATTAACGCTGATTGCCGTAACAATTCTTCTCGCGGGGGTCATTTTCAGGTTTTCCTCCGGCTATTTCATGATGGCCTTTATATTGATGTCGATTTCTTCCGGTCTCTTTCCTGTGATAACGTCTCTTGTAAAAGAATTAAACGCCCCGGACATCACGGCCCTCTCAATCGGGGTTCAGAACACTATGAGTTATATTGCGGTAGCCTTTGCCGCCAACATGATAGGCTTTATCCTTGATTTTTTCAGAAGCGGCGCGGTACTTACCTCAAACGCGCTCGTTTATCCGCCGCGCGCTTATCTGACTGTTTTCGCGATAATGTTTTTCTGCTCCCTGATATCATTCATATCGTCTCTGCACTGCTGGGAAACACGGGGCGAATGCATTTATGGGCGAACCCCTTGAGATTAAAGAGTTTTTCATTTCAAGGGATATTGATTTTATTCAGTTAAAATGCTATAATTAAGGTAATAATCGGAGTTAGTGTTATGTACAGAGGATTATTGCGATTTACACTCGTCGAGCTCCTCGTTGTGGTGGCGATAATAGCCATGCTGGCGGGAATACTCGTGCCCGCGCTCTCAGCGTCAAGAGGAAAGGCCCAGGAAATAAAATGCTCCAACAATCTGAAACAGACAAATATACTTCTCTCGGAGTATGAGTCTGAACACGATGGAACTTACCCCGCGATAACAGTCGCGCCCGCATGGGGAGAACCCACCGGATGGATGAACCTGATTGCAAAAAGGGATTCCGACAGGTTTCTTTTCAAATGCACCAACGACAACAGACGGGAATTTTCATATTCGCTGAACACCCGTGAACTCTGTTACGACGATGACGAAAATTTCACTTCATGGAAGTCCTCGCGGCTATGCAAGGTTGCCTCCTCTTCGGCTTTTATACTGGTTGAGGAATCCGATACATCCATGTTCAGCGTAGCTGACTGCGATCAGGACAATTACTCACAGAACGTGAACTCTTACATGGAGGCCGCCCCCAAACACAAGAGCGGGGTTTCCATGCTTTTCCTTGACGGACATACCAGTCTGGAAAAATATTTTGACAGCGGAAAAATGACTTATTTCACGGGGGAACTGAACGATCCGGATGATCCTGCAGTTGAACTCAGAAAATGGAAATAAATGCTTACCGAGATGTCTCCATTATTCTACATTGTTCTCGCTTTGATGGTGGGATTTTTTGCCCTCTCCATCTACATGATGAAAACTCATGCAGGACTCAGGCATAAGCATGCTTTAGCTGTTTTTAGTCTTTTTCTTTCCATAGCCTGTGCCATCGCTCTGCTCTTCATCGCGGATGTTTTCGGTCTGCGTAAGTCAAAAGGCCCTGATATCCATCTAAATGACTATGAAGCCGCCCGCGCTTATACCGTGGGACGTTATATAGCCCAAACATGGCCCGGTTCAAAACTGATTCTAGTGGGAGCACTGACTCTCGACGGCTCAAAAGGCCTTAATGAAGTATATGAAGCCGCCCTAAAAAAAGGTTTGGGGCCCGATGCCTCCATAGTCGCTGTTGAATATATTAAGAAGAAAAAGAACAAAAAAGGCCGTGAAGTTCTGGACATCAATAATAAGGATTTCAGCAAACTGGTCAGGAAATATCCCGAATGCGACATGCTTGTTACGACAACAGGTTTCCCATGGGGAATAGACAAGACCCATCTATGGAAAGATGCCGAAACCGGAAGCATTATCCTCATTATCCTCAACGGCGACATAAGGCCCTTCAGAAGCGCGATAAAAGCCGGAATAATTTCAGCCGCCATTTCTTATCGGCCCTGGTGGACATTTGATCCAAAATTCCCCGAAGATCCTTTTGAAAAATTCAAACAGCGCTACATTCTGATAACCAAAGACAACGCCGACGAGCTCTGGAGACGCTATAAACGCCGCCTCTTCTGGAACTAATTTATTTCAATATGCCCGAAGCATCGTATCTGTTTTTTACTTCATTAAGGAGATATTTTTCAAGGGCAATTTTTGTTTTTACATCGCTATAATGCGCCAGCTGTAATTTTCATTTCAAAGGAATTCCTTTTGCTTTTTAACTCATATCCTTCAGAGCAATATCTGCAATAAAAATCCGCCACCGGACGATCGGGCTTTTTGTGTTGAACTTTTATATTGTTTTGCAATTTCTGCATTCAGTTTTATTTGCATAATCGGAAAAAACGTCGAGCATTTCAATGCTTGAGTTTTATTTCTGTTTCTTTTTTTGAAGTTCCTTAAGCAGTTTTGCGGCAAGTACCCGACACGTTTTACCATTCCGGTTCACTATGGCATATTGTCCGTTACGGCTCATGCGCTCAAGCTCTTCTCTTACAGCCTTGGCCAATACTTTTCGTCCCTTTTCGGCTATCAAATGATCTTTTACCGATATCATCTTATACTCCTTTCAAGAAGCTCAAAACGTTCCCTGTCAAATATTTTAATCCCATTTTCACTTTCTTCAAATATCAGGGACGGAACGATTGCTGAATTATCGTAACAGACTGTCAGATCGCAGATTTTGGAATATTCTTTCAGAAGGTTGTTTATACTGCGGGGAAAACGCCTAAGCAAAGCCTCATCGGATATGTTATGACCTCCATGTTTTACCCTCTCCTTTACCCTTCGGGAAGAAAATCCGGCGTCCGGAATCCATAAATAGAACAATTCAACCCGCCAGCCGGAACTTCTGAGCCTATGAATTAAGTTCAGGTGTCCGCGCCCGGATAAAGTGGTCTCAAAGGCAAAATTCTGACGGCGTTTTATGTAATTTTCAATCTCTCTAAGAAATAAGCGGCCTGCTTCTAATTGTACGGATTCCGGATTTAATGGAGACAAACCCTGGGCAATTAAATCAGCATTGATAAAGTTTCTGCATCCGCTTATAGCCGGAAGATAACACAAAGAAAATGTGGTTTTCCCTGCGCCGTTAGGTCCACCGACAATATAACAAATTGGTTTTCTATCTGCTTTTTGCATAAGCCTGTTTTTACTTATCTTCGACTTTTATAACGGCTTTTACCGAATGAGAGGCGCCGGGCCGGACTTTCTGTTCATCGTGGGCGGTTATCGCGGTTTCGACACAGAGCATGGAGGGGTATTCATCATCTCCGAAGTCTTCCATTCTTTGAGATTTGGCAATCCACGGGTTCCATACCACGGTTGAAAGACTGCCGGACTTGGAGACGTGTATATGTCTTTTGAAAGCGGGATCGTTTATTACGCATTCGACAGAGCTGTCCGGATAAATCCTGTCAGTTTCGGAATTTATAGTGATCGGGCCATTCTGGACATGGCGCGTATTGTCGAGCGTGTCAATGAAAGAACTGCCGTCAAGTCCGGATACACTGATGTCGGATACATTCGATACCGCAAAATAACTGTGAAGAGCCGCCCTGTACGTAAATGGTCTGCTATCTTTATTGGCTGTAATCATCTCGACGGAGAGTTTAGCTCCAACACTTACAATCAGCTTCAACTCGAAAGCATATTCCCACAACTCACGCGTTTTATCGGAGGAGGAAAGGCTTAACTGGATACGTACAACGCCGTCAGGCAGGAGCTCTGTTTCATCAAGCTTCCAGTCAGGCGAAATTCTGGCAAGGCCGTGAGCAGGTTTATTTTTGTCTGAGGGGTGCGCCCCGAACCAGGGCCAGCAGAGAGGGATACCTCCGCGGATTGGTTTGCCTTCCTCAAAACGGCTGGCGGCGCTCATCCACAGAACAGGCTTTTGTCCGTGGGGCAGATAGCTCATGACATGCGCGCTGTAGAGGCAGATGGACGCGGAGGCAAATTTGTTATTTATTTCGGCTGTGACAAAATCAGCCGGGCTTTTTTTGAAGGCAAGATTGTCTTTCAGCGCAAATTGGGAATTCAGGGCGTCGATATCTTTATGGTAATACACGAAAAGACTCTCCTTTCAGATGCAGTTTTAACAGCAATAGGTGTATGGATATTTCTATTCGGAAGCTTTAAGTCCGAGTTTCTCTATTGTCGCGAAAAGTTCCTCTTCATCAATGGGTTTCACCAGATACGCCTCGCACTGTTCGTTGAAAGCGCCCATAATGCTCTTGGGGCTGGCGGCGGCAGTAGCCATAATGACTTTAACGCCGCTGCCTGAAACAATGCTGTGTTCGTGTTCAAATTTGCGGATGGCTTTCAAAGCGTCTATCCCGTTCATCACAGGCATCATTATATCAAGGCATATCAGGTCAAAAGGCTTAGTCTCGGCATGAGCTTTTTCAAAAGCGGAAACGGCTTCTTTTCCGTTTTCGGCGATTACGCATTCGCCGTATTTCCTGAGCCAGATGGAAATAATTTTACGGATAGCGAAATCATCATCGACAATAAGTATCCGCATTTTTACCATCCCCCGCTTTATTTTTCATTATTTATCTAATATTACCCGAAAATACAGTTTGTAAAGTTCCTGAAATATTATATTCTATTTTAGTGAAAATTTCAATTTACATTATAAACATGAACAAAGGATTTCACTATGGTAACAATTAAGACATCCAAAGGCAACATCGAACTGGAACTTTATGCGGACAAAGCACCTGTCACGGTGGAAAACTTCCTGAAATACGTGGAAGACGGCTTTTTCAACAATACGATTTTTCATAGAGTGATTGACGGTTTCATGATACAGGGCGGCGGAATGAATAAGAATATGGAAGAAAAAAAGACACGCGCCCCCATCAAAAACGAAGCTCACAACGGGCTCAAAAATAAAAAAGGCACAATCGCGATGGCCAGGACTTCCGTGGTGGACAGCGCCACAAGCCAGTTTTTCATAAACGTAAAGGATAACAGTTTTCTGGACT
The DNA here is from genome assembly GCA_001803225.1 of Lentisphaerae bacterium GWF2_44_16. Lineage (GTDB taxonomy): Bacteria > Verrucomicrobiota > Lentisphaeria > Victivallales > GWF2-45-14 > GWF2-44-16. Next base: position 49,325 of record MHBF01000193.1, on the reverse strand, counting down.
ATAAAAGCAGTTCTCCCGACGGATACGGTTACTGCGTATTCGGCAAGGTTACAAAGGGAATGGATGTTATTGACGCCATAAAAAGTGTGGAAACAGGCTCTTCAGGCTATCACGACGACGTGCCCGTGGAAGCCATAGAAATACTGGAGATCACAAAGGGATAATGTCCGCAGATAAAGCGTTTTTCGGTGATATTGAAGTAGCGGAAATCATAAAGTCCCCGCGCCGGACAATAGGACTCTCCCTGAGGGATGACGCGGCCCTTATCGTCCGTGCGCCGAAACGCGCGACGATGGAAGCGATTAAAAACGCCGTCCTCAAAAACAGGGACTGGATAATAAGGAAAAAAGAACTTATTTCCCGGCAGTTCTCTGAGGCAAAGCCACATTCTTTCAGCGAAAGCGAAACTTTTTATTTTCTCGGCAATCCCTGCAAACTGGCATTTCCCGAAAATGCCCGAAGCTTTTTCAATCCGGATACAGGTTTTTCAATTTCCGCGCGATACCGGGAAAGCGCCAGGCAGATGTTTATCGCATGGTACATCAGACAGGCAAATTCCATAATCCCCGCAAGAGCATCCTTCTTCTCTGAAAAGTCACAGCTCAGATATAACAGAATCAAAATAACGTCAGCCGACAAAAGATGGGGCTCATGCAGTCCTGAAAAAAACCTGAGTTTTTCATGGAAGCTGGTGTTCGCGCCCCTTGAAGTCATAGATTATGTGGTCGTACATGAGTTATCTCATATAAAGGAGATGAACCATTCCAGGAACTATTGGAATACCGTCCGCCAGATACTTCCCGGTTTTGAAACGCAAAAACGATGGTTGAAAGAAAACGGACACAAAATATCCGCTTTCTGAAAAATCTGTATATTCCGCTATCAGAAAATATTGTCAAACGTTCCCTGAGGCGATGTCGCTGACGCTTTCATCGAAATCGCGGCGGGCCCGGCAAAAACGGCTTTTTCAGCGGCTTCGACAGCCATCGCGAAAGCTTTTGCCATTTCGACAGGATTGCCCGCGGCTGCTATGGCTGTATTTATCAGGACGGCGTCAGCGCCCATTTCAATCGCGGCGGCGGCATGGGAAGGAAGCCCCAGTCCGGCATCCACAACAACAGGGACCAATGCCTTTTCAATGATTATCCTGAGCATCGCGGATGTCTCAAGCCCTCTGTTGCTGCCTATAGGCGCGCCAAGCGGCATTACCGCGTGAACGCCGACATCCTCAAGTCGTTTGGCAAGCACCGGATCGGCGTTGATATAGGGAAGCACCTTGAAGCCTTCTTTCACGAGAATTTCCGAAGCGATAAGCGTCTCAATGGGATCAGGAAGCAGATAATGAGGGTCCGGATGTATCTCAAGCTTTATCCACTCATAGCCGCCTGCCCTGCCCAGACGGGCTATTTTGACGGCGTCAGCGGCATTGCGCGCACCGCTCGTATTCAGCATAACATTCACCTTGTTTCTGTCTATCGCCGAAAGGATATCGTCTTTGCTGTTGTCCAGTTCCACGCGGCGCAGGGCCACTGTAACAAGTTCCGTGCCTGACGCTTCAATCGCGTCGCGAAGCAGTGATGAAGACGAAAATTTCCCCGTTCCCAGGAAAAGGCGACTTTTAAATTCTTTATCTGCTATAATAAGCGGTTTCATAATTCACTTCTGTATAATCTGTTTTTTATTGATTTGAAAGGCGAATTTAGCATTGGCAGGCTGAAAAATCAAGGGCTTCCCGGATTTGTTTGGAGGCTTGTTCTTGATTTATTATCATGGCAAATATAACTTAACAGGGTTTTATTAAACATATCAAGAGGAATTTATGTCAGAAAAAAGAATAGAAGATATAGACGAAAACTTTCAGACAGCTGAAATAGGCGGGAAAAAGCTGAAATTCAAAAAGGCGCAGGAAAAACCGTTCGCCATGTCAGGGTTTGCCTGGTATGGGAAGGAACATAAATTCTGCCGCCTTCCTGAAGCGATACTTCCCCAAACCAATGACGGCGTCAAATCCCTGGCATGGTACACCAGCGGAGGAATGCTGCGCTTCCGTACGGACTCGCCAGTCATAGCCATTAAAGCAAAACTGCTTCACAAAAACACCATGAAGCATATGCCTAACAGCGGCAGCGCAGGCTTTGATTTGTATCTCGGCACGGGCGAAAATAAGAAATTCGTTAAAATGAGCGCTCCTGAAGTCGGTTCCGACAGCATTGAGGAATTGCTGGTTGACAATCTCCCCAAATATATCAGGGAATGGACTATAAACTTTCCCCTCTACAACGGCATAAAAGAACTTTCGATAGGGCTCGCTCCCGAATGCGCATTGGAAAAACCCCGTCAGTTTGCCATAGAAAAGCCGCTGCTTTTCTACGGCTCCTCAATAACCCAGGGCGGATGCGCGTCGCGTCCGGGCAATGCCTACTTTCACATGATTGCCAGAAAACTCGACGCGAACCTGATAAATCTCGGCTTCAGCGGAAGCGGCAGGGGCGAACCCGCCATCGCCGAAGCCATCGCGTCCCTTGAACTCAGCGCCTTCATAATGGACTACGACCACAACGCACCCACAATCGAACACCTTATCGCGACTCATGAAAAATTCTTCAGAATAATCAGAAAAAAACGCCCCTCCCTCCCTGTAATATTTGTAAGCCGCTGTGATTACGATAGAAATTTTTCAGAAAGCGAAGAGAGAATCGCCGTAATAAAACAGACTTACCTCAACGCTCTTTCGGAAGGTGATAAAAACGTTTATTTCATTAACGGCAAAATTCTTTTCGGCCGTAAAGACAGGGACGCATGCACCGTTGACGGCTGCCATCCCAATGATATCGGCTTTTACAGGATGGCAAAACACATCTGGCCTGTTGTGAAAAAGGCCCTTTCAAGTTGATTTCGGAAAATACGGTTGTAATTTTACAAATGTGAAACATGAAACAATAAAACGGTTGAATTATGGGACTTGAAAAATTAAGACAGGAAATCGACGCGATTGATAAGAATATAATTAAACTTATCAATGAAAGATACCGCCACGTTCAGGAAGTCGGCAAATGGAAAAAAAACTGTTCCCACGCCATCTACGTGCCGGAACGCGAAAAATCACTTCTGGAGAATCTGGAAAAATTCAACGAAGGCCCTCTTACAAACAAAACACTCAGGGCCGTTTACCGTGAAATCATGTCGGGCGCCCTGGCCCTCGAACACCCACTGAACATAGCGTTTTTCGGCTGTGAAGCGTCATTCACACAACTTGCCGCCCTCGCTAAATTCGGGCGCAGCGTCAACTATGTCCCGAGAAGCAGCATATCCGATGTCTTCAACGATGTCGAGGCCGAGCGCGTAAATTACGGATGCGTCCCCATTGAAAATTCAACGGAAGGCCCGGTCAATCATACCCTTGACATGCTCATAAATTCATCCGTTCAGATATGTTCCGAAATCAACATGAAAATACATCACAATCTCATGGCCGAATGCGAAATGAGCAAAATCAAAAAGGTTTACAGCCATATACAGGTAATAGGCCAGTGCAGAAGCTGGATACAGCAGAACCTGCCCGGCGTTGAGGTGGTTGAAGCATCAAATTCCACCAAAGCCGCGGAAATAGCAAAACAGGAAAAATTCTCCGCCGCCATAGCCAGCTCCCTCGCCGCGGAAATATACAAGCTCAACATACTCGCCGAAAACATTGAGGACGCCCCCGACAATACCACCAGATTCATGATACTCGGCAAGCAGGAACCCCAGAAAACAGGTGATGACAAAACTTCCATCTGCTTCGCCATACGCGACAGGATCGGAGCGCTTTACGACAGCCTGCTTCCCTTCAAGGAAGAAGGCATCACCCTGTCCATGATTGAAAGCCGTCCATCCAAAAGAAGAAACTGGGAATACTTTTTCTTCATCGACCTCCTGGGACACAAGACAGACAAGCATGTGAAAAAGTCTCTGGACAAGCTTGAAAACATGGCCCAGTCGCTCAGAATACTGGGAAGCTATCCGCGTTCCAATCATATTCTCTGAGAAAAATACATATAAAACTTATTCCCGTTTTGTTTCCGGAAAAGAGACGGCATTTTATTTTTATTTAAACAGGTGATTATAAATGGTCAATAAAAAACGAAAGGTAAATACTCAGTCGGGAGCATTGCCTTTCCATATTTCCAAGACCGAAGGATTGCGGGTAATGCTTATAACCACCAGAAAAATGAACCGCTGGATAATACCCAAAGGCAATATTGAGAAAAATGCCCCTAAGCAGAGCGCGGTCAATGAAGCTTATGAAGAAGCCGGAATAAAAGGAAAAATTCAGGAAAAGACAGGCTCTTTCAAATATGACAAATCCGGTGAAATATACGAGGTACAAGTTTATCTTTTCAAAATCACTAAAATCCTCAGGAAATGGCCGGAGGCAAGATACAGGCTCAGGCGCCTCGTAAGCGTGGAACAGGCCCTCTCTCTAATATCCGATGAGGCCGTAGGGAAAATGCTCAAAAAACTTCTTAAGCGTTCCGCTGACATTGAATAAGAACCTTTTCCAGGCTATTGTAGTAAGTTTTTTGAGTTCAAAACCATTCTCCTGAATATGAAGGCTTTTCATGGCTAAGGAAATCGAACGTAAGTATCTGTTAAAAGATGATTCGTGGCGGAATTCCGCTACAGGACATCTCTGTTCGCAGGGCTACATCAGCACTGACAAAAACTGCGTCGTCAGGATAAGGGTTTCAAAAGGAAAAGGCTATATCACCATCAAGGGAAAGCTTGAAAACATTTCGCGCCCTGAATACGAATACGAAATACCACTGAAAGACGCTCAGGGGTTTTTGGAAAAATTCTGTGGAAAAACACTCATCGAAAAGACGCGCTATGCGCTGGAATACAAAGGCCATCTCTGGGAAATTGACGAATTTCACGGCAATAACAGCGGACTCATTCTCGCTGAAATAGAGCTTGAAAATGAAGAAGAAAAATTCGAGTTGCCGGAATGGGCCGGAAAAGACGTTACAGACGATTTCAGGTATTATAACTCATATCTCGCTGAAAAACCTTTCACAACATGGTAAAAAAACGCAGGAGTATCCAACTTGAACACACCGTTTAAATATCTTTTATCAGAACTGACAGACAAAGAAAATCTTCTGAACGAAATAAGAAAAAATTACACTCTTTCCAGAGACAACTCTCATCTGGCCCGCATGAGTTTTCTCGACACGTTTGACTGGCGTCTGCATTCGTCTTCCCTCGCCCTTCTGAAACACTCCAAAGGTTATGAACTCCACAATCTGGAAACGGATTCCCTTATCAGGTCCTTTCACTGCAAGCCGTCAAAAAAAGCCAGGTTCTGGTGGGACTTTCCCAGTGAGGAAATGAAAAACACGCTCAAGGAATATCTCGATCAGAGAGCGCTTATGCCATTGGGGACAATTGAACGGGAAACACATTCTTTCAGAATATTGAACAGTAATTCCAAGACAGTGCTGCGCATATGCTTTGAAAAAATATCCCTTCTTGACGAAGAGAAAAAAATACCGGCTTCAAACAGGCTGATACTCACGCCTCTCAAAGGTTACGAGAGATACTGCCGCAAAATTTCCGCAATCCTCTCGGAATTGAATATAAGACAGGACCCGGACCCAAGGCCCGCGCTATCCATCATCCTCAGTATAAGCGGGAAAAACCCGAGCCTTTTCTCTTCAAAAATAAACGTAAAACTCACTCCCGAAGCCACCGCCAGAACTGCCGCGGTAGAAATTTTGAAAGCCCTTTGCGAAAACATCAAACAGAATGAAAACGGGCTTTTCGCGGACATAGACAGCGAATTTCTCCACGATTTCCGCGTCTCCACCCGCAGAACGCGTTCAGCTCTTTCACGTATAAAAAACGTATTTCCGCAGGATAAAGTCGATTACTTCAGGGACAAATTCGCGTCTCTCGGAAAAATCACAAACAAGGCGCGCGACATTGATGTATATCTCTGCAAAAGAGAAGAATACCTCTCCATACTCCCCGAAAAACTGCGTCTGCCAATGGAAAAATACTTCGACAGGCTTCAGGCTCAACGCAAACGGGAATACAAAAAACTCCTCAGAGAGCTTCATTCCTCCCATTACAGAAAATTCATCGCCGAATGGGAAGCATTTTTGAACAGAAAAAAATCTTTCGGCAAAGCCGCCAATTCAGAAACTCCGGCCCTTGAAATAGCGTCAAAATTCATCCGCGGAAGATTGAAGAAAATACTTTTATCCGGCAAAGCCATCAGCAGCACCACCCCTGACTGTGAACTGCACGCGCTCAGGATTGAATGTAAAAAGCTCCGCTACCTTATGGAATTCTTTTCGTCTCTATTTCCCGAAGAGGAAATAGAAACCCTTACCTCGCAGATGAAAAAGCTTCAGGACAATCTGGGTTCTTTCAATGACCTCCGTATCCAACAGGAAACCCTCGAACTTTCAATCACTAAAATATCGCCGGAAAATCCTGAGCTTCGCCTCCTGACTGCCGCTATCGGGGGACTTGTCACACATATATATAACGAAAAATTAAAGGTCAGAGCGGATTTTGATGAGGCGTTTAAACGTTTTGCCGACAGGAAAAACCTTGCTTTATTTGATAAACTCTTCGGACAGCCTTAGATTAGAATCAATATTTTTTTAGCGGAGATTTCTGAATTTGAAAATTCTTTCAATATATAATATCAAAGGCGGCGTAGGAAAAACAGCCGCCGCCGTAAACATGGCATATATGTCCGCAAAGGACGGTCTTAAAACATTGCTTTTCGATCTTGATCCGCAGGGTTCCGCCTCTTATTATTTCAGAGTAAAAGCGCCGAAAAAAGCAAGCCCCGAGAAACTTCTCAAAGGTGGAAGAAAACTCGAAAAGAAAATCAGAGGCTCTGATTTCCATAACCTGGATATTCTCCCTTCTCACATATCATACCGCAATCTTGATTTGACGCTGGACGGAAAGAAACGCTCAAAAGAAAGAATAAACGAAATTTTGAGGCCGTTTGAAAAAGATTACGATATCATTTTCATTGACTGCCCGCCCAACGTAACATTGCTTTCGGAAAACATATTTCTTGCCTCCGATAAAATAGTGATACCGGTAATACCTACAACTCTTTCCATGATATCATACAGAAAACTTATGGATTTCTTTGTTGATTCGGGCTTGGATATATCCAAAGTGCTCGTGTTCTTTTCCATGACAGAAAAACGCAAAAAACTTCACAGGGAAATTATTGAAAAAATGCCGGAAAAAGAAAGCGGGTTCTTTTTCAAAAGCCATATTCCATATTCCTCACACATGGAAAAAATGGGCGTTCACCGCAAGCCGCTTCTGGAATTCATGCCTGATTCCCCTGCGGCCAAATCATGTAAAAACCTTTGGATTGAACTCAAAAATCATCTGCTGAGCTAAACGCGCAAATCTAAATTTTACAGCACGAAAAATTGACAAATATCCGCAATAGCGTTATATTACTTCCTTCTGTTTTCATTCAGAAAATAAATTCGGAAAATAATCTTTACTATGTTAATTTTAATAATACTTTTTTCTTCGGTGCTGTTTTTCTATATCGCCTACAGGTTTTACGCACGCCGTATCGCAAAGACATTCGAGGAAAACGACGCCAATATAACTCCGGCAAATGAAATTAATGACGGTGTTGATTATGTACCTACAAAACTGGGGGTCGTATTTTCCCATCACTTCGCCTCAATAGCGGGGGCGGGGCCTATAATCGGGCCCGTGGTCGCGATTGTTTTCGGCTACATCCCGGTCTGGATATGGATAATACTGGGCACTATTTTTTTCGGGGCAGTTCAGGATTATACAACTCTTTTTGTAAGTCTGCGCGAAAAAGGCCGTTCAGTAGCGGATATCAGCAATAAAGCCCTCGGCAGGTTCGGCTTTTTCCTTTTCATCGCCTTCACTATAATCATGCTCCTGATGGTAACATCTGCTTTCCTCGGACTGACAACAGTATCCTTGACATCCCTGGTCCCACTCGGCGAAATGAAAATCACAGGCGACCCTTATTTATTGAAGACAATCACGGGCACAGATGGCATAGTCAGAGTCCAAATAGGCGGAATAGCCTCAACATCTGTTATCGTCATGACCCTTTTTGCGCCACTCATGGGATACATGCTCTACAAAAAGCAGGTAAGAGTTAAAATCATGTCTTTAATCGCTCTTACTGTAGGAGTGGTGTCAATAGTCGCTGGTGTGTTTTTCCCGATAACACTGGAACCGCATATATGGATGTACATAATAACGGTATATGTAGTAATAGCCGCCGGAGTACCTGTATGGGTAATACTTCAACCGAGGGATTTTACTAATTCCTTTCTGCTCTATCTGGGCATAGGGGCCCTTTTCACAGGCGTAATAGGAGGCGGCCTCGCCGGTCTTACACCTCAAATGCCGGCATTCAACATAGCGGGGGGAGAAAAAATACTGGGCATGATATGGCCTTTTCTATTCATCACTGTAGCCTGCGGCGCCATCTCCGGGTTTCACGCACTGGTAACGGGAGGCACTGTGTCAAAACAAATTTCATCGGAAACGCACGCAAGAAAAATAGGTTACGGCGGCATGCTCCTTGAATCAATACTCGCCGTGCTTGTAACATTGACAATTTGCGCGGGACTCAAATATGAAATGTACAGCAGCATAGTCTTCCCGACAGCAAAAGGAGCGTTAAGTAATCCCATACTCGCCTTTTCTCTCGCAATGGGGACACTTCTTCATGAAGCATTGGGGATACCCGTCGCGGCCGGTACGGTGATGGGCATTCTCATGATAGAAGGTTTCGTTATTACGACCCTTGATACAGCCGTACGCCTGAACCGTTACCTTTTTGAGGAACTCTGGAGCACATTGATGAAAAATCCGCCTGCCATACTCAAGTCATATCTTTTCAATGCTTCACTTTCGGCGGGACTGATGCTCCTGCTCTGTCAGACAAATACTTTCAAGCTTATATGGCCCATATTCGGCGCGGCGAACCAGCTCCTCGCCGCCCTCGCGCTGATCGTAGTTTCCGTATGGCTGGCTAATCGCGGAAAGTCAAATCTATTCACCCTGATACCCGCAATCCTGATGATGATTACAACCCTCGCCGCCCTCTGGGAGCTTCTCATGAAACACTACATCCCAAACCACAAAATACCCCTGTCCATAGCCGCCATACTTCTGATCGCCCTCTCCATAGGAGTGATAATCCTTTCAATCATAAAACTGAGCTCAATCCGCAGAAAAAAGACTCCCGCCTGATTATATATCTAAAATAATTTACCGCTTATTTTTCTCCATCTCCATCACGTTACTTGCATTATCTGCAAGAATAGTATAACATATAAGGTAATGTTCGGGTAATGTTTATTAAGGAATCTCTAAAATGCAGACTTTTCAAAGAAACATTGAAGACAAAGTCTATAAGGCGCTTGAAGACGACTTGCGGGAAAATATTCTGAAGGGATTGCTTTCCCCTGATAAACCTATTCTCACTGAGCCGGAATTGGAAGTAAAATACAAAATCAGCCGCAAATCCGTAAGAAAAGCAATACAGAATCTCTGCGACGAAGGCCTCCTGAAGAAGACACAGGGCAAGGGCACATTCGTTATCCCGCCCGCGGACAGATTGAAAACAAACAGCAGGAAAAATCTCAAGATACTTTTCCTGACTTCCGCGTTCATTCCGGGAGAAAAAATAAGTTCCGAATACGAAGAAGCCCTTGTAAGCGGCATGTCTGAACTTGCGTACAGAATGAACTGGCAACTCAGTTTTTCACTGATTGATAACCTCAGCATCAGAGACATTACCTCTCAATATAAAGATTCTAAATTCGATGGAATAATATGGGACAATACTCACAGTTCTCACAATAAAATAATAAGTTCCTTTATGGGAAACGGCATTCCACAGGTACTTATAGACAGATACCTGAACAACGTATGCAGTGTTTATTTTGACCATCATACCGAAATTACAGATACAGTCTCTTTTCTGGCAAGCCTGGGACATAAGAGAATAGCTTTCATAAATTCAGATTCTGGTGAAATTGTATATAAAGAAAGAGAAGACGCTTTTTTTTCTTCCCTCAAGAATTTAAATCTTAAAAATGATTACTATTTCAGGATATCTCATTTAAAGCCTTTCAATGAGTTCAAAGTTTTATCCTCCGCACTTAATCCACCTACAGCGCTCCTCCTTGGAGGACATTCTTTTCTCCCCCCTTTCCTTGCTTGGGCCGGAAGCAGAAAACTGCGTTTTCCCGAAGATATTTCTCTCATCTGCCTTGATGATTCCTGGCTGGCTAAAACAAATAATCCGCCAATAAGCGTATATGCCGAACCTAGAAATGAAATAGGCAAACAGGCCCTTACCGCCCTTGAAAGACTCATAAACGGGCAAATGCGCCCCGGGGAACAAATCAGAATAAAAGGAGATATTATTGCGAGAAAGTCCTGTGGACTACCCAAAAAATAACTTTTCTCTGAATATTCTCAAATATCCAGAGATCAGCTATTGACAAATCAGTTAAAATATGGTATCCTATAAGGTAATGTTTAGGATATGTTTAAACAAAAGGCTCCTAAATGAATAAGAAACATAAAATATTCAAGAATCATTCATATCGAAATAAAAAGATTTTTACCATTATCGAGCTCCTCGTTGTGATAGCGATAATCAGTATATTGGCGGCAATGCTCCTGCCTGCATTGAGCAAAGCCAAGGAACGTGTACAACAGATAAACTGCATGTCCAACATGAAACAAACGGGACTTGCAATACGTTCCTACGCAAATGACTGGGAAGACTATTTTATGCCGGCCGGCTCAGCAACCGGATCATGGTGGCAGCAGGTGCTGGTTAATAACAACTACCTGAAAGATTATAAGATGGTGAAATGTCCTTCTGACAAGACTCCGTGGTACAACCAGTGCAGTTATGCCATAAATCTTATAGCGGCAAGTACTACAAGTTCACTAAAATATGTTTATTTTACCAATACAAGCAAAACAATGCTTCTCGTGGATATGCAGGAATGGCCGGACAGTTCAAATGTCGCGGAAAAAACTCAAGGAATATTAATGCTTAACCCATGGCTCTCTCCGGATGGCTATGAACTCAGCTTTTTCGGTCTCAGGCATCTGGGCGGCTACAGCGCCCTTTATATAGATAATCATGCCAGCATGGAAAAGGCATTGCCTGTTTCAGACCCGTATAACCCATTTTGGGGAAAACATTAAAAAAATAATCAGGAGGAAAGCGTGAGAAATTTCATGAGAGGTTTATTGTGTCCGGCATTTTTAATTATCTTCGGCTTCTCTGTTGATGCTCAGGAAAACAATCTTATTCAAAATCCCGGCTTCGAAGAAAACTCCGCTTCCGGCAAGATACCTTATTGGTCTATAAGGTGCTTCAGCCCCTATCCCAACGAAATAAGTTCCGGGTTCCCTAAATTTACAGCGGACAAAGAAATTAAGGCTTCAGGTTCTCAATCCCTGAAAATAAGCTCCGAAAAGAAAACTGATGAAGTAATTATAGAAACATCAGTCCCCTGTACGCCCGGAAAAACTTATAAAGTGTCATTGATGTACAAAAATAATGGTCCTTTCCTCTCATGCAGGGAAAATCACATCGGAAAAGACGGGAAACACAACAGGTCCCGTTACAAAACGATATTAGACGTAAAAGACAATAATGACTGGAAAAAATTTGAAGGTAAAATAGCCGCCTTGCCCGGAGATGAAAAGATTGGAATAACATTTTTTGCGGGCAGGAACGCCGGGGAATTATGGTTGGATGATGTATGCATAGCACCCCTTGAAACAGTGAGCGGTGATGAAGTAAAATTCAGAATGACCCCCAACTATTACGTTGATGACAACATATATTTTCTGCCGCAAAACGATCCTATGATTGTGTTCCTTACAGTATGCAATGAAGCACAGTACCAGGCAAAAAATCCGAGAATAATTATAGAACTTCCGGAAGGAATAGAGCTGCTGGGAAGCGGTTATGACTCGCATCAGTACGCGCCGCCTGAGAAATTTGGTAAAAACGGTAAAAAATATGTCCGTTACGATTATACAATGGGCCTGCCTGATGTTGTCCTGAGAAATGTTGACTTCAATCGAACCGCATATGGCTCGACTGTTGTGATGATAAAATCATCTTCGTCCCCCTCTGATAAAATTATGGACGGCTCTATTTATTTTCAGGACGGCGATTTCAAATGCAAACCATGTGACTTCAGAATAAAGGTTATACCATCTGTAAATAAAGCGCATACTCCAAAGCTTTTTCGTAGCGGTATCTTCAGTGAAACTTCCGTTGAGTTCTACGGCAAAGCTCTTGATGAATTCGCTTCTTTCTATAAGCAGTGCGGTTTTAATGAAATCATAATACCGGAGTTATTGCGGACTGGTTCGAGAAATCCGGAAGGCAGAAAAAGAAATTCAGAACCGATAATCAGGAAAATGAAGGAAAAAGGTCTGCGCGTACAGGTAAGCACAAACAGTCTTATTGATGGTTATACCATAAGATACACCCCTTTTACCAAGCAAATACCTTCTTCAGTACGCATAAAAAATGCCGGCGGCACAGTTTCCGAGCCTAATTCTTTTGACCCCGCCTACATTTACCGTAAGGGCGAATGGTACATGAAAAGCGCAAATTATGTCATTGACAATATCTTGAAAATGGGTGCCGACGATATCTGGACAAACTGGGAACCATGGATGTTTGTCCTGGAAAAAGGAAGTTTCACTGAAGCGTCCCTCAAAGACTTTTCAGAATTCTCAGGAATACCTTACGATGAAATAAAATCCATGAAGCCAATGGACATTACAAAAAAATACGAAGCTCAAGTCTTGGCTTTTCAGTCATGGCAATTTGTCAAAGTAATGCGTGTCTTACATGATATTTTCAGAGAAAAATCAAAAGAAACAGGGAAAAATATTTCATTCATAGCGGCGGTAGGCCCCAATACGCTGGATTACTATCAGAAAGGAAAAGAATTCTGGAAATACACGGGAGCTTTCGGCGGTGAAAAATACTTGAAGGAATTCGATGTGATATCTTCATGGTATTATCTTTTCATGAACTATAACTCCGCTGACAATCGCAAAAAAGCTCTATGGAAACTCGGATACAGATCTGGAGAATTGGCTGATAAAGTCGAAAACCTCACAAATGCCGATACCCTTAAAGTCGTTGAAGAAAAAGTGGCATTCATTAAAAACGTACGTGAAAAAAACGGACAGAAAACCATACCTTATATTCATCTGACTCAAAACCATCAGTGCAGTACCTGGGTAGTTGATCCCGCGTCAATCGGGCATCAGATGCTCGCATCATTCATAGGAGGGGCTTCGGGAGTCGGACTCTATTATTTCCCCAGAGGTTATGATGGCCGCTACTGGGCAAGCGCGGCAAATGCAAATGATATGATTGCATTTTATGAAGACTATGTCTTTAAGGGCAAAAAACTTTCATCAGGCTTTTCTATATTTCCCGAGACAGAGCTTTTCAAACATAAAAACTATGCCAATAATCTTACTCTGAGGGCCTTTGAATATAACGGCAAAACACTACTGGCCCTCTGTAATTTTGATTTCATTGATAATGCTTTCTTCTCCCTGAACTGTGAAAATCTTCCTGAAGGTGATTACGTACTTCATGATCCATACCAAAAACAATATTACTGCAATGAGGCAGGCAAAGGAATTTCTTCGGAAAATCTGAAAAGACTTCTCCTGGAAATACCTGCGGAAAGCATATCCTTTCTGGTACTGGAACCATATTCAGATAAAACGGATTACGAAAAGCCGGTATTGCTGAGCGAAGTCAAAAAGAAAGCTGAAAGGATGATACCGGAATTGAATAAAAAATTTGAAAACAGGCTTTCGGAAATAAAAAAGCTTCTTGATGATAGCGGGGAAAAAATCCAGGCGTTCAATGACAAAGATGTGACAACAATAAAAGAAAATAACTTCAGCGCCGGTATTGAAGATTTTAACGAAACTAAATGCTATAAAATCTCCGCGCCCTCTCAGACTTTGTTTATAAATCCTTCATTCGGCGCAACCGTATCCTCATGGAATGTCAATGGAAAAGAGATGGTTTTTCAGAAAAAAAACGTTGGTGTTTTATGTAAAGACCGTTTCTATATACCAAGGGAATATATGAGCTCTCAGGAACTCTCCGGTGTCTACCGCTTTGTGCGGCATTCGGTGAAAGGGGATTTTTTTGAAGCCGAATTCGAGCATAAAATAATTTCAGGCCCTCTTCCAGATTTTATTATCAATAAGAAATTCATAGTTGACAACAAAAACAATTCTTTCAAAGTGAAATATAAAATAAGCAACGGACAGAATGAAAGCCGAACGATTGGTCTATGGGTTTTCAACTGTCCCGAAGTGCTGAGTAAAGAAAATAACTCCATGCCTGATATTTCAATTGAAAACAAAAAGATGAAAAATTTCAGAAGCACCGAAGCACTTTTAAAATTACAGGGGAAAAGTATTGCCGCCGGATTCGAGAACCAGATCAAAGGACTGCTCCATCCCGGCATTGGTCTACAGCAGATAAACTCTCCTGATGCTGAATTGAACGGACAAAATATGAAATTATCAATCACGCCTGACAAAAACTCTTTTTACGGATATTACACATGGTCATCTGTTCAAAGTAAATTAATTACTTTTGAAATTATTTTTTCTCCCTCAATAGTGAAAGCTTCTGACGCCTGGGAAACCGAAATAAATTATATGGCAAACAGGTAAAATAAATTTATGAAGCATAATAAACTTTTAATTTTATGTCTTGTATTTTCAATGATGCATTCTCTTAAAACCGAAGCCAAAAATCTTGATGTAAACAAAGGAGTCTTCACTCTAAGCAGCGGGGAATATGAAATAGATATTTCCAGTGAATGCAAATATACCATCAGAAGCATTAAATATGAAAACTACTACCTCTGTCCCTCGGTAGGATATAACGCCACAGTCATAATACCGGAAGGCGGAAAATTCATCGGCGCGGGACATACCGAAGGAGGAGAAGAACAAGTTGAAAGCATAGAATTCTCCGTCGATGGAAAAAAGATTAGTCCAGCGCCAGGTGAAAAATATTCGGGACAGAAAATAATACTGAAAAAAACCTCAACCCTTGATAAATTGCGTCTGGTTTCGGTTCTGACATTAACCCCTGAATGCATCACAGAGAATAAACAGTTTGAGGCCGTTGAAGCTCAAAAAATATCCCTGATGTATATTTTTTTCTACTGCTGGAATAAAACGACAACAGACTGGTACGCGGAACTTGCCGATAATAAAAAATTATCCGGAACATTCAAAGATGACAGGAGTTATCACCTGAAAAAGGATATTAAGTGGGCGGCTGAGTATGACAATTCATCACAGAAAGGCGTAATCATGTATTATCCTTCGGTAATCCCGGGAAAAGGAATCAAAAGTACCTTTTGGGACGTGGGAGGAATATATCACAAGTATTATCACCAGCTGGATATTCCCTTGAGTCTCCCGAAAGGATTTAAATCCCCGGCAATGACAATTATCCTGAAAGGCTTTTCAGCCAGTCCGGATAACTGGAAAACTGAAGTTGAAAAAAATACAGAAGATTTAAATTCTCTTAAAGTAAATTAAAAGTGGATAAGTTGAAAAATGAAAACCCGTTCACTGGAAAATAAAAACATCAGAGTTGAATTAAACTCAGAAACTCTTTCTCTGCGAATTATCGAAAAAAAAACTGAAACAAATTGGGAATCCAAAGGACTTGTTACGGTGATTTACGGACAATTCTATTCCTACGATCTGGCACAGCATTGCGATGTCAACGTGGAAAAACAGGGGAACAGGATAACAGTAAAATTCACCAATATGATTTACTGGTCACGCTTTAAAGGACATGGTTATGTAAAACCCGCCAGCGGCCCCGCCCTTGAATTTGAGGTTTCCATTATTCTGAATGATGATCATGTGTTATTCAGGATGGAAAAAATCAGGAATATGGATGATGAAGAACTCAGCGTTGTTTTTCCATTCGGGCTCACTCATTTTAAAAGTGATGAAAGGCTGAAACTTTTAACCCCTTTCGGCTTCGGTTCTATTTTTGAGTTTCCCAGAAAAGATATGTACTCCTATGAAGCGCCATACGGAATACCTGGCTTCTCAATGCCTGTTTACGGTATTTTCAAAGAAAAATCAGGTCTCGGAGTATATGTTAAAACACCTTTCGATTTCAAAAAAAGAATTTTCATAAACACTGAAAAAAACGGAGTTTCCGGTATTGACGGGAGCTTTATTTTCAACCGCGAAAGAGCCAATTATCCGAGAGAAACAGCCTTTTATCCCATGAAGGACGGCAATTATGTCAGACTGGCAAAGCTTTACAGAAAGCTTCTCATAGAAGAAGGTAAATTTGTAACTCTCAAGGATAAAATAAAACAGAATCCTGAAGTCGAAAAACTTGTAGGTTCTGTGATTTTAAAGAACAGTACTTTTTCAAAAAGGCCGCCTGCCAATCTGAAAAAAAGTTACAGCCTTTATATGCTCTCCCCAGATCAGAATGTTCATGAAGGATTGCCGGAGAACTGGACGGCAAAGGAAATATTCGATACAGCAAAAGAAAGAGGTTTTGACAGAGTCTGTGTTTACAACACCGGATGGAATAATATGGGTTTCGACAGCGGCTACCCTACACGTTTTCCGCCAAATCCCGAAAGAGGTTCTTTTGAGGACTTCAAACGCGATGCGGAATACGCACGTTCACTCAGCAAAGATTATATCTATTCCGTCCACGACAACTATCGTGACGTATATGAAAATTCAGATGAGTTTGACAGGACAGAGCTTATTGCGGATAAAAATAAAATCCCAATTCCCGGCGGGATATGGCGCGGAGGCAGGGCTTATCACATGTGTCCTCAAGTCTGTATGAAATACGCCGCAAGAGATATCCCGAAGCTCGTAGAAATGCTCGGCAAAGGAAGCATTTACATTGACGTGATGGGCTGTACTCGCTTTCATGAATGTCATAATGACATGCACCCTATGGGGCATCAGGACGACATGGAAGCGAGAAAAAAGTTTTTCAAATATGTAAAGGAACAGATAGGTTCCGTCGCTACCGAAGGCTGTCCGTCCGATTGCATGAATGATGTCATAGACCTCGGCGCCTTCTGTTATCTTCATCGTGTCAACGTCAATCCGCAAACCAGTCCTTACCCAATTCCGGTACCGTTCTGGCAGCTCGTTTATCATGATTCAATATTGAATTACACTTCCGAAAGCACTTTCCGTTTTTACGGCAGCGAATATCTTCTTTATGTGGCCCTTTATGGTCTTCTTCCGTTCTCACTCGAACCGATATCATTAAAGCTTTCCAAGGAACTCAGAACAGCTTATGAAGCCGAAATGCTTTATTACGATTTTCTGGAGCCGCTCACTGTTTCGAGAGATGAGAAAGGCTGCTTCTGGACTTCAGGAGTCGCAAGAAGCGTTTTCTCAGACGGAACGGAAGTAATAGCAAACTTCAATAATGCCCCGTACAATTATGAAGACATAGAAATAGCCCCGAGAGACTTCATCATAAGAAAAAAACTCGAACAATATCTGAAATAAAAATTATCTCCCAAAAACAAGTTCGTCTTTCTTGAAGTCAAGTTTCAGAGTACCGCCGTCGGCTATTTCACCGGAAACTATCATCCTTGAAACAGGGGTTTCTATTTCCTTAACGATTACTCTCTTCAAGGGACGAGCTCCGTAAACGGGATCGAAACCTTCGCGGGCAAGATATTTTTTCGCCGCTTCCGTAGCTGTAAATGTTATGTTTCTGTCTTTCAACCTTTCGGTAAATCCCTTTAACTGTATATCGACAATCTTGACAAGATGTTCAAGATCGAGAGAATGAAAAACAAGCACTTCGTCTATTCTGTTCAAAAATTCCGGCCTGAAAAAATTTCTCAGTTCGGCAAGAAGTTTATCTTTTACAGTTTCCGTTTTGCCCAAACTGTTCAGAAGCAATTCACTGCCTATATTGGAAGTCATTATTATGATGGTGTTCTTGAAGTTGACTGTCCTGCCGTGAGAATCCGTAATTCTGCCATCCTCCAATATCTGGAGGAAAATATTGAAAACATCCTGATGGGCTTTTTCTATTTCATCGAAAAGAACAACGGAATACGGGCGGCGCCTTACGGCCTCTGAAAGCTGGCCGCCTTCATCATAGCCGATATATCCCGGAGGCGCGCCTATCAGTCTGGATACACTATGTTTTTCCATATACTCGGACATGTCAATCCGTATCATCGCCCTTTCATCGTCGAAGAGGTCCTCGGCAAGCGCCCTGGCAAGTTCGGTTTTGCCGACACCGGTGGGGCCGAGAAAAATAAATGACGCTATAGGACGGTTCGGGTCTTTCATCCCCGCTCTCGCTCTGAGTACCGCGTCCGCCACGGCGGAGACCGCCTCATTCTGTCCGACAACACGTTTATGAAGCTGTTCATCAAGAGAAAGAAGTTTATCTTTTTCACTCTGCACCAGCTTGTTTACAGGAATATGGGTCCAGCGGCTGACTATTTCGGCAATGTCTTCTTCATCGACAATCTCTTTCAAGAGGCGTTTTTCTCCACCCTCATCACGGAGTTTGGTTTCCAGATCATGAATTCTTTTTTCAATCCCCGGTATGGTGCCGTGCCTGAGTTCAGCGGCGCGGTTCAAATCATAATCGCGTTCGGCCTTTTCGAGCTTCTGACGGGAAAGTTCAAGCGCCTCCATAAGTGTTCTCATATCGGCAATAGATTTCTTTTCATTTTCCCACTGTGCCTTCAACTCTGTATTTTTGCTCTTCAGTTCGGCGAGTTCCTCTTCAATGACTTTAAGCCTTTCTTTTGATGAATCGTCTGTTTCCTTCTTCAAGCCGGCGCTTTCAATTTCGAGCCGCATCGAACGTCTGTCCAACTCGTCAATTTCGACGGGACTGCTGTCGATTTCAGTCCTGAGTTTGGCGGCGGCTTCGTCAACAAGGTCTATGGCCTTATCAGGAAGAAACCTGTCCGAAATATATTTATCCGAAAGAGTGGCAGCGGCAATCAGGGCTGCGTCTTTGATTTTAACGCCATGATGCACTTCATATCTTTCACGGAGCCCTCTAAGTATGGAAATAGTGTCTTCAACGCTGGGCTGAGGCACCAGTACCGCTTGAAAACGGCGTTCAAGGGCGGCATCTTTCTCCACATGCTTTCTGTATTCGTCCAATGTTGTGGCGCCAATGCAATGCAGTTCGCCCCTTGCCAGCATAGGTTTCAAAAGGTTGCCTGCGTCCATCGCCCCTTCTGCGGCCCCCGCTCCGACAACAGTATGAAGTTCATCTATGAAAAGTATTATGTCTCCGGCGCTTGAAGTAATCTCCTTAAGAACTGCTTTCAATCGTTCTTCAAATTCTCCACGATATTTTGCGCCTGCGATCAGAGCGCCCATGTCAAGGGCTACAAGTTTGCGGTTTTTCAAACCCTCCGGCACATCGCCGCGGATAATCCTGATGGCAAGACCTTCGACTATGGCGGTTTTGCCTACGCCCGGTTCGCCGATTAGAACGGGATTATTTTTAGTTCTTCTTGAAAGAATCTGAATGACCCTCCTTATCTCTTCGTCACGTCCTATGACAGGATCAAGTTTTTCTTTTCTCGCCAATTCGGTAAGGTCTCTGCCGTATTTCTGGAGCGCCTCAAAAGTATTCTCCGGGTCTTCAGAAGTAACGCGCTGATTGCCTCTGACTTCTTTCAGGGCGGATAGTATTTTTTCAGAATCTATTCCTTCGTTCTTTAAAAGTTTTCCGCATTTTTTATCTTCAAGCAAGGCTATGAAAAGATGCTCGACGCTTATGAATTCATCCTTCATATTTTCAGCGAGATCTTTAGCGTTTATGAGTACCTGACTGAAGTCGCGCGAACTGTAAACCTGCTGAGCCCCCGGCCCGCTTACAGACGGCAGCGCGGCAAGTTCCTTATCAACTTTTGCCGCAAGGGAATTGCCAGGGTTCAGCTTTTTCAACAATGAAGGAATAAGCCCGTTGTCCTGCGAAATCAGGGCCTTGAGCAAATGCACAGGATGCAGTTCATGATGCCCTTTTTCAACAGCTATGTTGCGAGCGGCCATCATTGCTTCACGGGATTTATTTGTAAGTTTTTCCATATCCATAAAGTAAATACTCCTTGTTATCAGCGCCTATTTAGCATAATACCTGCCAAAGGATAATCGAAATCATAAGTTCCTGTATTTTAAAATATTAGCAAAAGAGCAAAATGCAAACAGAGACACAATGCCACGGAAGGCAGGAAAATGAAAATAAAGCCCCGGCGACATTATGTCACAAAAAGAAAAATCGTATTTTCATGCAAAGCCTTGCATTAAGGTCTTGACAAATACCTTTTTTGTATATATAATATCTTTATGCAAAGGTTTGATATATGACACAGAAAGAAATAGCAAAAACTTTAAATCTTTCCATTTCAACCGTTTCGAGGGCGCTGAAAGGCTCCGAGCTTATAAGCGGAGAAACGACAGAGAAAGTAAGGAAACTGGCAAACCTTACAAACTACAGGCCGAACCCGGCGGCAAGGAATCTTCTTACAGGAAAAACGTTCACGGCAGGAATAGTTTTCCCTTTCGACGATTTTTTCTACAGGGACCTGGCCTGCAGAATTTCATCAGGGCTCCTGAAGCATGATTATATGAGCCTTGTCCTGCCGTGCAAGACTGAAGAGGAATTTTCAGAAGCCATAGAGAAAATGCTTGAAAGACGGGTTGACGGAATAATAAGCTCAACGGTGTCGATGGAACTGGGGCTCAAACTTAAAAATGAGGGATTGGCAAGCATTTTCTATGGAAATCAGGCACAGCCATTTGACTGTGTATATGTTGATAAATACAAAGGCGGGCGTATTTCCACAGAATATGTAATAAAGCAGGGACACAAAAAAATAGGTTATATAGGATTTAATTATCGTGACGACAGAGAAAAAGCGTTTGTGGATGTGCTCAATAAAAAAGGGATTACAGTAAACGAAAAATGGATATCCAAAGGAACTGTTTCCCTTGAAAATTCCTCCAGGGCAGTTTCTGAAATACTGTCCCTCAGAGACAAGCCAACCGCCTTCATCGCGCACAATGACATAGCCGCAATTGCCACAATCAAAAGCGCCGTTGAAAAAGGTTTCAAAGTACCGGATGACATAGCAGTCATAGGCTTCAATAATATAGATATCTCAGAATACTCAAACCCGCCTCTGACAACAATAGACCAGAAGATAAACACCATAAGCGAAGAGCTTATCAACTGCTTCATTCACAGAATGAATTCTAAAGATGATGACTATAGAAAAGTACGGATAGAACCTGAACTTATAATAAGGAGATCATGCTGATATGTTTTATAAAAGAAAAACAAAATTGGGTAAATTATGCAGATTCACTCTTATCGAGCTCCTCATTGTGATAGCGATAATCGCGATACTCGCGGCATTGCTTTTTCCCGCCCTCTCAAAGGCAAAAGGGCTCTCCCGGCAGATAGTATGCATTAACAACCTCAAGCAGTGGGGCATTATAGTATCTGAATATTCCAATGATTTTGACGGGTATATGCCGCAGCCCGCTCCCAAAAGCAGTGCGACCACGTCATACGGAGGATACTGGGACTGCTATTACTGCCCACTGAGAGAGCTGTATCTCACAAATATTCCGACTCAAGTGTGGGGTAGCGGAAATAGAATCAATGGCTGTCCAGAAAAACTAAATCCTCCATTTGCGACATGGGTTGGCTTCACATACCGTCACTGGAGTTATATGATTTGCGAGACGACATTCGGCAATACAGTAGGCATGACAATTAAAAATAATCAGATCAAGAACCCGGGATCCCTTGTATATATTACTGAAAATATAGACGGCAGATCCGATGCGCTCTTTACAACAGCGAACTATCCGACTCGTTTGGGATTTAGACATAATGGAAAAACAAATCTCCTCTGGTGCGACATGCACGCCGATACCGCGCCGCTGACAAAAATATCGCAAAACATTTTTATAAATCAATAGGATCTTTAGACATGAAACAGGAATGTATTAAGGGATTTTTCTGCACCTTGCGGCTGGGGCCGTCCGATGCGGACGTTATAAATAGGATTATTGACGCCGCCGCAAAAGCCGGACTGAATACTCTATGTATTGAACTGGAAAAAGGAATGAACTATGATTCGCATCCTGAAATATCCGCTCCCTGGGCACTTGAAAAAAACACCATAAAAGACCTCGTCGAATATTCAAAAAACAGAAACATTGATATCATTCCCCTTATACCTCTGTTCTCCCATGTCAATTACATTACAGACACGCATCCTGAGTTTCTTGAGCCCGCGTCAAAGGTATATTGCACAAGCGCGCCCGGGCTTTATGACTTTGTCTTTGAACTTATGGATGAAGTTATTGATATCTTCAAGCCCCGTTACTTTCATATCGGACACGATGAGGCCCTGACAAGTTATGATCCGCGCAGCAGGACCCCGCTCCTGAGATGTCCATCATGTAAGAATAAAAAAGCATATAAAGTTTTTGCCGAAGACATAAAAAAACTTCATGCTTATCTTTCCAGAAGAAATATCAGGACGATGATGTGGGCGGACGGGCTTTTGGATACTGAAAATTTTTCAGAGGCCTCATTCTGCCAATCCGGCTGTTACGGGGGCAAACCCGATTATCTATCCCGTGCGATTGATCTGCTGCCGCGCGATATAATACTGTGCGACTGGCATTATGAACCGGCAAAAGAATTTCCCACAACGCTCTATCTTCAGAAAAAAGGTTTTGAAACTCTGGGCGCTCCCAATTTTGAAGTCAACAGTTTTCTCTTCACAAATTACGCTCATGCAAAGAGGACAGAAAAACTGAAAGGCATGCTGGCGACCTCCTGGTGCCACTTGAATAAACATAATTTCAGATATCTGAAAAACCTCATAACACAGCATGGTTTTTTCTTCAATAATCCCGGCAGAATTCCGGAGAAAAACAGGGTTTTGAAAAAAATAAAAGGAATGAAAAATATCATTCAGGAAGGCAGCTTCAGGAAAATATATGATTTCAAAATAGATGGAGAGGGCATTTATAATTCTTCAGGCTGGCGTGATTTGAGATTTATGGAGTGGCCTGTATCGGCTGACCCCATGACGCCTCCCCGCTATCCTTCTTCTCTGGAAATAAAAGCATTGAGACATGGATATATAGATTATGATTTTGACGCTGGAAAAGATAAGCTTTTTGAAAGTGTATCCATAAAAGTCTGGATGAAATGCCCGGGAAAAAGTTTTATCATTTTCAGAACCGCGGCCTCATCGGAAAATACAGTTATATCCGAGAACACAAGTTTATCCGGAAGCAAAATAGATCTTTCAGAACTTGCGGGAGGAAAGCGGAAATTTCACCTGCGTTTTGAAGCAGAGAATAAGAGCGATAAGAAAACATCTTTTCTGAGAAGATTTGAATTAGAAGGTAAAATAAAACAAGGAGGCAATAAATGTTAAGGCTCGCACTATTGACAACTCTCATGCTTTGCGTATTCGGAGTATCCGCACAGAATCCTGATACGGAAAAATCCTGGCAGGCCATGTTGAAATCGGGACCGCGCAAGATGAAAGTGCCGCGTACTCTGGTCTATTCCCGCGCGCAATTCAAATATAACGCTCAGCTGAATTATATCGGGCGTTGGGTGGACACGCCACTGCTTGTTGACCCGGAATTAAATGACAACAACCCGGAAACACGTCTCTCTTCTCCCAATTTTCATAAAATGCAGGAAACGGTTATTTCGTACGGAATGGATGGTCTAGCCTGTCTGCCGGGAAAGACAGGTTCCGATTACCTCTATAAACTCTGCGCAAAAACACCTGTCCCGGGTTTCACGTTGATACCCGAACTGCAAGGCTCGCGTCTAAAAACGGATGAAGGCATCAAGATATTGGAAACCGTAATAGTCCCTGCCCTGAACAGTCCCCATTCACTGAAAATTGACGGTAAACTGCTGGTATCTTCATACGGCGGCGGTTCATCGAAAGAATGGAAAAAACTCTTTGATCGCTACCGTGAAAAATACGGTGATAAATTTATTTTTCTTCCGCAGATAGGAGCCGCATGCGGAAAATATTTTCCATACTGGCAGGGAAGGTACAAGAGCGGAGCAATTACTCCTGAGGACATCGAAAAGATAAAGGCTGATTTCCGGGAAATCATCCGGGACACGGACGGGCTTTATCTGACAGCATGGGCGATACAAGTCGAAGGCGAACGGCGTTTTGCCACAGATTTTTACCGGGACTTCATAATCGGCATCGGTAAAAGCGTCATATCAGAACCGGAATTCAAGAATAAATATTTTGCGCTCGTCGTCCGCGTCGGGCATGAGAACTGCACGCGCATAGGGGGAAACCTGAGCTGCTACGGCACCTCCACGCTCCGCGAATCAATGGAAACAGCCATGGCGGCAAAACCCGACATCATCATCATACCCGAATGGGACGAACAGAATGAAAACACCAGCCTGCGGCCTACTGTTTATAATTCCTTTTCATCAAAACGCCTCATGCGCTATTACATGGCGAAACTGAAAAATGAACAGCCCGCACCTGTCCCCGGCGACGATATGAATATCCCCAACCTGATTATGAGCTATCGCAAAACTCTCTGTGCCGGGGAGCGAATCAATGTTGAACTCCTGAATGTTCCCGATTCGGACAAGAACACTGAATACACTGTTGAACTGTCTTTTCATGACATCAACGGAAAAGAGGTTATAAAATTCCCCGCCGTGAAATTCAATTCCTCCGAATTGAATGAACACCGCTTTTTCGAGGCATCGGAAAATTATGTTTCCCATCAGGTATTGCTTCCAAAACTGAAAATCAATTACAAAGGCAAAGATCTGACTTTTGAAGATGGCTTCCAGTATCTCGAACTGCGCGGCACGTGGAACTGGGACTATAAATGGGTGAAACAGCCGCTGAGAGATATGCTTAAACCATTGAAGGCTGATTTTAAAATGACGGGAAAAGACGCTTTCACAGTGGATTTCGCGTCCGGCGAAGAACTCGCGTACGTAGAACTGCTGGATGAAAACGCTGTCATTTACACCGCTCAGAAAGCGGGCGAGATGATATGGCGCGAAACGCCTGAACACAAGGTGATAGCCTTTTACATGCAGAACATGCCGAACCATGAAAATACTCTCAACGGTTCTATCACTATTAATGGAAAAGGGATAAAATGGCTGACGGATAACTCCTACAGCTGGCCGACCGATTACCCATCTGTCAGCGAGGGTAACACATATGCCTTCAAAGATTTTTCACTGAGCCTGACGCCGAGAAAAATTTATGCCGCGATACCTGTCGAGTTTACGGAAAATGCTATTATAGAAATCAATCTGCCCGGATTTTTTGTACAAAAAATCCCTGTCAAACAAATATTGGCAACAGAAATTTACGGCGTTCCCGGTATGGGTACTCCGACGCTGACACTCAGCCGTTTCATGAGGCAGGCCTTTCATCCGAAACACCTGAAAGCACGTGAGGCATATTTCAGCGCCGGAATTCTTCCCGATATGCCGCGTTCAATCATCCACATGCAGGCCATTGCCGAATCAGGAAAAATATACCGAAGCAAACCGATTATACTGAACAGCGAAAAAAACAGCGGCAAAAACGGCATCATAACTGTTTACTCCGATACGGTAAAAAAACCTGTTTCCGTAACAGCGCCGTCCTGGCAGATACCTGATATCGAATACAGGATAAATCCCGATACGGGAACAGTCATCACATGCGCCGCCGGAAGAATGCTCTGGGGGCTTTGCGGCGGATACGCGGCACAGGCTACATGGAGAGGCGCTTCCGAAGCGCGCGACACTACAGCTTTTATTTCCATAAAATCTTATCCGAAGGAAGCCGTAAAAAGCGCGGCTGAGATTGTTGAAAAAGATGGAAGCCCGGCATGGACTTTTGACGGAATCGGGGAACACCTGGTTTTCCCGGCCGGGGCAATTCCCAGAAGAAGCGCCTTTACTTTGAGTTTTGATGTCTTCCTGGAAAATCCGAAAGGGAAACAAATACTGGTAAGCAACCGCTCCCATATACTGGGTTCGCTTGAGCTCTTCATGGAAGACGGAAAATTGAAAGGGATCTTTCTTGACAACCTCGGCAATCAGATACAACTGAATTCAGGTCTAGCCGTTGAAACCGGAAAATGGTCATCAGTTAAAGTCGTTTATAATCTCAGTGAGATGCTTTTCCATGTCAACGAACAGGCAAGCGCTAAGCTCCCCTGCCCCGGTCCCGGACGCAACGACACGACAACTGTAGTCGGCGGCTACGACAAAAATTGGTTCAAAGGCTTCATAAAAAATCTGAAGATAAAACACTCTGCGGACAATTGAAAAATAAAAGACTGTTATTATGGTCAAATATCTGTTTTTTCAAAAGTGGATTATTTATTGAGTTGAGAGTTGAATTCAAATCAAGGCAGGTTATTTTAAACGGAATTTTCTATTCTTTCATCAAAAAAATAATCAGTTCGGGAGGGGCGCAAAAATATTTTATTTGTTTGAATAGAAATGAGGGTGATTTAAAAGGTATAGATTTTTCCGCAACTGCCACATTCAAGAGTTTACAAAACTATCCCTGAAGATAAAGCCTTAAAGGGCGTATCTTCTATGTGCATTTTGTAAAGGTATGTGGCAGTACCTGGAAAAAAGCCCATAGGATACGCCCATTTCTCTTAATATTTGTGCCACAAATATATTATACAACGAAAGATAGCGTATGGGCAATAGAAAAAGAAAAGAAATTGATAATTATTCTTATTATTCTTATTTTTGACAATTGAAAAAGTAAACGCACCCCCCTCCAAGTCTCTAAGAGCATTTACTCTGACAAAAAGGGTGGGGTGCAATAAACCTGACAAAGCACAGTATTGCCGTATCGCAAGAGTTATGCATAGGGCGCCCTCCGATGAGAATGGGTCCCCCAACTCATCGGAGTCGGAGCGCAAACTGTGTGTAACTCGGTTGCATTTCCGATTTTTCCTTATCTTGAGTTAAGTCTTAGTTGCTGCAAATCCCGGCAAATAACATTGCTCCGGGGCGGCGCGCATTCGCGACGGACCACCTGCTGTCCCACAGCACGCAAGGACGCTGAACATGTCCAGCGCACTCCAGATAACACCACGCAAGATGGTGAAAAGCCGCACGAAAGTATGTTCCCATTTGCTCTGCCAGGCGATGAAACGAAGCAGAACATAAACCCGTAGGGCCGTCCATATTTGCCGGCGTACAGCATTTTCATTGTTGCCGATAAAGTCAGCGAGTTGTAACGTCTGTTTGATTTCCTTTTTATAAGAATCCTAGATTTTCCATGTATTTGCTTTGATACGCATTGAAATGAAAGAAGAGTTTTAAATCCACATTCCAGGAATTTTCTTCCCAAAAGACTTGTCATTCACTTGCCGGGAATTTTTCCAACGCCAGTTTCTTTGCCGTAACATAATCTATTTTGCCGGTGCCGAGCAGCGGAATATCTTTGACTGTCATAATACGGCGCGGTACCCACAATTCGCTCAGACCGTTATCCCTGAAATGCTTGAGCACTGACGCAGAATCGGCGTTCATATTATTTGTAATCAGGACAAGCTGTTCGCCTTTGCGGGCATCGGCGAGAGTGACAATGCCACTGAGGTTTTTAGGCCAGAGCGTATTGACGGCTGTTTCCACGGCTGTCAGCGAAACCATTTCTCCGGCGATTTTAGCGAAGCGTTTGGCGCGGCCTTTGATAGTTATAAAGCCTTCTTTGTCTATTTCCACGATATCGCCTGTATCGTACCAGCCGTCAGCGGGCGGCTGCAGTACGCCCGGTTTATCATGGCGTATATATCCCATCATGATATTATCGCCTTTTATAAAAAGCTCGCCGCCCTTTTCAATGCCGGGGACCGGCTCAATGCGATGCGCGAGGCATGGCACGAGCCTGCCGACAGTGCCGGGCCTGTGATACATAGGCGTATTGACGCTGACTACAGGAGAAGCTTCAGTCGTTCCATAGCCTTCAAAAATCCTGATGCCGAATTTGTCCATCCATAACTTAATCGTGGCTTCCCTGAGTTTTTCAGCGCCGACCATGGCGAAACGGATATTGAAAAAGTCATAAGGGTTCGCGACGCGTCCGTAACCTGCCATAAATGTATCCGTACCGAAAATGACCGTGGCCATTGAATCATAAGAGAGTTCTGAAATGTATCTGTAATGCAGCGGCGACGGATAAAAGAACGTCCTGATTCCGGAAAGCAGAGGCATCACGGTCCCCATGCTCAGGCCGAAAGAGTGAAACATCGGCAGGCAGTTCATGATGCGATCCTGTGAGTTGAGGGGCACTACAGTCAACACCTGATTGCGGTTCGCCTGCAAATTGCGGTGACTCAGCAGAACCGCTTTAGGCGCGCCCTCTGAGCCCGATGTGAAAATGACTGCAGCGGCTTCATCGGCTTTTGCTCTCGGTTTCAATTTCATCGCATAGCGGAGCATTCCCGATATCAGTTCAAAAATCGAAATACTGTTTTTCACGTCTTCCAGATATTTCACTTTTATTTCAGCTTTTTCGAGGGCGTCATCCAGTGCTTCCAGTTTTGCGGCAGCGATAAACTTGCGCGATGTAAAAACAGTCTTTACGCCTACCGCCTGGCATGATGTTATAATCGGCGCAATCCCCGATGTAAAATTAATCATGCAAGGCACACGGTCATATGCCTGCAAACCCCAAAATGAAACTACATTCGGCAATGAATTAGGCATCATCAGGCCGATATATTTCTCGTGTCTGCAACGTCTGCGGAGAACATTGCCGAAAATATAACTTTTCCTTATCAACTGACGGTAACTCAGCACCGCGCGGGTCTGATCCTCGAGAAGCTGCCGTTCGTAACCGTAAATATTAGCGGCGCCGAGCAGAGAACGGAACAGGTGTTCGTCAATTTCCGAGGTCTGATATATCATTGACGCCATCACGTCATAAATACCCGCGGAAATCTTCTGGCGTCTTTCACGGCCTTTGAAAACTGGGTCAACCTCAAAACGTCTCGGCTCCAATACGGTCATTGTTATTTTGGGAAACCAGCGTGTCTTGACTTTCCCTTTTAAATACGAAAACTTGGAGTATTGCGCGCCGTTTATACGGATCGGCAATATCATCGCGCCGGATTTTTCGGCTATCATGCCGGAGCCTTCATAGACTTTCATCAACGCGCCGGTTACGGTGATTCTGCCTTCGGGAAAAATCATGCATTTGCGGTCTTTTTTAATTTCCTCTATCAGTGAACGCGTCGCAAGCGGATTTGCCGGGTCCATAGGAAACGCGTTAAACAGCGCGCAACTGGCTTTCACCCACCACTTTTTCGCTATATGGGTATTGATTGCGAAAGTTACTTTCTCCGGCATGAACGACGCTATAAGCATCCCGTCAAGAAGGGATGTATGATTCGCTATAATCAATACCCTGTCTCCGGCCTTGTTGTAATTCTCCAGATTTTTGATTTCAACCCTGAAAAGAATAGCGAGCACAGTCCGTACCAGAGAACGGATAAGCGCGCCCGGCAGCAACAAGCATATATATATGCCTACGAGTGTATTGATGAAGGCAACGAAAAGAAAAATCTCGTATATTTTCAGTCCCGTCCGAAGACCGAGAACTACCGCTAACGCGGCACCCGCCATGAAGAGCGCGTTCACTATATTGTTTCCCGCGATGACTCTGGCCATTTCAGCCTGTTTCGTGCGGTGTTGAATCAGCGCGTAAAGAGGCACTATGAATATCCCGCCGCATCCAGCGATCATCAGCATGTCAAAAGCCAATCGCCAGCAGACAAAATGCCGGACAAATTCTCTGATGGACATTGTCGTATCGCTCACGTGTATTCCTTTACAGGCGAAATACAGGTCCACAATAAATATCGACATGCCAAGCGCGCCCAGCGGAACAAATGTCGTCTGTACGATACCCCTGAGGATACGGTTGCAGAGCAACGAACCGGCGCCTATACCGATTGTGAATATCGCCAGATAAAATGTTACTACGGTTTCATCCGCGCCGATAATGGATTTGCATATTGCCGGCAGTTGGGAAAGCATCAGCGCTCCAACTGCCCAGAACCATGAAATGCCGAGCACACAGCGGTATGTGACTTTTTGAGCTCTGATACTTTTTAATATTATCCATGTTTCGTAAATAAAATTATAATTGACTTTCAAATCGGAAGCGTCAGGTTTCGCTGCGGGAATCCAGCGGCTTGCCAGATAACCTGCAAGCGCAACTCCCATAAGCCCCGCGCCTACAATAAATTCACCGTTGGAGCGCATTATCAGAATTCCGCCAAAAATGCTTCCTAAAAGTATCGCAAGGTATGTCGCCGCTTCGATATAGGCGTTACCCGCGATAAGTTCGTTGTCTTTCAGGTGCTGTGGAAGCAGGGCATATTTGATAGGACCGAAAAAAGAGGACTGAGCTCCCATTAAAAACAGGATACTCAGGAGTATAAGCGGGCTTTTCAGGAAGGCCGGGGCGTCGTGCCACGAAAGCGCGAAAATCGCAAAAGTCCCAAGGCCCATCAGTATGATTTCAGCCACCTTCAGTATCCGTGTGATTAACGCTCTGTCATATTTATCCGCCAATTGTCCGGCTGTCGCCGAGAAAAGAAAGAACGGCAATATAAATACGCCTGCCGCCAGATTGACCATTACCGCTGAATCATTATCACTCAAGGCAAGCTTGTAGGTGATTAACAGCAACAAAGCATTTTTGAAAAAGTTGTCGTTGAACGCGCCCATAAACTGCGTGATGAACAAAGGCAGAAAACGTTGTGTCCTGAAAAGCCGCTGGCCCATATTGTTACTCCTTATCTTCTAATGCGTTTGGTTCTTCTTTTGTGATGGCTCCCTGAAGGCGTGCCATATAACGGTTCAAATTGTTAATTTCCTTTTCGGTAAATATCGACATAAGTTTTTTTACATGATTTCTATAAGGTTCTTCGACTTTCTCCAAAATCTTCAAGCCTTTTCTCGTCAGTTCTATATGATAGCAGCGCCTGTCCCCGGCTACTTTGAGCCTCTTCAAGAGCCCGGCGGCCTCCATCCGGTCAAGGAGCCCGGTAATATTGGATTTATCCACCAGGAGACGCTCGCCGAGTTCATTCTGTGTCGGAGATTTTTTACTGTGTTTGAGTACCATCATGATATTGAATTGTACTTCCGATGACAGGAACTCGCTGAAAAAACGGTTGGCCCCTTTTTTCAGAAGAACCCCCGTCCACCAGACGCCCATCAGCGCTTCGTGGTCACGGTCTTCAAAAGTTACCAGTTCGCTGTGACATTGTTTTTTCGCCATATTAACACTCCGTTTGCCGTTACGCCATTTAGTTTATATGTCAACTATTGCAATGTCAACTAAATTTTTGAAAAAATATTGTTTTTTTGATAATAAGCCTGTTCATGCCGGAGAGATTTTCAGACTGTCAAGAAAGCTTCCAGCCAGGAACGGACATCCGCATAACGATATTTTTCAAGCTTTCCGAAGCCGGGCAGTTGCTTGGCCTTTATTTTTGAAAACACCGGGACTGTAATACCGCAGAGGAACCGGGTAAGCAATTCCGGGCCGGGAGGCGTCTTGAGTTTCGCTGTAAGCGGATCTGTAAGTTCATTAAAATCGTATTCGGTAAAGGGTTTAAGGGGAATGCTTTTTTCTATGGAGACTTGCCCTTCCAGGCATATCGAACAATGATCGCATTTCTTTCTGTTTATCTTTTCGCCGAAATAATCCGCCAGAGCGTAACTCAGACAAGAACTGCCGTTGAAAAAACGCAGCATCTTTTCAATGCGCCTGATTTCTGTCTGCTCTTTCTGTTTAAACAATAAAGCAAGGTCGCGTGTCGTCAGGTCAATATCAAATTCCGGCATGATTACTTCGTAAATTTCAACAGTATCCTTTGCTTCAAGTTTGATGAATCCATGCTGGTGAAAATATTCCAGTGCGGCGGTGATGCGGTCGCGGTTTGTGTTATATCCATATTTGATCTTATCAATATCCACAGTGGTCCATATACGGCTCTTTTCAACTCCGGAAAACAAACTGTCAATAAACTGGCGGCGTTCGCCTTTGAACTTCGAGGCAATATCCCCATCGCTGATAATATTAGAGTAACGGTATTGGGCAAAATAGGAATAAAGAGGCTTGACAATACCTTTCATTTCCAGATAGACCAGCAGTGTTTTAAGCGGAAGTATGCGGATATTTGAAAACGTTGACAAACGCGTTATCCGCAATTCCCATCTTGCTCCATCCCGGGGTATTTCTTCAAGCACACTGCGAATGCCGTCAGTTTCAGGAGTATCGCCGTAAATAAAGTTTTCCAGGACGTTCACATCATCACGGTTTGCCAGTACATAACAGTCAGAATTCAACCCGTCACGTCCGGCGCGCCCGATTTCCTGACTGTAATTCTCTATTGATTTAGGGAGGTTGTAATGAATTACCCTCCGTATATCACGTTTATCTATTCCCATACCGAAGGCTATAGTCGCCACGATGCAGTTTTTTTCGCCGCGCATAAATGAATTCTGGATCTTCTTGCGTTCTTCGTCTTCCATACCCGCATGATAAGCAACGGCGTTTATATTTTTCCCGAGAAGAAACAGCGCCACGTCTTCAGCGGTCTGCTGCAATGTTACATAAACAATGGAAGCCTGTTCAGGGGAATCTTTCAGCAGCTTATACAATAGGTCCGGTTTATCCGCGGCAGCCGCGGGCTTAACCCACAAGCGCAGATTGCCTCGATAAAAACCGGTAACTGTTACAGCGTCGCGCGGCATATTAAATTTGGCGCACATATCATCTATAACTTCAGGGGTTGCCGTCGCCGTAAGCAATAATACCTGCCGGACATTGAATTCACGCTGATAAACAGGAAGCTTCAGGTAGTCAGGGCGGAAGTTATGGCCCCATTCAGAAATACAGTGGGCTTCGTCAACAACCATCAATGATATTGGAACACCGCTCAGAAACTTACGAAACCGTTCATTTTTGAAGCGTTCCACCGCTATCAGCAGAATTTTGTAAGCGCCGGCTTTGACTTTGTCCATTATTTCCCGTACCGTCTCGCTTTTGAGCGATGAATCTATAGTGGCGGCGGCAATTCCTTTTGACGATAAAAAATCAAGCTGGTCTTTCATCAGCGCAAGCAGCGGCGATACCACCAGAGTGAGCGCAGGAAGATGCAAAGCCGAAAGTTGATAGCATAAGGATTTCCCCGAACCAGTCGGAAAGATAGCTCCTGCCGAATCTCCGTTTATGACGCGTCTTATTACTTCTTCCTGACCTGTTTTGAATTTGTCGAAACCAAAACATTTCTTCAATGTCTGATGAATCATATAAAACCCCAATGAATTTTACCTTGTATTGAAGAATAACACATATTACAATCATATACAAGTACCGCGAGCCGTTCATAAACTGCCGCAGAAAAATTCCTCCCGGATTTATTTGCGCCAAATCCTTTTCCGAAATTCCTTTTGGGGTATATTATGCAATGCTCGTAAGGAAAATAATACATATCGACATGGATGCCTTTTACGCGTCGATTGAACAGCGCGACAATCCGCGTCTGAAAGGCAAAGCCGTCATAGTCGGCGGCCTGCCGGGGACAAGAGGCGTCGTTTCGACGGCGTCCTATGAGGCACGCAAATTCGGCGTTCATTCGGCAATGCCCATAAATCAGGCGAAGAAGTTATGCCCGCATGGAATATTCCTGCCCGTCAGGATGGATGTTTATGCCCATGAGTCAGAAATCATACGAAGCATTTTCATGGAATACACCGAGCTTGTCGAACCGCTGTCGCTGGATGAAGCATATCTTGATGTTACCCACAACAAGAAAAATATTCCCTCGGCGACCTGGGCGGCACAGGAAATTCAGAAGCGCATTTATTCTGAAACAGGGCTTACGGCATCGGCAGGCGTGTCCTTCAATATGTTCCTCGCCAAAATCGCATCAGGCTTCCGCAAACCCTCGGGATTGACCGTCATTACACCGAAAGATGCCGACGCGTTCATTGACAAACTTCCCATTGGTGAATTTTACGGCATCGGCAAGGTTACCGCCGAAAAATTCCACAGACTGGGAATCAATAACGGCAGCGACCTGAAAAATTTTTCGCTGCCGGATATGGTAAGCGCTTTCGGCAAAGCCGGCATTTACTATTATAATATTGTCCGCGGCATTGAGGACAGGCTTGTAACCCCCGACGCTCCGCGCAAGTCCATGGGCCGTGAACTTACCTTTCAGCAGGATATTGACGACATGGATGAGATACTGCGCATTATAAAGGAGCTCGCCGGGGAAGTCGAAGAACTACTGAAAGAGGAAAAGCTCTCAGGCCGGACAGTTACGCTGAAACTGAAGTATGATGACTTCACCTCCATTACACGCCAGCGTTCCCAGGAAACATTCATTGATGACAGAGAAATTATTTTCAACATTGCATCAAGCCTTCTCGCAAAAACCGAAGCGGGCAGTCGCAAAGTGCGCCTGCTCGGAGTTACAGTCTCCGGTTTTCCGATGCCGGAAGCAGAAAACAAAGGCCCGGTACAGCTTACTTTTCCGTTCTGAAAAACTCAAAAGCCGTCTTGTTTTGCGCATAAGGCAACGGCACGTGCGCATTCTATGAAAGTTTCAGGACGGCTTTGAAGAGATTCTCCTTTCTGGAAATAAGGTCTTTAAAGGCTTCTTCAATATCAGAAAACTCATAAACGCTTACAAGATTTTCCATTTTGAGCAGTCCGTCCGCTTCCAAGCTGACGGCCTCCCTCATGGCATCAAGCTTTTCGTCCTCGCGGCGGACATGCCCGTTAATTATATCAATAGCTTTATAATTCCATTGCCGCATATCTACAGAACGTATGCCGTCATTTGACTGGTGATATCCTATCAGAATAATCCTGCCGTGTTCCCTGACAAGCACGGAGGAAACATCAATGGCTTCCTGAATTCCGGTCGCTTCGATAATCACATCAAATTCCCCGAAGTTCCGAAGTATTGCATCAGGAGAAAGCCCTGAAGGGTTTATTGCTTTATCAGCACCGCATTCGAGAGCTTTTTTCCTCCTCCATTCTATAGGTTCGAGCGCAATTATTTCGCCCGCGCCCTCTCTTTTCGCAAGCTGGAGACAGCCGAGCCCCATAAAACCACAACCGATTACGGCAATCCTCTCACCTTTTTTTATCCCAAATCTCTTTGCCGCATGCATGAAACACGCGACAGGCTCCCCGAGCACAGTCTCAAGCTTTATGTTTCCAGGCACTTTAACTGCGGACGATGCTTTGACCTCAAAATATTCCGAATACGGCCCGCCGAGAACAGTCACCCTGTCGCCTTCCGAAAAATCTTTCACGTTTTTACCGGCCTTTACGACAATGCCGCTGCCCTCATGTCCGAGCTGTTTTCTGAGAGGCGTTCCACCTTTAGCCTTTCTGTACTGAAAAATGTCACCCTCGCAGATGCCGCAGGCAACAGTCTTTATAAGCAGCGAATTTTCGTCCGTTTCCGGGATTGGGATTTCCTCAATGATAAAACCTTTTTCTGTAAGTAGCGCTGTTTTCATGAATATTCTCCTCTTCGCCTGTTTTTGTTTCTTGAAAAATTTCTTATATCAATTATAATTGACGTAAAGAGCAAGTTCCTCTACTTAAGGACCAAAGAACTATGCGAAATCGACCAAAAGAGACTTTAGGCGGAGAGTTTTCGCCGATAAATCTTGATCCGTCTTTTCCTGTTCACGGCCCGCTTAATGTTCGCCGCTCCAACAAGCCCGAAATACCCGCACATGTACATGAGTGTTTTGAGATAGGGTATTGCCATGAGGGGCATGGTGTTTTTATGGTGGAGGATAAAATCTTTCCATGCAAGGCCGGGGACGCGTTCGCGGTAAATAACAGGGAACTGCATCTTCTTGTAAGCTCGCCTGAAATGATAAGCCGCTGGACATTTCTCAATCTTGACCCGGCTGGACTGATGGCAGGGTACGCGCCTTCGACGGAAGATGTTTTCGAGACGGAATCGCTTTCCGGCCCGGAATTCAAAAATGTGATAAGCTCTGAAAAATTTCCTGATATCTGCAATATAATTTTCAGAATTGCCGAAGAAATGACGGAGAAGAAAAAGTCTTACCGCTCGGCAATACGAGCGCTGGTTTGGGAACTTATGGTGATGCTTCACCGTATCGCGCCTCTGAAGCCTCTTCCGCCCGACACGGCAAAATACAAGAATATTGAAAGAATAAAACCGGCGTTAAAATACATTGCTTCGAAATATTCCAGTCTCGTAGAAATTCCCAAACTGTCCTCAATTTCAAATTGCAGCATCACCAATTTCAGGAGGATTTTTAAATCCGCCATGGGCATTTCACCTCAGGAATACCTGCTCTGTTTCCGTATGGAAATAGCAAAAACACTTCTGAAAAACAGCATGCTCTCCATACTGGAAATTTCCCTCAAATCCGGATACCATACCCTTTCAAATTTCAATCGCCATTTCAAAACAATCAACGGCATTTCCCCTCGCGAATGGCGGAGAAAAAATAAAGCTTTTTGATTTTTGATTTTTTCATAAATTTTACTGAAAACTGTTGACAGTAAAATCTTCTTCTGGTATAATAGATAAAAATATATCGATAAAAATATATCTATTAATAGCGGAGTGAATTATTATGGACACGGAAGCAGTGGAAAAAGTTGTCCGGATGCCATCAGTTAAAAGGCTTCCCGGCTATTTATGCATACTGAGAAGATTTCAGATGCAGGGCCGTGAACTTGTTTCGACAACACATCTGGCAGAGGAAATAGGGCTCGCCCCCATAGTCGTCCGCAAAGATCTGGAAATAACCGGAATCACAGGAAAACCCAAAGTCGGATACCCTGTGCCCGAACTCATAGAAGGAATAGAAAACTTCCTCGGATGGAATAATGCGACAGACGCCTTTTTGGCCGGAGTGGGTTGCCTCGGAAGCGCGCTCATGGGATATCAGGGGATAAGAAACAACGGACTGAACATAGTAGCGGGATTTGACAACGACCCGGCTAAAATAGGCTCAACAGTACATGGACGCTCCATTCTGCCGCTGAAAAAACTCCCCGATCTGGTTAGGAGAATGCACGTCAGAATAGGCATACTGACCGTTCCGGCCGACGCCGCGGAGGAAGTCGCGCAGATGATGATTTCGGCAGGAATTAAAGGCATTTGGAACTTTACCACTGTCGATCTGAAAACAGGCCCTGATATAGTGGTGCAGAAGGAAGACCTCTCATCAGGCCTTGCCGCTCTCAGCGTAAAATTGAAAAGGGCGAAAGAAAAAAAAGAGGAGGAAACAGAATCATGAATAAAAAGCCCCCAATCGTTATATGCATGGGCAGTTCATGCTTTGCCAGAGGAAATAACAAAAACCTCAGGATAATAGAAGAATATTTTGAAAAAAGGGGCCTTCCCGCTGAAATCGAAATCACCGGGAGCTGCTGCGAAAAAAACTGTTCAGACGGGCCTAATGTGGTAATCAACGGAAAAACATATTCAAAAGTCGATACGGGTGTCATAATGGATTTACTTAAACAGTACTTTCCATAAAATTAAGGGGAATTTATCATGGACAGAGATTATCCGATATATACATTGCGCACAGAGTGCCAGGACTGTTACAAATGCGTCCGTCAATGCCCGGTGAAAGCGATAAAAGTCGAAGACGGCCACGCCTCGGTAGTACCCGAACTCTGCGTGGCCTGCGGACACTGCGTCCAGATCTGTCCGGCTAAAGCAAAAAGAGTCAGGGATGACCTCGGCAGAGTGAAATATCTGCTGGAGAGAAAAGAAAAAGTTTATGTGTCGCTCGCTCCTTCCTGGGTAAGTGAATTTCAGGGCGTTGACGAGAAAAAAATTATAACAGCCCTCAAAAAACTCGGCTTCGCCGGTGTCGGTGAAACAGCCCTCGGAGCACAGGACGTTTCCGCGGAAACCGCCTCTGTCCTGGCTAAAGCGGGCAAAGGCGTTTTCATTTCCTCCGCCTGTCCGTCCTGCGTCGAATTCATCCGCAAATATATGCCCGAACACGCCGCTCTTTCCGTTACCGGAATGTTTTCTCCGCTCCTCGCCCACTGCAAAATATTGCGGAAAGCTTTCGGAAACAATATAGGCATCGTTTTCATAGGCCCCTGCATAGCAAAAAAAAGCGAAGCCGATATGTACCCTGAACTTCTTGACGTGGCATTAACTTTTTCAGACATGCGCAGATGGCTGGAGGAAAAGAAAATAGATCCGGCGAAAATAAAGCCCGAAAATTCGGCGTCCTTTGTGCCGCGCGCTTCCGAAGAAGGCGGGATTTACCCTGTGGAGGGCGGCATGATAGATACAATCCGCGCCCATGAGCTCCCTCCGGAAGTGAAATACGTGGCCATAAGCGGCCTCCATAATATCGACAAAGCGCTTTCCGGCATAGGTCTTGACGGGTTTGACAATCCTGTTTTCATAGAGGCCCTGGCCTGCGAAGGCGGCTGCATAAACGGCCCCTGCACCTCTTACGAAATGCCGGGCCTTCTTGCCAGAATGAAAATAGTGAACAAAATCAAAATGCCGAAAAAGGTACTGAAACGAAAAGCGTCTTCCAATATAAACATGGAAATATATCCCGACCCGATAATAGCGCCTTTGCAGGATGAAACGAAAATAAAGGACGCCCTCAGAAGCGTCGGAAAAACATCTCCCGACGACGAACTCAACTGCGGAGGCTGCGGTTATGAAACCTGCCGTAACTTCGCAAAGGCCCTCCTCGAAAAGAAGGCCGAACCGGCGATGTGCCTATCCTATCTCCGCAAGCAGGTACAAAAAAAAGCAAACGCCCTTCTGCGCTGCATTCCGGCAGGCGTCGTCATAGTCGATGCTGAAATGAAAATCATAGAATGCAATGAGTTTTTCGCGAAGATGTTTGATGAAGCGACAGCCTGCGCATACGAGGCGCGCCCCGGCCTGGCGGGAGCGCTCATAAGCAGAATTGTGCCTTTCCATGA
This sequence comes from Lentisphaerae bacterium GWF2_44_16, assembly GCA_001803225.1. Lineage (GTDB taxonomy): Bacteria > Verrucomicrobiota > Lentisphaeria > Victivallales > GWF2-45-14 > GWF2-44-16. Next base: position 10,104 of record MHBF01000193.1, on the reverse strand, counting down.
ACTTTTCGCCGGTGTTCTTTCCGGCGGAAAGGACATGCACAGGGATTCCATCAAAGTCGGAGGCAGGCTCTACGGCATTACCATTTTCAACATAGAACCGCATCAGGCCGTGGGCGCGGTGATATTTGACGTCACCAGAACGGAAATGCGCCGTGAACAGATCGCCGAAAAAGCAAAAAAAGTCATACATAAAAATCTTGAAACCGTCCAGGAAATAGCCTGCCGCCTCGGAGAACACATGGCGGACACTGAAATACTTCTGCGTTCGATCGCGGATGATTACACCGATAATAACGAAGAATAGAAAGGATGCTCCATGATTTCGGGACCTCTATTTGTGGACATAGGCTTCAGCCAGCGCTGTAAACGCGGCGAAAACATCTGCGGAGATGCTTTCAAATTCTGCAGAGTCCCCGAGGAAAACCGCATCATCCTGGTGCTTTCCGACGGGCTCGGCAGCGGCATAAAGGCAAACATACTTTCATCCATGACCTCCACCATGGCACTCAAATTCATGGCTTCCAACAAGGAGATACTACAGTCCGCCGAAACCATAATGAGCGCCCTGCCCATTTGCAGGACAAGAAAAATCAGCTATGCCACTTTCACAATAGTGGATCTCTCACTCAACGGCAAAACTAAAATAATAAACATGGGCAACCCCCCGTTCCTTTTCATGCACAAAGGCAAATGCGTCAATATCCCATGCAGTGAAATATGTTCTCCCAACTGGAGGGACAGGTCTATTGAAGTTTATGAGTTCGAAATCTCCGAGGGAGACCGCATAGTCCTGATATCCGACGGAATAACCCAGGCCGGCATGGGAACTGAAAAATATAAACTCGGCTGGCGCGTTGAAGGATGCCGCAAATTTGTGGAAAACAGAGCGTATGAGGAGGACAACCGCGGCTCTCAGGACTTCGCCGAAGCCCTCATAAAGGAAGCGCTCCTCAAAGAAAGCTCCTACACGCCGGGAGACGATATGTCCTCCGCGTCAATATATTTCAGGAAGCCTGAAAAACTCATACTCTTTACCGGCCCTCCGTTTTTCAAGGAGCGCGACGCGGAATGCGCCCGCCTGATAGCTTCCTATGACGGCTCCAAAGTAATATGCGGCGGCACAACAGCCAACATCGTGGCCCGTGAACTCGACCGCGAAATAAAAACCGACCTGAAATCCGCAAGATATGATTTGCCTCCGGTATCCGGCATGAACGGCATAGACTTGATTACCGAAGGCATTTTCACTCTTACGAGAACCGCTAAATACCTTGAAGAAGGCATTCCGCCGGAAACAGGCGATCCCGCCGTAATGCTCGCTGAAATTCTCAGAAAAAACGATATCATAGAAATGCTCGTGGGAACGCGCGTCAATGAAGTGCATCAGGACCCCAACCTGCCACTCGACATAGAAATAAGGCGCTCTATCGTCAGGCGCATAGCAAACGTTTTAAAGGAAAAATATCTCAAGGAGGTAAAAATCAAATTTGTTTAACAGCCCCGCGTCAGGCCCTGTGATAAAATTAACAGGGCCTTTTTAAACAACGGTATTGTGAAATAATTATCAATTGCATTTTTCAAGAACCAAATTAAAATTTTCAAATAACAGAACAGAACAAAGACGGACAAAACACTGTAACTAACTTAAAACAATATAATTACGAATTACAACAACATGTATTGTGAAATTTATTACAAATTCAATTTTTATTAAAAATAATCGTGAAAGTATTTGCAATATAGTTTTTAATCTGTTATAATAGTGCTTTAGGGAGAGATGTTAAACAGCAAACAGGGTTTTCTTTTTAACAGTGTTTTGCGTCACAGAGAAAGGAGAACGTCAATGGACCAGACTATCAGTAAAACTGCCCGGATGATAAAACATCTGGAGGCGGTCAACCGGATATTGAAGAAAAATAACTTTGACAAAGCCCGGCTCATACCAATCCTCCAGGCTGTACAGGAGGAATATAAATTTTTGTCCAAGGATATAATAAGTTATGTGGCGACCTCGCTCGGCATCCCCCCCGCCAGAGTATATGGGGTCGCCACTTTTTACGCTCACTTCACGCTTGAGCCAAAGGGGAAATATCTTATCAGGCTATGCGACGGGACGGCCTGTCACGTGAAAGCCTCGATACCTATTCTGGAAGCTCTGAGAAAACGCCTTGGGGTTACTCAGGAGAACCCTACCACAGGGGATATGCTTTTTACTGTTGAAACAGTCAGCTGTCTCGGCGCCTGCGGACTTGCCCCTGTGCTGGTCATAAACGATGAGGTACATGGACAAGTAACACCAGAACACGCCCTTGAATTGCTGGAAAAAATTATCGAAAAAGAAAAAAATGCTGTCGCGGACGAGCTGACGAAAGAGGTGGCGCAATGAAAACTGATATCATAAAACTTCAGGAAAGGGCCGGGCAATACAAAGACGCGGCGGCAAAAACCACAAAAAGAATAATTCTCTGCGCCGGCACAGGATGCGTGGCAAACGGTTCCCTGAAAATAAGGGACAGACTGCTGGAAATCCTTGAAAAATCCTCGGTAAAAGCCTGTCTCGAACTCACCGCCGATAACTGCGATGGGACTGTTCACATTTCCAAGAGCGGATGCCAGGGCTTCTGTCAAAGAGGCCCCCTGGTAAGAATAGAACCGGACGGGATTCTTTATACCAACGTAAAGCCGGAAGACGCGGAGGAAATCGTCAGTGAGACAATCACCGGCGGCAAAGTTATTGAACGCCTTCTCTATAAAGACCCTGTCAACGGCAAAATTTACAGGGGCGATGATGAAATGCCCTTTTACGCGAGACAGAAAAGGCTCGTTCTCAAAAACTGCACGATAGACCCTGAATGTATCAACGAGTACATATACAAGGACGGATATAAAGCCGCGGCAAAAGCATGCCTGGAAATGACCCCTCAGCAGATATGCGCGGAAATAGAAAAATCCGGGCTCAGGGGCAGAGGCGGCGGCGGTTTTCCGACCGGACTGAAATGGAAGCTGACACTCGCGTCCGAGAATGCTAAAAAATATATCATCTGCAACGGTGACGAAGGCGATCCCGGCGCTTTCATGGACCGCTCCGTAATGGAAGGCAATCCGCACAGTCTGATTGAGGGAATGATGATTGCGGCAAGAGCTGTCGCCGCCGACGAAGGCTATGTTTACGTCCGCGCTGAATACCCCCTCGCCGTGGAAAGAATGCGCAGGGCCGTGAAGGACGCGGAAAACGCGGGGTTTCTAGGTGAAAATCTTTTCGGAAGTTCTTTTAATTTTAAAATCGTCGTCATGGAAGGCGCGGGGGCTTTCGTCTGCGGCGAAGAAACAGCCCTGATAGCGTCTATAGAAGGCAAACGCGGCATGCCTATGCCCAAACCCCCCTTCCCCGCGCAGAAAGGGCTCTGGGGAAAACCGACTGTAATCAATAATGTTGAGACCCTGGCGACCATTCCGGTAATCATCAGGGAAGGCGCGGAAAATTACAGAAAAACAGGGACAGAAAAATCTCCAGGCACTAAAACTTTCGCGCTGACGGGACATGTCGCCAATACAGGCCTGATAGAAGTGCCGTTCGGGACAACCCTCCGCGAAATAGTCAATAATATCGGCGGCGGCGTCACCGATGAAAAAGGCAATGTTACAGACGAGTACTTCAAATCCGTTCAGATAGGCGGTCCTTCGGGAGGATGCCTTACGCCGGAAATGCTTGACATGCCGCTTGATTTCGATTCTCTGAAAAGCGTGGGCGCGATGGTCGGCTCCGGCGGACTAGTAGTTATGAACAATAAAACCTGCATGGTAAGCGTGGCAAGATTTTTCATGCAGTTCACACAGAATGAATCCTGCGGCAAATGCGTCCCGTGCAGAGAGGGCACTAAACAGATGCTCGCGATGCTCGATGACATAATGGAAGGCCGCGCCGATGAAAACACTTTGATTTTACTGGAAAAAACTGCAAAAGCCGTCCGTATCGGCTCGCTCTGCGGGCTCGGCAAAACGGCCCCGAACCCGGTATTGTCCACACTTAAATATTTCCGGGAGGAATATGAGGCGCACGTTTTCAAAAAACGCTGCCCGACCGGACAGTGCAAAGCCCTCGCTATCCCTGAAATACTCGCGGATAAATGCAAGGGCTGCATGGCATGCGCGAAAAAATGCCCTGTCGGAGCAATTTCGGGCGCAAAAAAGGAAGCGCACAAAATAGACCCTGACAAGTGCATAAAATGCGGAGTATGCAAAACTATATGCCGTTTTGACGCAGTAACCGGAATATGAAAGGAGAAACAGATATGAAGATAAATAATACAGTTAAGATTAACGGGATCGATGTGGAGATTGGAGATGAAAAAAATCTCCTTGAACTTATAAGAAAAGCCGGAATTGAAATACCGACTTTCTGCTATCATTCGGAACTGAGCGTTTACGGCGCGTGCCGTCTCTGCATCGTGGAAGTTGATGGAAAAGGGATAATGGCGTCCTGTTCCACCGCTCCCGAACCCGGCATGGTTATACATACGGACACAAAAGAAATCAGGGAATTCCGCAAAATAAACGTGGAACTGCTTCTGGCAAACCATGACAGGGAATGCCCGACATGCCCGAAAAGTTCCCACTGCGCCCTTCAGGACCTCGGTCGAAGGCTCGGAGTTGAAAAAGTGCGCTTCAAGGAAAATCCCAAGAGCGTCGAAATAGATATGTCTTCCCCGTCGCTTACAAGAGACCCCAATAAATGCGTTCTCTGCGGCGATTGCGTCAGGGTATGCAAGGAAGTTCAGGGAATAGGCGCCATTGATTTTGCGAACAGAGGCTCCAAGTCCTGCGTAGCCCCGGCTTTCAATGACAATCTCGCCAATGTCGAGTGCGTAAACTGCGGACAGTGTGCCGCCGTATGTCCGACCGGAGCGATTATCCCCCGTCAGGACGCGGAAAAAGTCTGGGACGCGATTTATGACAAGGACAAAATCGTTGTCGCCCAGATTGCCCCGGCTGTGCGTGTCGCCCTCGGTGAATATTTCGGCATTGAACCCGGCGCAAACGTCGCCGGCAAACTTGTCAAGGCGATGAAGATAATGGGCTTTGACCTTGTCTTCGATACAAGTTTTACAGCCGACATGACCATTTTCGAGGAAGCTACTGAGTTTATCGACCGCTTCAAAAAGGCGGACAAACTTCCTCTTATCACAAGCTGCTGTCCGGCATGGGTGAAATTTGCGGAAATTTATTTCCCCGAGCTTCTGCATAATATTTCCACATGCAAATCCCCTCAGCAGATGTTCGGCTCGGTGGCGAAAAAAGTACTGCCTGCCCAGACGGGTATTAAGAGGGAAAATATAGTCGTCGTTTCCGTAATGCCCTGCACGGCGAAAAAATTTGAAGCAACTCTCCCGAAATTCAAAACCGACGGCATACCAGACGTCGACCATGTAATTACCACTGTCGAAATAGGCAGGATGATAAACTCGATGGGCATAAAGTTCAATGACCTCGAACCTGAAGCGTTTGACATGCCTATGGGTTTTGCCACAGGCGGAGGCGTTATTTTCGGGGCCACCGGAGGCGTTATGGAAGCCGCCCTCCGTTATGCCGTCGAAAAAGTCGAAGGCAAAAAACTCAAAAACGTCGATTTCAAAGCCGTAAGAGGCATGGAAAAAATAAAAGAGGCCGAAATAGATGTCGCCGGAACTAAAATCAACGTCGCCGTCGTAAACGGCCTCGTCGCCGCCCGTGAAGTCGCGACACAGATAGCTCAGGGAAAATCCAAGTACCATTTCGTCGAAGTCATGGCCTGCCCCGGGGGCTGTATCGCCGGAGGCGGACAGCCGGGGATGGCTGATTTAAAAGTTCGACAGATGAGAGCGCAGGGCCTCTATCAGTCCGATAAAAACATGCAGCTCCAGAAATCCCAGGACAACTATCTTGTGGAAGAATGCTATAAGGAGAATTTTGAGGGTTGCCCCGGCTCCCATGCCGCGCATCACGCCCTGCATACGCACTATAAAAACAGGAGTCAGATATTTGACGCCAAAGTCCCTGTCATCAGGGGAACTGAAAAGAATTCTGTTCCCATAATAGTTACAATCTGCGCGAACCGCGAAGACTGTCCCGGACACAATCTGCTGGCAAGGGTCGTCAAATATGTCAAAGACAACGGATGGGAAAACAAGGTCAATATCGATGCCGCCTTCAGTTCCAGGCAGGGGCCGGACGCGCCTATATGCGTAACTGTCGGCGATGAAGTCCTTGACAGCTGTGTTTTCAGAAATCCCATGAACACAGAGGAGGAAATAAGAAACCGCTGTGAATTTGAAAGCGTCAGAAAGGCTATGGACGCCTGTCTCAAGACGTAAAAATAAAAATCCACCTCCCAACGGCCGCGGATGGACGCTCTCCTTTCTCCCGTCCGCGGCCCCTCCAATTCGGCACACTGTATCGGACGGATAAGTTTCTTCAATTGTCTGTTTTTTCGAGCAGGGTTTTCAAGGACATCTGAAAAACCTCAAGAGTCCATTCGACATCAGCGAAAGCACGGTGAGCGGGCCCCGATAGTTCATCGCCAAGGCCGAAGCGCCGTCTCAGATATTGCAGACTGTAACTCGGAAGCCCTGAATAAGCCTGTTTTATTATCGGGATAGAATCCATCGTTTTGCCTTTCCATATCTCATAGCCCTCCCGAAAAAGGCTTTCCTGCAGAAACCCAAGGTCAAAGCGGGCATTATGCGCCACCAGCGTGCTGCCGGCGGCAAATTCAGAGAACTCCCGCCCGGCTGTCCTGAAAACAGGCGCGTCCGCTACCATTTCATTGGTAATGCCGTGAATTTGAATGACCTTCTCAGGCATAACAGTTTTAGGGTTTACAAGCGAATGGTAACGGCTTTGCGAACCGTCGAGTTCTATTCTTATGGCCGCTATTTCAACTATCCTGTCCCGTACAGGGCTCATCCCTGTAGTTTCAAGGTCAAATATCGTGAACGGGCCCAGATCATGCCATTTTTTCATTTGCGGACCGGATAGTTAATTTAACACTTGTAGCCGTCGGGATATTTTTTCATCCATTTCCATACTGATTCTATAATGGCATCGGCGCTTTCAAAACGGGGTTTCCAGCCAAGTTCTTTTTTGATACGGTCCGAACCGGCTATAAGGCGTGGAGGATCTCCGGCCCTGCGGGGCGCGATTTCAGCGGGAATGGAATGTCCGGTAACTTTCCGGGCTGTATCAATGATTTCCTTTACACTGAGGCCGCTGCCTGTTCCCAGATTGTAATGCCCGCTGCGGGGCGCGTTCAGCGCCAGCATGTGCGCCTGAGCGAGATCAAGGATATGAATATAATCCCTGACGCAGGTGCCGTCCGGCGTATCATAATCATCTCCGTAAATCATTATTTTTTCGCGTTTTCCCTGTGCCACCTGAAGTATAAGCGGAATGAGGTGAGTTTCAGGCTTGTGGTCTTCGCCGAAATTCTCCGATGCGCCGGAAGCGTTGAAATAACGGAGCGCGGCATATTGAATTCCGTGTATTTTATTGTACCAGCCGAGTATCTTTTCAAAACAGAGCTTTGATTCTCCGTAAGGATTTATGGGAAGCTGCCTGGACTCCTCTGTAATCGGCATTTCCTCCGGCTCCCCGAACGTGGCGGCGGTGCTCGAAAAAACAATCGAGCGCACCTTGTTTTCCACGGCGGCGTCAAGAAGATTTATGCCGTTGCTGATATTGTTTCTGAAATATTTGCCGGGATCTTTCATTGATTCGCCTACAAGAGAAAAGGCGGCAAAGTGCATTATCGCCTCGAAAGAACCTTTCTTCATGATGTCGCTTACAAGCGCTCTGTCGGCGAGATCGCCTTCTATGAATTCAGCTCTTCCGTCAACCGCGCCACGGTGTCCTGTTATCAGAGAATCGAAAACAGAAACCTGATGCCCGTTATCAATCAGATATTCAGCGCAAGCGCTGCCTATGTATCCGGCGCCGCCGGCAACTAAAACTTTCACGGAAAAGCCCTCCATAATTATTGTTTTGAGGAAAGAATTATATATATGAAAACATCTTCTCTTTCAATGTCGGGAAGCAAATATATCGGAGCTTTTATAAAGCCGCCATTTTTTTTCAATATATTTTTAATATCTCCCTGTGAAAGAAGAAAAACTTGTGTATATTATGTTCTTTTGCGCCTAATCGCAAAGCGTTTTTTTGTACGCTTTCATGAAATTTTCAGGAGCATGACATTTTGGAAAATGCTTAAAACAGGCTCAAAAATGCTGAGAAAAAAGTTTTTTGAAAAAAAAATTGAGTTTTTTATTAAAAAATGTTGGACAGTTTGCATATTGCTGACTATTTTAAGCGCTCTGTTTGTTTTGAGTACGGATTTGAGAGGCGGCAAACAGGAAGGCGCAAAAGCGGAGATTAAGAAAAATCTTTCGGCAGAGGATATAAAAGCCCTGAAGGAAGAAACACTTTATCTTCGCGGAGAAAACGCGGAACTGAAAAAAGAGAACGAAAGCCTCCGTAAAGAGTTGATTGAAATACTTGAGAGATACAGCGAACAGGACGCTTCAATGGAGCGTATCCAGTTGAGCATAGCCGGAGCGCTGGCAACGTCAGAAAAAACGGATGTCAGCGTGAAAGAGCAGGAGCTTCTCAGCGTTATGGAAAGACTCCTTAAGCATTCCGGGGCATATGCCTTCAAAAGCCTTGAGTTTTACAGGCAGTTGGAGGAAGTGCTGAAAAAAGCGCAGCTGGACAATGTCGAACTCGCGAAAATAAAACTCGCTATGGAAGATTTGGCCGGCAAGGCAAAAGACCTTGGAGCAATGTCAACATCACCGCAGCAGACGCAGAGAATCGACAGATGCAGGGTACTTGCGGTAAACAAGTCATTGCAGACGGTGGTATTATCAGCGGGGTTCGCACAGGGCATAACCAATGGATTAAACTGGTATGCCGGAAAAAATAAGGAAATACAGCTGAGAGTGGTAACGGCAAGGCCGTTCATATCCGCGGCGGCTGTGATAAAAGGTAATATAAATGATTTGTCGCAGGGGATGCCCGTTTATTCAAGCGCCAAATGATTTTAAGAAATATTAAGAAAAATTGTGAAATTAATTGAATGAGGCAGAACAATGGAAGTTCAGGCGGTTACAAAATATTCAAGGATTTCGCCGGAGAAGGCGCGTGAAGTATCACGTCTTCTGCAGGGGAAATCAGTGATAGAAGCATTGGCGATAGTTGATTTGAGCCCGAGGAAAGCGGCAAGGCTTTTCGGCAAAACACTGCGTTCGGCTGTGGCGAATGCTGAAAATAATTTTGATCTGAACCGTGATACGCTGCTGGTTAAAGTGGCGGATGCCCTTCCGGGACCGATGTTCAGACGTTATCGCGCTAAAGCGCGCGGAATGGCCGGAAGAATACGCAAACGTACAAGCAGCCTGAAAATCGTTCTGACGAATGAATAAATGAAAGGAATGAAGTTGTGGGGCAAAAGGTAAATCCAATTGGACTTAGATTAGCGTTGACTAAAAACTGGGATTCCCGCTGGTTCGCCAAAAAATCGCATTTCGGCGACTGGCTTTATGAGGACACCCTTATCAGAGAGAAAATCAAGAAGGATTTTTATCACGCGGCTATCGGAAAAATCCAGATAGAAAGATTTGCGAACCGCATCAGGGTAACAATCTTCTCAGCCCGTCCCGGACTTCTTATAGGGAGAAAAGGTTCTGAACTTGAGGCCCTCAAGGAAGCAATCAGCACCTATGCTAACAACAGGGAAATAGCGGCGGTTGACGTCGTTGAAATAAAGAAAGCTGAAACGAACGCTCTGCTCATAGCCGAAAACATAGCTATGCAGCTCGAAAGAAGAATAGGCTTCAGAAGAGCGATGAAAAAAGCGATTCAGACAGCGATGGAAATGGGAGCTGACGGAATAAAGGTACGTTGCGCCGGACGTCTCGGCGGCGCGGAACTTGCCCGTACGGAACAGTACAAGGAAGGCCGTGTGCCGTTACACACTCTCAAAGCCAATATTGATTACGGATTTACGGAAGCAAATACAGTAGCAGGAAAAATAGGCGTAAAAGTTTGGGTATGCCATAAAGAGCTCACGGAGGA
>MHBF01000192.1 GCA_001803225.1 Lentisphaerae bacterium GWF2_44_16 | reverse complement strand
AAACTAAACGCACTCCTTTTCCGAGGTAACGTGCGTTTAACCTGACAAATGTGCGTTTACTTTTTCAATTGACCATTTCAACTCAAGCATTTTAGAATAAGCAAGTTACATGCTAAATTCAAAACAGGAGCTAAAGTAGAATCACTTGGCTTTCAAGGATATAAAAAGGCCGATTGAGGAGCCTTCGGGGTATCCTGCGTTCAGGAGCGGGGAATCGGCTTCATAGCCGAAATTTTTCATCCGGGGCCTGAAATTACTTTCCTGCGGAGCGACGAAAAGAGGGTCGCTCTGAATATTTTTTTCAATTTTGAACTTTGCGGTTTTGCCATCAGTGTCCTTTGCGTTTTTCCAGAACGCGCCGTATGTGATTTCTCCAGAGTAGCAATCATCTCCGCACAATATTCCGGTCCCGCATGAGGAGATGGCGGTATTCGTTATCTTTATGGAAGCGGAAGGAATTTTGCTTTCCTTGAACTTTGAAAGAAGTATCCCGTATTTAGCACAGTTCCAGAAAACACAGTTTCGGACAAGATTTTTTTCTCCGCCAAGTACCCGCATTCCGCAATAGGAGCTTCCATCAAAAAGACAGGAAAAAATTAGATTTTCCGAACTGCCGTTATGAATTGTCATTCCGTTTGTGTTATCAAAATACGAGTTCATACAGATAATGTTTTTTACGCTTTTGCCGTAAAGTTCAGTACCGACACCTTTCCCGAAAAAGCGGTTTTGTTTTATCCTGCATTTCTCCACGGAATTTAATTTCAGCATGTTGGAAGTGCGTTCCCCGCCCCTGAAAGAATTTCCAGCTACCTCAGCCAAGTTAGAATGGAAAAGCGCCAGCCCGATATCGACAGGTTCGATAAAAAAAGAGTTCTTTATCACGGCTTCTTTGGTCCTGACGCATTCAACAGCAGAAGAATTTTCAAAAGTGCAGGAGGCAATATCCACATCACCGTCCGCCGTAAGAAAAGCGTTGTGATATCTTTTCTTTTCCGTTATCATCCCCTTGAATGTACAATTCTTAACCGTGAGACTGCCGCTGAATTCCATGCGTGAAAAGCCAGATGCCGGAACATCAGCTTTGAACAGGGCTTTTTCCGCGCTGAATTTTCCTTCACAGAGCAATTGACCTTTGGCGGAAAATATTATTTCCGCTCCGGGAAGAACTTTCAGCAACGCCCTCTGTCTTACTGAAACCTTGTCTTTTATCTCTACAGTTCCCTTCCAGACGGTATTTTTATCGATGATAATTTCAGCCCCGCTTATGAAAAACGGGACTGAAAACAGTGCGGCTGAGAGAATTTTCCACATTTATTTTTTCTCCAGCTTTACTCCGGCAAACCATTCGACCGCGCCTTCCGCTATAGCGGCGTTCAGGCCGTAGAGACATTTTTCTTCGGCGTCATATCCACCGCCAATGCTGGAAACACTTATCGTGCCGCTGAAAACCGCTTTACCGCTGCCCACTGTTCCGGCAACGACAACCGCGTCGCCGACGGCATCCGCGACTATGACGGAACCGTCTTCCCCAGCCACGGGAACAATCCAGTCAACATACATTAAATCCATCACTGTTCCCTTTGAAAGGCCGTTGAATATTGGATGTTCAAGGACAGTCTGTACCTTTCTTCCGTCTTTTCTCTTAGCGCCTGATTTACAGACTTCAGGGAATGGATTAGTCTGTCCGAAAAGACCTCTTTCGCCACCGATAAGGTCATGTTCAATCAACACTCCGCCGCCGCCTTCCACAACATAACGCCTCAGGTTGTTGAAGAAATCATTGCGGCTTATTTTGGTAGTTTTCATGATAAAGACGCAATCGTACTTGTCCAGTACAGATAGATTCAGCGAACTTATTATTTCGGCTTTTACGTTCTTGAACTGGGAGAAAAACTCAATCGTTCCCTTGGCGCCGGTCCCATCATAAACGGCAATGTTTACAAAACGTCCCGGACGACGCGGCTTGAGTATGACCTTGGCATCGGCAAGCCTTGATTCAATCATTTTCTTTATCTCGGAAAGCTTTGGTATCGTTCCGAATTTAAGTTTATCCGGGGCCATTATATCCTGCTCGTCCTTTATTTGAGTCTTCACGGCCTGTGCCTTTTCAGAATCGGCCTTGAGGTTTTTCAGAGCGTTTTCAAGTACGGCGGCGGCGGCGTCAAACATGCCGTCCTTCTGAAGCTCTCCGGCAACTCTGTCCGCGTAATTCGCTCTGGCGATTGCGTAAAGTTCAGGCATACGCTTGTAGTAGTATATAAAGAGTTTCTTCTGGTACTTGTTCATGGTATTGTAATGCTTCCACGCTTCCTCAAGGGCCTGCATGGATTTTTCAGCGGCCTTCACCTGAAACGCCATCCTTGCAGGGTTGTCGATTATATCAGGGGCGATACTGGCTGCTTCGGATTTTTTGCTTACGTTGTTAGGGTCCATATCGGCCATGGGTTTGCGTCTTGATTTATTGGCCCTCTCAAGCGCCCTGCCCGGCTCCACTATGTAATAGGGTTGAATACCTGACTGATACATTTTAACAATCAGGTTTCCGACTTTTTCACCATAGAAATTACGGCATGCCATGGGAAGCCAGTCATTCATTATGACATCGGGCTGCGTGTGGTCTTTTTCCGGGTCATAGAAAAGTCCCTTGAATTCTTCATTTCCGGGAGAGAGGGTGTTCCACGAAAATTCACAGCAGTCTATCAGTGTAAGCCAGCTGCCGTAAACGGTAGTGCCCCTTGAAAGGTACATGTCGCCGGGATTGCCGTAAAAATTAGTAATAATATATCTGTAATACGTGGAGAATATTCCCGCATCAATAGGATAATGGTCGTTGAAATCCATGGCGCGCCCTTTCCAGCAGGTACGGTATTTATCCATGGCATCCCTTGCCGACATCCATGAACCGGTAAGTACTGACGGGTCAAGTTCTCTGTTTACATTCGTCCAGAAATCTATCGAATTCTGCTTCCAGAGTTCCCTGCTCACATTGGGAAAACGTTCTCTGTTTGAATATACGGCATTATATGGATATATGGGAGATTCCAGTATGACGCCCGGAGCTTTTTTTCTGAAAATATCGGCCCACATATTCAGCTGATGCACTGTGGCCTTCCAGCGTTCGCCGTCTTTCCAGAGTTTGCGGCATTCGGGACAGCGATGGCTCCACATCTCGGGGTCTTCTATAGCGCCTCCGTCAACGGGATGTATGAAAACAATACCGAAATTGCATTCCTTATAAAAATCGGCAGCTTTCTCAATTTTCTCTTTCTGCATCTTATCCGCCGACCAGCAGTGGAATGACATCTTGCCATGACGGGATTCTTTTACACATTTCCAGTTTTTCAATTCATCCGTAAGCTTGTCTTTTGTTGAATTAGTAATTGCCGTAGTATCGTAGTTTGAAGGATAGATACCTCTTTCGAGGGCGTACTTGTTGACTTCTGATGCGAGACTTTTCCAGTTGGCGTCAAAATCCCACACATTGATTCTGGAGAAAGTATAATCAAATATCACATTCATTTTGAAGTGAAGCATCATGTCAACCCCCGCCTTGTAAGCGGCGACCTGTTCTTCCCTTGTCTTTTCGCCGAAAGCAAGCTGTGAAATGCCGCGCGCATAGGACATGGAAGAACGGAATTTAAAATCGGGCCAGTCGCGGACATCACAGGATGAAACAATGATTTTGCCATCCTGTTTTTTCATCATCTGACGCAAGGTCATGGCACCGTAAAGAGCGCCGACACTATCGGAACCGATAACTACAGCCTGCTCGTTTGTAACCTTTATGACATAGCCCTGTATCCCGGGGTTTTCATCGGTGATTTCGAGTTGATATTTCTTTTTGAAATCTCCGGCTTTTTCATTTTTAACGGTCAGGATATAAATACCGGGGGCGGAAATATCTTTAATCTCTCCGCCTTTAAGTGCCGCGCCTCCAAGCTCCGCCGTTTTTTTCTGTAATTCATCAACCGCTATTTCCCCCTGCCTGTTTCCTTTTTCAGTGAAAACATTGTTCCCGTCTATCTGGAAAACTTGTCCCGTCTCCTTGTAAACCTTCGGCATCGGAACAAGGTCCGGCGCTCCGTTGAGGATTGTGAGAACCGAATACGCAAGAAACACTGTTAGAAACCTCGGAATCTTTTTCATGCAATTAATTTCCTTTCATTATTTTTTTATATTTCTTTTTCAGTATTCTGTTGTAAAACATAAAATCCATTTTTCATAAACTAAATTATTTTTGAGATTTAAAAGACAGAAATAATCCTATCGAAGAGCCATCGGGATAGCCCGCGTTTAAAAGCGGCGAATTTTCGTTGTATCCAAAACTCTTCATCTGAAGTCTGAAATTACCGTTTTCAGGATCAACAAAAAGAGGATCTTCGATCAGATTTTTCGATAGTCTCAGTTTTTCAATAATAGTTTTCTCATCACGGTTGTTATTCCATATAATATTGTGTTCTATCACCGAAGCTTCAGATTCATTGGAAATATTAATTCCGTATTTACAGTTTGCAAAGACTGAATTTCTCACAATCAAATCGTTTGTTTTTCCAATATATATTCCATTGTTTTTTGCACCCCATACTACACAATTGGAAATAATATTGTTTTTTCCGGCACTTATGAAATTCAAACCGGAGGAGGATGGCTTAAAAATAAGATTACCAAAAAAAAGATTGTTTTTAGCCTGCCCCTGGACATGAATACCGATTGAAGAATTGAACATGGAATTAGATATTACCGCATTGCCTTTGGATTTATCCTTTAGCGATATTGCCCTAACGTTTCCGTAAAACCTGTTCAAGATAACACTTGAGTCATCAACACAGTTAAGGAAAAGCAACTCAGAACTCTCATTGCCTGCTTCAAATATATTTCTCAGCAAAACAACATTTCTGCATATTCTGAAAGTCAAAGCTCTCTGGTAGACGTCATTAAAAAGATTGTTTTCAATTAATGATTTTTCAATCCAGACAAGCTCGATAGCGGAACATTTTTCAAGAGAACAGCCTGTCATGCTGAAAGTCCCGTAAAGTGCGTAAAAAAAAGACCTGTTCTTATCATAACTGTAACGCGCTCTCCCGGGATACATATTTCGAAAAATGCAGTTTTTGAATTTTACATTTGAACTTTCAAAGCTGAAAAAATGATTCTCCGAACGGTAATCAGATTCAAATTCCGCGTCCACCGCATCAAGAGTCCCGTTTCTGCATACAATTTCACCACCTTTATGGAACACAACTTTAGTTCCCGGAAGGATTGTAAGAATACCGCCGGCTGGCACGGTAATTTTCTCTGAGATATCTACCGTGCCTTTCCATGCGGTCTTTCTTTCAAGTTCTGCTGTTTCTGATTTGGACGGAAAAATCAGAACTGAAAAAAAGACCGCCGCAATATAAATAAGGTTTCTCATTTCTTTTTAAGTTTTACTCCAGTCATCCATTCTACTGCGCCCTTGGCAATGGCTGCGTTGAAATCTGTAAGAGTGCTTTCTTTGTCATCTTTAGTTATATTGACATTACCATCAAAGACAACCTTTCCGTAACCTGATGTTCCAGCGACAACAATGGGTTCCTTATCCTTGTCGACAACAACAGCAAAACCGTTTTCTCCGACTTTGGGTATTATGTGATCATAATACATGTGTGTTGTGTTCGCGCCTTTCTTCATATCAGGAAGAACGGGATTTTCTTTTTCCATAATCACTTCAAGTGCGTCTTTGCGGCCAGACGCGCAGGGGCTTATTTCAGGAAACGGTGTTTTCTGTCCGAACGCAAAACGCCCGAAACCGCACATCTCATGCTGAAATATAACACCGCCGCCGCTTTCGTTTACGTAACGAGGAAGGTTAAAAAAATAGTCATCTTTTTTTACTGAACTTGTCTGCATTATGAAAATACAGTCATAGCGGTCGAGAACAGACAATGTGAGAGAGTCAATTATATCCGTTTTTACGTTTTTAAATTGATCTAAGAATGCCTTTGTTCCCTCCGCTCCCAGTCCTTTGTATATGCCAACCATTACGGATGGTCCGGGCCTTCTTGGTTTCAGGACAACCTTTGAGCTTTCCAGTTGATCATTGAGCATCTTTCTGACTTCTTCCGGAGCTGGTTTTATGTCTCCTCCTCTTTTTGCAAAAAGCCCGGCTTTATTCAAGTCAGGTTCATCTTTTACTGATTCAAGAATCTTATGCGCATGGGCATAATCTTTTTCGAAGCTTTTAAGTCCGGCTTCCAGTACTCCGGCAGCCGACTCATACATTCCATCCCTCTGCAAATCAGAAGCCACATAACAGGCGTATCTTGCGCGCGCAGTCATATACCATAGAGGCATTCTTTTATAGAAATACATGAAACTTTTTCTGAGGTATTTATCCATTGAATTTATATTTGGCAAAGCGTTCTCAAGGGCTTTCATGGCTTTCTCTGCGGCCTTTACCTGCAAAGCCATTCTGGAGGCAGTATCTTCTATGTCGGGGGCTGCTACGCTACCTTCGCTCTTTTCATCTTTTTTAGTAGGATCGACTTCGGCAAGCGGTTTCCGTCTCTGCTTATTCGCCAACTGAAGCCCATGACCGGGATCCATTATATACAGATTTTGAACTCCCGCCTGATAAATGGGCGCGATTTTTTCGCCGAGTTCTTTTCCGTAAAGCGCACGGCATGCCCTCGGCACCCATTCATCAATTATTTCTTTGGGCTCTGTATGGTCTTTCTCCGCATCATAATAGAGACCTGTGAAATATTCGCTTCCTGGAGCATTAGTGTTCCATGTGTATTCGCAATCACAGATCACGTTCAGCCACTTTTCATATCTGTCGCAACCTCCATTAAGAGTAAATATGTCATTGGGGTTTCCATAGTAGTTCGTTTTATTGAAACGATGCCATGTTCCGAAATAACCTAGAGGAACAAAACTGTGAGAATATATGGCGAGCGAGCGTCCTTTGAAATGCTGCCGGTATTTATCCATAAGTCCACGCTGTGCTATCCAGCTTTGGGGAATTATCACGGGATCAAGCCCTTTATTTACCTTAGTCCAGTAGTCGACGGAATTCTGTTTCCACGTGTTTTTGTTTACGCCAGGAAACCTATCAATGCTTCCATAAGTTGCAGCATAGGGATAAATAGGACTTACAAACATTATCTCAGGGCATTTTTTCTTTAAGACATCAGCCCAAATATTATACTGATGAATGCTGGCCTTCCACCGTTCATCGTCTTTCCATTTCCCCTTGCATTGTTTACAACGGTGACTCCACAATTCAGGGTCTTCAATTCCTCCGCCGTCAATCGGATGCAGAAATAAAAACCTGAAATTACATTCTTTTAGAAGCTCCATGCATTCGTTGATTTTCTTTTCAGCAATTTTATCTCTTGACCAGCAATAAAGTAGTCCTTTCTTGCGGTAGCGTATACAATCCCAATTTTCAAAATCAATCCCTTTATCTACACCTTCCGTTGCTATATTTGTATTTAGCCATGTTCCGGGATATATGCCGCGGTCGATAGCATATTGATTTATTTCCTTAATAAATCTTTTTGTCTCCGGTGACACAGTACGTATATCCATCTTGGCAAAGAGAGTATGATAATCATTGATCATATTTACTTTGAAGCGCATCAAAGTATCAATTCCCGCCTTATAGGCTTCTGTTTTGTCCTTTTCTCCGGTCGCCCAATGCTCCAATCCGCGGTCAAAGCTCATCTCCGAACGGTAACGATAATCAGGCTTGTCGTAAACATCCGCGGAAATAATCTGAACACCATTTTTTACTGACTTCTCAAGCATCTGGCAGAATGTCATAGCACCGTACAAAGTTCCAATATTGTCACTACCGATTATTATCAGTCTTTCCGGGCTTGTGTGGATTATGTAACCCTGAGGGCCGGGGTCTTCCGCTGTTATTTTCAGAGAAAATTCTTTTATCAGTGATTGTGCTGATGAATTTGAGCATGGAAGTATATATATTCCTGAATCTGATGTTTTTCCTACAGCTTTTACTTCTCCTGGAGTTCCACTAAGCTCTTTAATCTTTTTTACTATTTCATCAGCGGCTATTTCACACTGACGGTTTCCTTTTTCTATGTATATTGTTTTATTATCACAAATGAAATTACCGCCTGTCTGCTCGTATGATTTAGGCATTGGAACAAGATCAGGAGCGGCGTTGAGGATTGTGAGAACCGAATACGCAAGAAACACTGTTAGAAACATCGGAATCTTTTTCATGCAATTAATTTCCTTTATTTATTTCTATAAATATCTTCATTAATAAACTGTTCCATCTTTCCAGTACCTGCCATCCGTATAAATAATCCATATAAGTTCTGCACCATATCCGCTTACTCCGATTTTGGAATTGTGTACGCTTCCATCCTTTATCAGATAGTTAAGCCTCCCTGAATGCCTATTCGCCACAAAATCCTGATTTGTCGCGTTTATTCCTTTTACATCTCTATTACTTGCAGTGGAACAGTGAACATCAAGCTCCGTGTAACTCCAGCTCGCGCCTCCCCACCATGCATCAAACAAGACCATTTGTGAATTGGATACGCTGGGGCCTGATGTTCTGCCATTTGTCCCATAAGAATTACCAAACACGGCGGCATTCCCTATGTATCCACGATTAACAGCAAGAGTACTGTTGTAAAGCTGACCGGCAGCACAGTGATAAATGGGAGGCCCCCATTTGGAAACCGAACCTTCATGCTTGAAGTTAAGATGTTCAGCTATCGCCAGAGGCCATGCGTAACCTTCAGCATTCTGTCCCTTTTGAGGGAAAAAGCTGTTCCAGTCGTTGGCATACATCAGGAGCCCGCTTCCCAATTGCTTCAAGGTCCCGGTACATGAAATTCTCTTTGCCGCATCCTTGGCCCTGCCAAGTGACGGCAAAAGCATGCTCGCCAAAATTGCTATTATCGCTATCACAATGAGCAATTCCACCAAAGTAAACTTTATAATTTTCCTAATCATTTCAGCCTCCTTGTCGATTTTCTTTCAATCAGTCTCGCAGTATAATCGTTTCTGGATTTCTCAACCGGGAGATTTATCTCTTTTCCGATAGCATCCAGCATTATCTTTACGGCATCAAAGCCCATCTGCTCAAAATCATAATCCATTGAAGATACAGGGGGATAAAAGTAACTGTTGATTTCAAGGTCCGCCGAACTCATGGCACTTATGTCTTCAGGACATTTTATTCCGGCATCCGCGAGTTTATGAAGAAACGCAATGATTATTCTGGTATCACCGAAAATAAAAGTGGGCTTTTCAGCGTCCGGTGTTTTCTTCCATTCTTCCAAAAGCCGCTTTCCGATTACTTCCTCATCGTAAGGAAAACCTTCCAGAAAATCCGTGAATTTCATTTTAAATCCATCTATAGATTTTTCAAAATGCGTTTTCACGGGAATAATTTTTTTGATTATTTTGTCTGCTTTTTCCATGCAGCGGCAGAACCAGAATTTTCTGTGATTGAGTGAAATCCCGTATTCGACAGCCTTTCTAAGGCCGTCCATCGCGTCGGCGCAAAAAGTCGGAAAACGTCTTTCATAATCAAAGTCCCTGTTCAGAAAAATAACAGGCACTGAATATCTGCGAAATTCGCTGAAAACTTCATCCGGTATCTGGCCCACGGCTATTATGCCGTCAACACTCTGCTGTTTGAGTTTTTCGGGAAAGACAACATTTTTTATATCCATTAGATTGGCCCTGGCCACATAGAGGCCGTAACCGTTTTCCCTGCATCCCCTTTCGACGCCGGAAAGATAACGGTTGAAATAACTGTTGTTCAATCCGTCTTTTATAGAGTCGGAAAGGATATAAGCTATAAAGCCGGAACGCTTTGTCGCGAGCTGTCTCGCAGCATGGTTCGGAAAGTAATTAAGCTCTTCCGCCACCTTTTTTATTCTCAGAGCAGTTTCCTCACTCACCTTTATGGTTTTGCCCCTGCTCCCGAGAAGCGCCTTGGAAACTGCCGTTTTGGAAACTCCGGCGAGTTTGGCGATATCCGCCAGGGTTGTCTTTTTTTCCCGCACTCCAAGCATAATTTCACCATCATTAATTAACCGATTAATCCAATTATACAATTAACCGATTAATTTGTCAATAGCCAGAGGACATTTATTTTCCAAAAAGATTC
This sequence comes from Lentisphaerae bacterium GWF2_44_16, assembly GCA_001803225.1. Taxonomy (GTDB): domain Bacteria; phylum Verrucomicrobiota; class Lentisphaeria; order Victivallales; family GWF2-45-14; genus GWF2-44-16. The sequence continues at coordinate 280 of MHBF01000192.1, read as the reverse complement.
TGGTGAAAATTGAAAAAGTAAACGCACCCCCCTCCAAGTCTCCAAGAGCATTTAGTCTGACAAAAAGGGTGGGGTGCAATAAGTTTGACAAAGATAATGTGGTGCAATAAGTCAGACAAAAGGCTTCTTGCGGACAGTTGTTGGTCTGTTATGGTGAGAAAGCCCGAAGCTCCAGTCAGGGCCCCTCCCCCGGGGGAGGGGCGTTTAGTCTGACAAACGGATAAAAGAAGGGTGAATTTTTCTTCTTATGGGATAAAATTGACTATTTTTTGTGCGTTTA
>MHBF01000191.1 GCA_001803225.1 Lentisphaerae bacterium GWF2_44_16 | reverse complement strand
TTGTCCACCAGAGTAGTTTTGCCGTGGTCAACATGAGCTATTATAGCTATATTTCTAATTTTGTTCATAAATCCGGTTTCTGACTGTGTTTTAATTGTTTAACCAATAAGCGAAAAGCGCATACTATAGCATATTTTCAAAGATAGTACACCAAAGAGTCCATTATTTTCAATGGATTTTTATTTCCGGGGCAAAATAATGTTTTGAACTCAGAGGGAGCCTTTTGTGGAGAGAACGCCTTCTATTCTTGAATCGCGCGATACCGCCTGTTCAAGAGCTTTCGCAAAAGACTTGAAAACAGCTTCAAAAACATGATGAGTTTCCTCGCCTTTCATAAGCTGTATGTGCAGGTTCATCCCGCTTTTAACGGACAATGCCCTGAAAAATTCCTTGAAAAGCGCGGTATCAATGTCCTTTATCCTGTTTTCGGGAGGAAGAAGGTCATATACCAGATAAGGGCGTCCCGATAAATCCAGCGCCGTAAGCGCGAGGGCTTCGTCCATCGGCAGTATCGCATGTCCGTAGCGCCTGATGCCCTTTTTATCGCCAAGCGCCTTTGAAAGGGCTTCTCCGAGAGTTATGCCGAGGTCTTCCATAGTGTGGTGATAGTCTATTTCTATGTCTCCTTTGGCTTTTACGTCCAAATCAAAAAAGCCGTGTTTGGCAAAAAGCCCGAGCATGTGGTCCATAAAAGGTATTTCCGTAGATACGGAACTCTGTCCGCTTCCATCAAGATTTATTTTAACGGTAATATCGGTTTCTTTTGTTTTTCTCACGAACTCAGCAATTCTTTTTGACATCACGCCTCCTTAATCAGGGCTTTAGATAGAAGAATGTATATTGAAATTACGTAATTTCAAAAATTATCCGCATAAAGTCAGAAAAAGGATTTATATAAATATAGATATGCCGCTGAGCTATTTCGGGATTATGTCCACTATACGTTTCGGCAGATCCTGTATTATTTTTTGGAATACTTCCCCCATCTTTGAAACTGCCGCAAATATGTTTCTGACAGCGCTCATGATGCCATTAAGGAATACTCCGCCTCCGGCTGCCGCCGCCAGTTCTTCATCGCTCAGTTCACCTGATAAGGATGCGGCGGTTTTGTGCATTATCATCGCCAAGTCCCCGATTGAACACGCAAAGCCTTCGGCATTGGCGAAAGTAGCCATTTCGGCCAAAAGGTCTTTTGAGTTATCCTGATGGGCGTTGGTCATGAAATCTTCAAACTTTTTTCTGAATTCAGGAACTTTTTCGAGTTTTTCCAGAAAATTTTTAATACCGTCTAGATTTTTTAATTCCGCACTCATGTTTCATTCTTTCCATGTTTTTCTATTTATAATATCTGCATGGGATGCGTAAATGTCACACGGACTTTGTTCTTTTTCGCAATATTGTTGCGGAGAGGTTCCGAGAAATTCTTTCTAGGCTATGCTTGGATAATCATTTTACTGAATGTGACCGTCCAGAAGTTTAAGACGGCTACGATGAATTGTAGCTTTCGCAAGAATTGGGAGTTCTATTTAGGAAAGTTCAATTTTTTTTTTATTACTATTGACAAATCATTTTTTAAACGGTATAATATAAATGTATACATTTAAGTATTAAGGTGGTTTTTTATGATACCCAAGTATGATATGGCAAGACATCGGATATTGACAATTATTGCTGAAAATAATTATGGAATAGGGACAAAGCTTCCCGATGAAAATGTTCTTTCTTTAAAAACAGGTTTTAGTGGAATAACTGTCAGGAGAGCAATGAAAGAATTGGAAAACTCAGGAATAATCAGCCGTATTCGAGGGCGTGGCAGTTTTGTAAAGCAACGATTGGAACTTGAACATGACATAAAAAAAGATAATCTCCTCTTTATTCAGGTAAACAGTGTAAATCCAGAAGCAAATAATTATGCTCTATTTGAAATGTGGAATATTTGTCGGATGAAAGGCTATAAACTGTCAGTATTGAATGCAATAACACCAGGAACAGAAAGTACATCTTTAATTTCAAATTCATCAGGAGTTATCGTAACAGGAAGAATTACGGACGAATGGATTGTATATCTTGACAGTACAGCAATACCTTATGTAGTCATGGGGGAATATCAAAGTAAACGTGAAATCGATTCGATGCGTTATGACTGGAAACTTGCAATACGAGGAGTTTTAATGGAAATGATTGATAAGGGATGTCGTAAAATAGCATTCTTCAATGGGGCTGAAAGATATCTCCCTTCGCAATGTCTTTATGAAGAGTATTGTAATATCCTCTCAGAAAACGAAATAACACTGGATGACAGGCTTGTCCTATGGAATGCAACGGGTGAATACAGAGATAAAATTGCCGATTTTTTCAATTCGGGAACAGATTTTGATGGAATACTAATGGAATGGGGCAATTATCCTTTTGCATTAACGCTTCTTCTCAGAAATATTGCTTGGCACAATATAATGCTTGGGGTTGTTTGCAATAAGAAAATCAACATGAAAATTGAGGATAATGTTTTTACTGCTTGTTTTGATGATAATCCGATAAGTAAATGCATAGAGATGCTTCTTAAAAAAATATCAGGTGAAATGGCTGAGAAAAGAACCTACTACCAAAAACCGGTTTTTAATTTCAAGAGAAATTTAAAATGAAAAAGAAAATATTTTTTACGCTTACAGAATTATTAATAGTTATAGCGATAATAACAATTCTAGCGTCCCTTCTTATGCCTGCCTTGAAAAATGTCAGAGCTTCAGGGGCTAGGATACATTGTCTTAACAATTTGAAGCAACAGGGCCTTCTTATTAATTCATATATCAATGACAATAATGATTACTTTATTCCTTACATTGTGTATTACCTTAAATTGGATGGAAGTGGCAGTACTGGTTGGTCATGGCCCAAGTTTCTCAATGCATATTATCAAGCACCCTCTTCTATTTTCGATTGTCCTTCTTTCAAAAATGCCAGACAAAATAATATGGATCACTATGGCATTAACTACCAGCACCTTGCGTCATCATATCGCTATAATGGTGGTGCCTACACTATGCCGCCGGATTCCGCAAAAATTATTGTGGTACGTACACCGTCCAAGACAATATCCTCAATTGATACGACCGCAAATCCCGAGTCTCTTGTGGATGGAAAAGTTACGGGAGATTATAGATGCCGTGATAATTCAGCTCCGGCCTCTTTCCCCTATGCCAGGCACTTCAAAACATCCGATGGAGGAACTGTCAATATAGGATGGGTAGACAGTCATGTCTCCTCCATTAAGATATCTGGCAATCCGGGAATTTATATTTCATATCAGGATGAATTGGGCACAATGGTGGGAGCGTCTTCCGTAGATGATGAAGAAGTTTTAAAATATTGGAACAGATATTAAAATCCAGAAAGGGAAAAATATCATGAGAATTATGTTTTCCATGATGACGGCCTGTATTGGTTTTTGCAACATGAACGCGATTGGCGGGAATGAAACAATAATTGTTAAATCTGAAAATCGTATTTTATCAGAGAAAAACTGCACAATTGAATTTTCTCTTGATAACTTAAAGATTGAAGAAGAATCTGTGATTTTTTCAGCAAAAGTACGGGCTGATGACAAGGGGTTCGGCAAGTTGGAATATGACATGAAAGTTTTTGTAAATGATGAAATTTTGCGTCCTAATCAATTACATGCGACTCGCCTGCTTAATCGTGATTTGCTGATTAAAACTTTCTCTGCCGAAAAAAATCCTCCGGAACATGGCAGTCCGGGATATATGATAAAATCTCTATTTAGGGAAAAAGTGGGTGGAGGCACAAAAAAAGAGGCGGAGAAAACTTCAGAATGCAAGGAAGGGGTATGGCTTGTGAGGCATTCTAAGGATTTTGTGCCGCAGAGAAAAGATTTTCAGACAAATGGCAAGGATTTCGATTATAAATGGGACATTACTGACATGCTTAAAAAAGGAATAAACAAAATAACAGTCAAAAATGTCAATCCTGATAAAGATGCATGCTTGGAAATAAAAACTGAAATATCCCTGCTGAAGCGGAAATCTATGTTGCCTGCGCTTAAAGAAGCTCAAAATAAAGTTTTCCCTTCATTTACGCCTATCATCGGGAATGTGGATTTTAAATTTCTTGAGGATGGGAAGATAGAATGGAACTCTGGTTCTAATACCCTCTTGTCCGATCTACAAATTAAAATTTTGAAAAATGGCATAAAAACTTCATTGGAGTTGAAACCTGAAAAGAGTACCAGTAATGCCTTTTCATATAATGCGGAAAACATCAGACTTGTGCGTTCAGTTGACGAAAGTAAGGGAAGTAACACTTTTATCTTAAAAGATACCATAACATCTATATCAAGCAACTCCTTAATCTTCAGAGTTGACAATATACAACAATATTTGTTTCCTATTTCTGATATAAAAGTTGCCGGCTTGTCATACCCCAGTTGGTTATGTAGGCAACGAACTTTTGAATCTCCTGAATGGAAACATAAGATGCTTTGGAGAAGATTTTCTTCCAATCCAACCCTTTTTATTAAGAGTGCTTTTTCATCAGGCGGTATTGGTTTTTTCCTACTTGATTCAGATAGTCGCAATCATCATACATTTAATCTGTGTATCCCTGAAAATAGAGAGGTAGGCTGGGAAGCCGGATGGTATGAACTTAAACCTGGTGAGAAGATGGAGCTTTGCTGGGAAATTAGTTTCATAGGGAATGGAGATTATTTTTCGTTTATCAATAAGATCAGAGATGAACTTGGTTTGAATAATGTTACAATAGAGGGTTCTTTTGATTTTGTGAGCCTCCATGATATTGCCGAAAATATGACAGATGATGAAATTCTGAATGCTATTAAAAAACACAATGTAAAATATCTTATAACATGGGGAGGATATCTTTGGCCTGATCCCAATAAAAATCCACCACCTTATGATTTAATATTTGGTACAACGATCATGTACCCGAAATATGCCGGATATCTGGAAGAAATCGGAAAAGCTGTTGCAAGGATGAAGAAGCTGGCTCCGTCAGTAAAGGTGTTGCCCTATTTCCATCTTACTCTGTTCGGCACTCCCGAAGCGGACGATATTAAGAAATATTCGAGCGAAATCTGTAAAAATCCGGATGGAACAATAAATGGTAGGACTTGGGGAGTAAAAAACACCAATAGTAATCGCAATAAAAATACATGCAGCGTTTCTATGATCCCCAAGAAAGATGCTTCCTATGGCAGGGAGCTTATGCGAACCTTGAATTATTATATTGATAAACTTAAGGTTGATGGTTTCTTCTTTGATGAATTTTCAGGAGAATTGTATGATTTCAACGATATAAACAACGGAAATAATGAATGCAATTATGTGGAGATTACCTCGGATGGGAAGATATATAGGATACGAAGTATCGGCGTTCATGCAAATGATTTTGTCTATGGAGTGTTACAGAAGATGAAGGAAAAGAAATTATCTGTGTTCGGAAATGGCGGCAACCTTGATTTGCGTCTTCGCGGAATTAACAATTGTCCTGTTTTTTCAGAAGCCCGATTGAGCTTATATCAACCAGCTTATTCAGTGCATTTGGACACCCCGATCGCATTATGGTATCGCCCCAATGTGCAAACAGTCAGAATGATTCTTGATGAGGGTCTTATTCCCGGCGGAACTGCACTGAATTGGACACAGAATCTTACTGCTCATATTTATCCGATTACCCCACAACAAATCGGAAAAGGTTTTGTAATAGGCAAGGAAGTTATTGTTTCCGCAGTTAAAACTGAAATTCCAGATAATTTTGCCAACGAAAATCTTGAAGAATATAGTTATATGCCGGATGGTACAATGAAAGAAGGCAGAATAAATTATATGAAGTCAGAAAAGCTCAAAGTTCCAGATAATGGATTTGTCATTTTACGAAAAGATTTAAAGTAAAAACAAGTCGAATGCTGTTATTCAATTTAAAAAGCGGAATTTCTGATAGCTTTGACTTTCAGCGACGCCAGATTGCGGCGTTTTTCAATGCCGTTTTCCATGGAATTTTCAGAGACATAATACGTCAGCAGTGTTTTGTCCTCAAAAAACAATATGCTCGTATAACAGTAATTATGGCTTGTATCTTCGATATTGCCGAGAACACTCCAGTTTTCGCCCTCGTCACCGCTTACGGCAATTGAAAGCGGCGTGCGCCAGTTCCACCAGTTATCTTCGGCAAAACTATAAGCGCCGTGATCATTGTAAACGCAAATAAGTTTGGAAGTGCCGGGAACGCGTTTTATCGACTGAGGCCCGCATGGTGAGACTATCTGGCTGACGGGGCTGAATTCAGACCAGCTTTCGCCTCCGTCCTCTGAAACGGCCTTGTACATATAACCGCCGTATGTCCTGGCCCACATCATTATCCTGCCGTCGGCAAGTTCAATAACTCCCGGCTCCTGTGAACATACTCCTCTCTGCAGAATTTCTTTCCATATTTCCTCTTTGCCATTCGCAATCTTACGCGGCTTCATGACATTTTCATTTTTTATCGAAATGAATTTGCCGCTTTTTTCCCAGGAACTTCCGTCGTCGTCCGAGTAAAAAACACCGCAAGCCCCCTTTAAATCATATTTTTCTTCACGGTATTCATGAAGACAGGCGGGAACTAAAAGGCGGCCTCCTTTCGTCTGGACAAGACGGTCATTGTTGACGACGTAATATTTGCCGCGCTCCGTTATGGCGAAAGGTTTTGACCAGCTTTTTCCTTCGTCATTGCTGAAACATATATAAGGAATGCAGTCATTTTTTGCGAACTTATGTGCATATAAAAAAGCAATCCTGCCGTCATGCAACCTCAGAAAACTTGTTGACATCACATTGAGTGCGTCAGGGCTTTTCTCTATCATATTTGCGGGCCCCGACCATGTAATGCCGCCATCTTTTGAGATTCTTGATACGATAATGGCAGAATCATGGTCTGCTTTGCCGGAAAACTGCGAATAAGCCAACATAATGGAACCGTCTTTCAACAATACTGCGGAGCCTTCCCCGGCCCTTGGTATTTCCTGATTTGATTCCACAATTAAACCTTCATGTACAGTGTAATCCTTAAAATCCACAACTTTGTTTTTCATAACTTAAGAATCTCCTGTTTTGTTATTATAAACTATTGTTTTCTGGTTTCATACCACACTTTATGTTGTGAATGAATCCAATGCAGGATAAGCTCTGCCGTTCCGGATTCATCGCCGTCTTTACGCTCTATAAATCCAATATCTTTGCCGATAATTATCTGTCGCGCCAAATTTTCACGGTCGAGTTCAACGGCAGACAAGTGCGGATTTATTACGGATGGCAAAACCGCAACTATGTCCCATTCCGCTTTACCTAATGGAATACTCCAGTTTAATATCCAGTTATATGAACGGATAAAATTTTCATCATTTTTCCCCTGTATTTCAGCAGGAACAGCAATTGCCACTAAATCAGGTTTTTTCCCGCGAATATCTTTACTCCACAGTTCAAGCTCGTTTAATTGCCCGCACGGCCATAATGTTACATTTATAACTGCATCAGGGTAAAGCTTTTTCAAGGCTGCGGGGATAATAGTATCGCAGGGAGGCATCGCAATAAAGTTTATGCTTTGTTTGCGGCTGAGTTTTTCAAATGTAAAACTCATGCCTGGAGACGGAGGCGGAACACCGTTCAGATTAATTTTCTTCCCTGAAATTGTCCCGGCAATCACTTCCGCAAAAAGACGATGCCCATTCATATTCGGGTGAATAGTCTCGCTCATCAATAGTTTCCATGCACCCGGATTTGTTGTGCGCAGGTCTTCACAGGCATGATAACAGTCTGCCAGAGGAACGGACATTTCCATAGCCACAGTATGTATAACTTCAGCATAAGTTCCGAGAGTTTTTGAACGCCGGACATCCTCCGGGTAGATGGAATTCTGCGTACAGAGTACGACTGCTGAACCGGCATCAAAACATTTCTGTACAATTTTTTTCAGATTATCATGAAAAACTTGAGGAGTATTCTTGGCACAGTCGTTCATGCCAAACATGACAACAACCAATTGCGGTTTAAGGGCCAACACATCCCGATCAATCCTCTTCAGACCTTTTTCCGTGGTATTGCCGCTTATGCCCGCATTGTATAATTCAAGTTTTGCATTAGGATATAGTTTATTCAAGGCAATCCTGAGCATATCGCCCCAGGCGCGCTTTCCGCCTGTGTGGTAATACACTCCAGTGATGCTGTCCCCAAAGCATACAATTTTGAGATTCTTTTCTCCTTTATCCAAAGCTCCTCTCAAATCATTCATTAAGATTTTGCCTGTTTCCTTTTCCGCAGCGTTTATTTGAATAATTGCACTTAAATATCCTATTAAGAGGAATACAGCCAATTTTTCTCCTGTCAACATAATATGTTTCCCTGTTATTAAGGCGCTAGAAGACATTTTTTCTTTGCTTTTTCAGCGTCTTTTTAATTTTTGAAAATTGAACACCTGCATCTTGGCTCCTTCCGGGATATCAGGTCATAAACAGGATAAAATCCGGCCTTCCTGATAAGAGGTATACACCATCCGGGACAATGGTCACAATAGCGTTCCATAGGCGAAGCGTCATTATCGAGGACTTTACTCAAACTCGGGCATTTGTGCATTTCAAATTCGATATGGTCATCAAACTCCCTTATGGTCATATCGCAGTTTTCTTCTTCCTTTATATGCGTCCAGTATTCGACCATGCCTTTAAGCCCTTTGGTTTTAAACAACTCAAGGCAGTGTATTTCCTGATGGCGGCTTATTTCGAGCCAGTAATCGCGAAGGTCCTTTTCCCCTCGTTTTTCGAGGAACTTGAAAACTTCATTATAAAAACGCACGAAATGATCGCTCGGTATCATGATTTGCGTCTCCTTAAAGCCTGTGTACAGGAGTATTCACCAGTCTTAACAGTTTCTATTTCGTATGGAGTACCATCAGTAATTCCTTTGTTCACATATGTGGTTTGGGAACAGAATTCGGGAGATACTTTCAGTCCCAGTTTCTTGACATGTTCCACGGCGGGACATTTTCTGACATGAAGGACAATCTTTCCGTTTTCCTCTTTTATTTCATAGTCCCCTTTTTCGCGGTCGAAAAAATATTTCCAGTAATTCAGCAGTTCACTGGTATCGCCTTTCTGCAAATGCTCTCTGATATCTTTATAAACATCGCGCCCTGTGGCGAAGAAAATTTCATGAAGGGCATCCGCGCCGTATTTTCCGGCTATGTATTCGACTGTCGTATTGACCGCGCCATGAAAATCCAGATGTACCTGTCCTGTTTCCTTATATCTCATAAGCTTACCTCAATCCAGAAAGTCTTTGTATTCGGCAAGACATTTTTCTATTTCATTTTTGCGTTGCGGTGTGAGAACGTTTTCACCCTGAATCAGAGTTTTATGTGTGGAAAAAATACCAAGTTTTTCCAGCGCGTATTTCTGGCCTATCCACACATTGGAAAGATCTTTTCCATAAATGCCCCAGAATACCCTTACGAGGTCTTCCTGTATTTCCATGGCTTTCGGATAATCTCTGGCATCCACCGCCGCCGCTATTGCTTTCAAAGGCTTTGAAGCAAGCGTACCCAACCCGACCAAAGCTCCTTCACATCCCATCATCAGGGCTTCGTCAACAGCCCACTCGTCGCCTTCAAAGAGTTTGAAGTCGTGTTTCTTTTTGAGCATCAGCAGTTCTTTTCTTGTTCGCATTTGGCCGGATGAATTTTTGATGCCTATGATTTTAGGGTGCGAAAGTATTCTGTCAAACTCATCATAACTTAAACACCTGCCGATGACTCCAGGGAGATAATAGAAATAAACTGAACGATCTGATTTATCGGCGACCTCAAAGATGAAATCAATAGGGTCAATAAAACTCAGTGGCTTCGGAGGAATCGTGATGACAAAACTTTTTACGGGATATTCTGAAAGTTTCTTCATGTTTTCCAGAGTTCCTGTAAGACTCGTGGAACTCAGTGCCGCCAAGATATCTGCTTTATCTCCGATAATCCGGCAGGCCTCACTTATCAGTTTTTCTTTAACTTCGTCAGTGAACTGCGACCATTCTCCCATTGAACCCAGGAAAAAAAATCCGTCAAGACTATGTTTTAAATTTCTTTCAATCATCCGTTCAAGAGAACTTATGTCAATGTCTCCATTTTCGGTAAGCGGTGTTATAATGGCTGAATATATTTTTTTCATTCTCATTCCTTATTTGATTTTATTTTGCAGGAATCCTTTTCAATTATTTTTGTCTTGCGTAAAATCCCGCGGGGTTCCAAGTTGGGATTCTTAATTACGTCACATAAAAGCTCAACAGCCATCTTCCCGCCTTCTTCTGAAAAAACCCTCACTGCCGTGAGATTCGGGACTGTATTCATGGAAAGCGCTGTATCGCCGTAAGCCATTACGGAAATGTCTTCAGGTATCTTCAAACCTTTTTTATTCAACAATTGAAAGACAGGCATAACGCTGTCCCAGTCGAGCAGCAAAAGAGCAGTAGGCCGTTGAGCGGAGGAAAGCAGTTTATCCAATGAGCTGAAGTCCTTTTCTCTGGGAAAAGCATTTATTTTTTTTATATTTTTCCCCGAATCGTCAAAGGCTTTATGAATTCCTTTAAGTAAGGCTTTGTGTATTACGTAAGAGTCAGCACTGGAACCTACCAGAGTTATATTTTCATGATTTAATTCTGTAAAATATTGTGCCACATTATAACCTGTACTGAAATAGTCAGCCATGAGAAAATTAACGCCTTTTCCTTCATAAGCCCCCATCATTACAGTCGGAATTCCTGATTCCTTTAATTTTTCGATATCTTTATTGCTGAAGATACCGAAAGCAATAATACCTTCAACCTGTGCTTTTAGCATGGTATCAACCGCTTTATGGGCGAGATATATCATATACCCCCTGTCGGAAGCGGCTTTGTGGATACCGGAAAGTACTTTTCCTACAGCGGTGCTTTCTATCGCGGCTTCTCCTGAAAGAACTCCTATATTACATGTTTCCACTATTCTCGGACGGCACGGTTTTTCAGGTATCCTGATTACGAAAGTTCCGGCGCCGGCCTCTCTTGCCAGATAACCTTCCTCTTCCAGGCCGCTGAGCGCCTTTCTGGCAGTGAGATGTGAGACTTTCAGCATTTCCGCTATTTTCATCTCAGAATAAAACTTGTTTCCCTTTTCAAACTTTCCGATGGAAAGCTGTTCCAGAAGAAAACTTCTTATCTTCTGATATTTGGGCAAGTCATAATGTTTTTTGTTCATTCTCATATTTTCCATTGTGCTATACTACTATATAGTTATATAGTACTTTTGACCGTTTGTCAATAGAGAATCATGAAAAAAAAGGAAAATCTCTATGCTCTTTCCTGTCCTCTGAGGGAAAAAGGGCGCCATTGCAAAAAAAAGGCCCCGTCTCCTTTCGCAAGCAGAGCGAAAACAATAAAAGTGCCTTCGGCACCGTCACCCTTTTTCGACGGCCAGGGGGGTGAGTTTGTAAATTATTTTTACGAGGTCTTTTTGTTCGGACATGACTTTTTCAATTTTTTTATAGGCCATAGGGGCTTCGTCGATAAATCTTTTTTCGCATGGGAAGACGATATCGCCCATGGCCTTTTGAAACTGTTTAAGACTGAAAGCCTTTTTAGCGG
>MHBF01000190.1 GCA_001803225.1 Lentisphaerae bacterium GWF2_44_16 | reverse complement strand
ATTGTGCGGATTGACATAAAAAACGGAAATATGAAGATTATTGCCGCCAGCAGGCGCAATCCACCGCTTTCTCCTTTGGATAATTGTCCCGTCTGGCTCCCTGTTACGCTTGCGTGTTCGGATAACGGAATACTTGTTTCATGCATAGTCAGCGGGGATACGGGGCATTGGAATTCCTCTTTTTATCAGCTTGATATTGAAAAAAATAAATGGACTTGCAATTACAAGAGAAAAGGTGTCGGCGTTATAAATGCGGAATACTTCATACGGGACCTGAAGTACCCTGTTTTCAACACTAGCGACGGGACACTGAAACAATTTAATATCGGATGGTTATTTGTTGAAATGGTCGGCCGCAACATGCAGGCTCCGGAATATTCAAATTTTATGAATTCAAAAACAGTTGTCGGAAACGAAACGAAAATATTCAGAATACTGCAATTGGATGGAACGGCCTTTGACATCAAAGCCCTTGATACCGGTGATCGTAAAATAAGCGGACAGACATTTCGCGTGGATTCTAAATCATTTTCACCGGAATATAAATATATGATCGGCTCTGCTGTCTCCGATAAGCTTATATATATCCTGATGAGCCAGTCAAAATCGGATTTTCCCTCAAGCATTTGCATTCTTGCGTTGGAACAGGATAAAATTTTAAAACCCGTGGATATGGGAACGTTGAAAATTAAAAAATCTCCGGTTAAAATTAAAGAATATGAAGCGCTTCCCGAACCGCTTCCCGCTCTAAAACCTGGAATTAAGTTGAATTTCTACAAAGGCGCATGGAGATCCGCTGTAAATTATATACCAGACACTTTGCTTATGGTGCCTTTTTCCAACCGGATTGTTAATAGCATGAAGGTATCCGGCTTCGAGTGGAATGAAGATGCCATCTTCACTCTCAGGGGTTATCTGAAGATTGAAAAAGAAGGAAAATATTCTTTCAGCATAAACAATAAAAAAGTTAATTTCAAAGTCCATATTGATACGCTTAAAGATAATGACAGACGCAATATCAGAGACGTAATATTGAAACCGGGTTTGCACTCTGTCCGTATAGATATCTTCGCAAAGGGATATCAAAAAGACATTGAAATATTGATTAAGCCCCCCGGAGAAGAAAAATATAAAACAGCGGATGAGATGCTTTTTTATAATCCTGACGAAAAATAATACTGAAACCCGGTTTATAAATCGGGTATTCGCCTTGTTATAAGGGCATTTTAATATTATCGTAATAGATTATATTTAACAGCGGTAAAAATGAGACGGAAAATATGAAAAAGTTATTTGGAACAGACGGAATAAGAGGGAAAGCCAATACATATCCGATAACGCCGGAAATCGCTTTGCAGGTGGGAAAGGCCATAGCGCATGTCCTCGGAGCGGAGGGACATGGTTCGTTAAAAGCGATTGTGGGCAAGGATACCAGGCTTTCGGGTTACATGCTCGAATCGGCGCTTGCGAGCGGGCTTGTCAGCATGGGAATGGATGTTTTCGAGATAGGCCCCATGCCTACCCCGACAGTAGCGCATCTTACCAAATCCATGGGCGCCGCCTGCGGCATAATGATTACCGCTTCACATAACCCTTCCGACGACAACGGCATCAAGATATTCGGTCCGGACGGTTTCAAGCTCCCCGATGAAGTGGAAAACGATATTGAAGAACATGTTCTCAGGGGCGAAATAAAAAGTGCCCACATAAGCACCGAAATGATAGGCAAGGCTTACCGCATAGACGACGCAAGGGGACGTTATATAGAATTCGCTAAAAGTTCCATCAAAAACAAGAGCCTGAAAGGGCTTAAAGTCGTTCTGGACTGCGCCAACGGTTCAGGCTATTATATAGCTCCGCTCATACTCAAGGAACTTGGCGCGGAAGTCATCAAGACAGCGACAGAACCGGACGGTTACAATATAAACCGCATGTGCGGTGCGACATATATTAAAAATGTTTCAGACCTCGTTGTCGCCCACAAAGCCGATGTTGGCATATCGCTTGACGGGGATGCCGACAGGGTGATATTCTGCGACTCCAGAGGAAATGAAGTCAACGGCGACCGCATAATAGGCATGTGCGCTCTTGATCTTAAGGAGAGGAACGCGCTTTCCGGCAATACCGTAGTTGTTACAACCATGAGCAATATGGGGCTTCATAACGCGATGAAAGAGGCGGGCATAAATGTCGGGATAACCGCTGTCGGTGATAGAAACGTCATAGAACTGATGAGAGAGAAAAATTACAATCTCGGCGGAGAACAGTCCGGACATGTCATCTTCATGGATTACGCGACTACCGGGGACGGCATTATAACTGCCCTGCATGTTCTGAAGCTTATGATTTCCAGACAGAAAACCCTTTCAGAACTGGCAAATTTCATGTCTGAATATCCCCAAACCCTCAAAAATATAAAGGTAACTAAAAAAGTTCCAATTGAGGAAATACCGGCCCTCAGAGATATCATAGCGGCATCTGAACGGGATCTCGACGGGCACGGACGCACAGTAGTGCGTTATTCGGGTACGGAAAACAAGATCAGGATACTTGTTGAAGCCAAGCAGGAAAATGATGTAAAAAAATGGGTCAAAAAAATCGGCGATGTAGTTGAGAAGGAACTTTGCTGATGAAAATCATAATTCATGAATACCAGGGAAATAAAAGTTTCCTCGAACCTCTGACATGTAAAAGAACTATCGGTGAATATCCCGTCGCGGGAATTCCTCTCAAAGAAGCCCTCCTTAAAAGGATAAGCCGTCTTGTGCCGGAAAACGATTCAAGGATTTTAAGCGTTTCCGAAAATTTCTGGATATCGGAAAAGCTCCTTTCGGATTTTCTTAAACATGAAAAACCTTCCGTCATAAAAAGTGAAGACGGCCCTCCATTGGCATGGCTTCTGGAAAATGAAGGAGACAGGAATAACGCGGAAGAATTTCCACTTGATGACAAGTCGCTTATCATAAAATATCCCTGGCATATATTGTCAGTGCATGAGGAATTGATGTCCGCCATCGACAGAGACGAAATATCCGGAAAAGTCAGGGAAAACGTAACAATTGACGGGCATCTGATACTGGGCAAAGGCTCCGTCATACTTCCCGGTGTTTACATGGAAGGCAACGTCATAATCGGCGAGAACTCCAAAATCGGCCCGAACTGTTACATCAGGGGCGCCACATACATAGGCGACAACTGCCACGTGGGACAGGCTGTCGAAATCAAAAACTCAATACTCATGAACAAAGTAAGCGCAGGGCATTTGAGTTATATCGGAGATTCGATAATCTGTCCGTCAACAAATTTCGGCGCCGGTACGATAACGGCAAACTTCAGGCATGACGGCAAAAATCATCAGTCGGCGGTAGATGGAAAAATACTGGACACCGGACGCCGCAAATTCGGAACAATTATAGGTGACAACGTTCACACGGGAATTCATACCGGTATATATCCCGGCCGCAAAATCTGGCCGGACCTTTCAACTCTCCCCGGCGACATAGTCAGAAAAGACCTGAAATGAATCAGCTTGGATATATTCACAAATACTAGCCATATTAAGAACCTCTGGGGCTTGTAGAGTTTTTCCAATTGGATATTTTCATGTAATAAACTCGTTGAACTTATCCGGTTTTTTCCGTTTTCAGTAAGGAACTTTCCGCAGGCAACGCCCTACGGGGTGACCTCCGAGTGCTCGCATGGGCGCTTTTTTATTTATATGGAATAATTGGGCTGAGAAAAATCAATTAGGTGAAATTTGTAAGATAATTAGAACAAGATGCGGTAAATAGCGCTTGAATTAGTTAGTGAACGAGGTGATCTCAGAAAATTATTATTAAAAGAATAGTGTTACTGATTTCATTGTATAACGCGTTGCATTTAACGGAATTAGTTATATCATTATAAATGAAGAAAACTGTGATTGTATGATAAATAATTTTAAATGCGGGGAAACGGAAAAAATATTTAATCTGATGTTTTCCATATAAGATCAATGATCAGTGGCGAATATGTTTTAAATGGCAGGATGGAAAAGCCTCTGACGTTGAATAGCGGATTATCATTAGAAGGAGAACGGATTATGAATAAGACTAAAAAACTCAGCCCGGTACACTCAGGGGAAATATTACAGTACGATTTTCTGGGGCCTATAAAGAGGAACTCCGCCAAACCATAAGGCCGTTTAAAGCCGCCTGACAGAAAAAAAGAAAAATGTCTAAGATACTTCTCATATCGTGCAATCTTACCGAAGAGCCTTATCCGGTTTATCCGCTGGGCATGGCTATGCTCGCGGATTCCATGCGCAAAAAAGGATTTCAGGTTATTGAATGGGATTTCATGGTCGCTGAAAACTCGGTCGAAAAACTTCAACGGGTGCTCAATTTTCATAAGCCCGACATAATAGGAATTTCCATCAGAAACGTTGATAATATCAATTACGGCGAACAGGAAACATATCTTCATCACTACAAGGAAATCATAAGGGAAATACGGCGTTTCAGTTCAGTTCCGGTAGTCATAGGCGGCAGCGCTTTTTCACTTTTCCCGGTGGAAATGCTCAATGAACTGGAGGCGGATTACGGAATAGTCGGAGAGGGTGAAAATGTTTTTCCATCACTGATTGAAAGCATAAAAAACGGCAATCCGCCGCCGGGAAAAATATTATACGCGCGCGATTATCCTGAATGCGACGATTTTCATTCGCTGACAAGAAATCCTGTGCTTGCGGATTTTTACCTGAACAAAGGCGGTATGCTCAATATTCAGACCAAGAGAGGATGCCCTCACAGGTGTGCCTATTGCAGTTATCCCCTTCTTGAGGGCCGCAAATACCGTTTTCGTCCGGTAAACGAGGTGATTGAAGAAATAATCGAGCTGAAGGAAAAGTACAAGGCGGATTATATTTTCATGACCGATTCGGTTTTCAACGACGTTGAAGGCCGTTACATGCTGATAATTGAGGAAATGCTGAAACGAAATATCAGCATTCCATGGATGGCTTTTTTCCGGCCCGGCAAATTTACGGACGATGAAGTAAAAATGCTGAAAGCCTCCGGCTTGAGGGCCGTTGAGTGGGGAACGGACTGTTCCAGCGACACTACCCTGAAAGGAATGAAAAAAGACTTTGACTGGGAAACCGTCGGAGCCGCAAATAACCTTTTTGCCTCTCACGGGATAGCCAATTCGCATTTTATTATTTTCGGCGGGCCCGGCGAAAAGCGGGACAGTGTCATGGAAGGGCTGGAAAATATTTCAAAACTTGAAAAAGCCGTGGTTTTCGCGTCCCTTGGAATACGGATTTTTCCCGGCACACATATACACCGTAAAGCCATTGACGAAGGTTTTGTAACAGAAGACAGGAGCCTTTTAAGCCCGGTTTTTTATTTTTCTCCCGATATAACGCCGGAATTTATGAACGACGCCATTCTGAAATCCTTTGACTCCCGGATGGACAGGGTTTATCCGTGGGAAAAAAAGAGCATGAGAATAATCAAGGCCTTTCACGATCAGGGTTACAGGGGGCCAGTCTGGGATTTTCTTTTAAGGAACTGGGAAAATAGGAAATAATGAGCTATAATATCAGCTTGAAATTGAGGATGTGAAATAATGAGTCTTGAAAACGATTTGAAATCAGTAATTATTTCCGGCCTGAAACTGGAAGATGTTTCGCCGGACGAGATTAACGAAGACACCCCGCTTTTCGGTGAAGGCCTCGGCCTGGATTCGCTTGACGCCGTTGAACTGGTAGTGCTGATAAAGAAAAACTTCAACGTGGAAATAAAAGAAATGGAGGAAGCCAAAGAAGCTTTCCGTTCCATAAAAACCCTTGCCGCTTATATTCGTTTACATCAGGGAAAATAATGAGAAATGCCGTCAGCATTACAGGTATTGGCTCTATATGCGCCGCCGGAAATACGCTTGACCTCTCAATGGTTTCAATGTACGCGGGAATCAGAAACTGTTCTCCGCCGGTACTCATAAAAAGTTCCCTCGACACGGAATACCCTGTTTTTGAAGTAAAAAATCTCTCTGATAAATTGCCCGGCAGCCGTACTGTAAAACTGGCCTGGAAAGCGCTTCATGAAGCTTTGGAACAAGCCGGCCTCAGTGAAAAAGAACTTAACGGGAAGAATGTCGGGGTCTGTATCGGGACTACTGTCGGCTGTACCCTCAATAATGAAGCATTTTACAGAGATTTTAAAGCGGGAATAAAGCCGGATATAAAACCAATCCATGACTTTTTGAGTAACAACCCGGCTCTGAACATTAGCAAGGCCCTCGACTTGAAAGGCCCCGTTTCATGTCCAGTCAACGCCTGCGCTTCCGGTACCGACGCGATAGGGATCGCGGCTTCATGGATACGCGACGGTATCTGTGATATCGCTATCGCCGGAGGAACGGATGAGCTTTCGCGGATTACCTATCTCGGTTTCATATCATTGCTTATTTCATCAGGAACGCCCTGCCGTCCGTTTGATAAAAACAGAAACGGCCTTAATCTGGGAGAAGGCGCGGGCATTCTCATTCTCGAAAATAATAAGAGAAAGCGGAAGTCACTGGGCGAAATCTGTGGATACGGGACATGCTCCGACGCTTACCACCCGACAAAACCGCATCCGGAGGGAAAAGGCCTTCTCAAAGCTTTGTCAATGGCTTTCGCACAGGCCGGAATCTCACCCGATAAAACGGCTTTCATAAACGCGCACGGCACTTCCACTCCAGACAACGACAGGGCGGAAGGAAATGTCATAAAATCTTTTTTCCCCTCTGAAGTTCCGGTATTTTCCAGCAAATCCTACACAGGCCATACGCTCGGGGCGGCGGGGGCGATAGAAGCGGTTTTTTCATTGCGTTCATTGCTCGACGGCAGGCTTCCGGCGACGGCGGGTTTTACTGATTATGATGAAGCGTGCGGCATAATTCCCACGACGGAAAATATTGAAATAGATTCTGGTTATGCTGTTTCCAACTCGCTTGCCTTTGGCGGAGGCAACTCCTGCCTTATCTTCAGAAAGGAGGGCTGAAACATGGTCCTCTCAGTACTCGGCATGGGAGCGGTTTCGGCGCTTGGTGGAAGCATTGACGAATTCAGGGCAGGGCTTGAAGGACACGGAAAACCGTTTATCGAAGTCGCGGAATTTCCCGTTTACAGGGCGGACAGTTCCGGGCTTCAGAATTTCATGCCGCAGAGGGCGCTCAGGAGAATTGATTCATTTACGCGCATGGCGCTTCTCGCTTCTTTTGACGCGATAAAAGATTCCGGCATCGCTCTGAAAGATATGGGAAGGACGGGAATAATTTTCGGAAGCGCTTTCGGGCCTCTGAATACGACATTCGCTTTTCAGGACAGCCTGATTGATGACGGAGACAAATGCGCCTCGCCTCTTCATTTTGCCGCATCCGTTCACAATTCCCCGGCGGCGCAGGTTTCGATACAAATGGGAATTGACGGGCCTGTCCAGACGCTCAGCGCTTTCAATCATACCGTATCGGGAGTTTTGGAGCTTGCGCGTTCATGGATTGAAAATGGAATTGTCGATACAGTCATTGCCGGGGCCGGCGACGAATATTGTCCGCTGAGAGGATACGCTACGGCGCGGATGCTCAACGGAATTGCGCCTTCCGGAATTCAGCCTTTGGACTTTGATAAATGCTCGTATCTTCCCGGAGAAGGTTTTGCCGTTTTTATTCTGGCGAATGGGGAAAAGCCTTCAAAATACGGCGTTCTCAAAAAAACATCCGTCAGAGTCGGGATTGATGAAAGCAATTCAATACTGAAAGACGGCAAAAACATAAAGGCGCTTTTTCTTGCCGCGAATGGAAACAACGGCGAAGGAGAAACCTACGCCAAAATCAACGCCGGAAATATTCCCGTCAGAGCGCATTCGCATCTCTACGGGGCATTTCCGTGCGCTACTGCTTTAAGCATAGCGGCGGCGCTTCTATCAGAGGAAAATTCTGTTCTCTGCGCGGAATATTCCGGGGATGGCGAATTAAACTTATATGAAACCGGAGAAAAATAGGATGAAACGATTATTCCTTTTATTGTTTATGTTTTGCATTGCGTCCGCGCGCGCGGATTACGTCAAGCTTAATGAGACTGAACAGAAAGAGTTTCTGAGCAGTTTGCAAACTTCTCTTGAAGGCATCAAAAGGCTGGCGGGAAAATTCACACAGGAAAGACATCTTTCTCTTTTCACTGATCCGCTTATGGCAAAGGGGGTATGTTTTTTTGAATACCCTTCGAAACTGCGCTGGGAAATATATGGGCCGTATCAGTCAATCCTGATTTACAACGGCAGAGGCGTCGCCAAATTTGACGCCGATGAAAAAGGCCTGCTGCGCAAGCTTAATCTCGGAGGAAGCGATATCCTCATGGAAATACTCTCCCAGATAACGGCATGGATGAAAGGTGATTTTTCAAAGAGCGGAGACGTTTACGCCCTGAGTGTTCTTAAAGGCGAAAAGGATAATCTGCTTGTGCTTACTCCAAAGTCCGAAGAGATGCTCAAAAATATAAAAGCCATTGAGCTTTCCGCGAGAAAAGACACTAACCGCATAAGCTCGGTAACGATACGCGAATCAAAAGAGGATTTCATAAAAATATCATTTTACGATGAAAAGATAAACCCGGAAATACCGGCGGTTGTTTTCGACTTGAGTAAACCGGAGAAAGCCCCCCATTTTTAAGAACATGAAAGCAATGAAATTTTTTATTCTGACAGCGTTTCTTTTTCTCTGCGGCTGCGTTGCGCCTCAATATTTATATGAGAAAAAATATATATTGTATGATGACGGGCCCGTAAATTCCTACGTATCAGGTTTGGAAGAAGAATATCCCGAAGAATTCAAAATGGTCCACAGGGTGCTTCTCACTGTTTATGGATACCAATACGATTTTACTGGATATTTTTCCAGGGATGGAAAAGACAGTTTCAAGGGCGTGGCATTCGGCGACATGGGCGGAAAAATATTTGAGATTTCCGTTGAAAAAAATAAAAAGGAACTGCTTTACAAGCCTGACGCGATACCGGAAGGCCCTCTGCTTGACGGTATGATAGACGACCTGAAATTTCTTTATGTCGAAAGAAATTTCGATACCGCGTTCGTAGTAGAACAGAGCGAGATACACAGGGACTTGGTCAGTACTCGCGACTGGAAAAATTTTAACGTTTACATGTTCCGCAAAAACAGTATTTGCCCTGATGAAGCGCTTTCGGTAAAGGACGGGGAAATATTCAGGACTGTCGTATTTTCAGATTACCGCTGTTTTGGCGACAGGCTTGTTCCCGCTAAGATAAGAGTCCACAATTACCGCTGGAATTATCAGTTTGAAATAAAACTTCTGAAATTGGTATCGGAAACAAAGACTGAGAACGGTTTTGACGAAGCAAAACCCTCCACGGATAATTTACAAACAGGCGGTGTCGATGAAAGATAAAAAGGCAAGGTTTTTCGATTTTATTTTCAGGCACAGGCCGGCTGTGATATTGGTAGCGGCGGCGATATGGGTACTCTCCATACTGGCGGCGACAAGAATGAAGCTTGATGAAAACTTTCTCCGACTCCTTCCCGACAATGACAGGGAAGTAGCCGGATATAAACAGCTGCTTGACGCATTCGATTTGATGGACATCATGATAATCGTTCTGGATAACGGCAGTGAAGATAAACTTGTTTCTGTCTCAGACACGCTTTCGGAAAAACTTTTCTCATCAGGTTTTTTTGAGAAGATAAACAAAAACTGGAATTATGACGATGTCTTAAAAGTTATGGAGATATTAAAGAAAAACAGGGCGAATATTTTCAGTGATGACTATAGAAAAGATGTTGAACAGAAAATTAAACCTGATGAAATGAATAGGAGATTTTACGGCTGGAAAAAAACTCTTACGGAAGCGCCTGTCCCGATGATGGGAAAAATGTTTAAGGAAGATCCCATTGGAATAGACAGTTTTGTGATGAATGAACTGAATTCTTTCAGGGCGTTCGGAAAACCGCTCAGGATTTGCAGAGGAAGGCTTTTTACTGAAGACGGGAAAAGTCTTGTAATATTCGCCAAGCCGCGCAAAGCGTCTTCGGACATTGAGTTTTCAAAGGGGCTGACGAATTTAATGGATGGCGAAACAGCGAAAATTTCAGACGCTGAAAAAGTCAGGATATCGTATTTGTCAGGGCATCGTTTCAGTGTGGAAAACGCTGAAAAGATGAAGAGTGGCGCAAAGATATCAATAGCGGTTTCAAGCATTGCGATAATAATATTTTCATTGCTTTTCTACAGCAGACCGTTGCTGGTGCTGCTGACACTGCTCCCTGCCCTTTTCGGCGGCTCCTTCGCGCTTGGGCTGGTAACTTGTGTTTCGCCCTGGGTTTCGGCAATATCAATAGGATGCGGCGCCATACTTTTGGGGATAAGCGTTGATTACGGAATTCATATTCTCTATCATCTTGATAAAGGTTCCTGTCAGGGGACAAAAGACAAGCTGAAGGAGCTTCTTAAAAACATAAGCGGCCCTCTTATAATCGCCGCTCTTACGACTGTGGCGGCTTTTGCGGCACTATTTTTTTCCGGGCTTCCGGGCTACAGGCAATTGGGGCTTTTTGCGATTTCCGGGATATGCGCTGCCGCGGTTTTTTCAATGACAGTGCTGCCGCTTCTTGTCCCATTTCATCTTAAACCGGTCAAGAAAAAACCTTTTCTGGATTTAAATCCCTTCTGCGGAATTATTTTTGATCTTGTTGCTGAAAAGAGAAAAGTAGTTTTTATCGTTATTCTTATTATGACAGCGGCGGCATTGCCTGGGGTTCTGCGCCTGAAATTTGACGGCGATATGAACAACTTGAATGCGGCATCGGAGAAAACGCTTAGGAACAGGGATACCGTCTTCAGTGTTTTCGGAGACCCGACGGCCTCAGGGACAATAGCTGTAGAGGGGATGGACCTTGACAGCGCCCTGTGCGTGAATGAACGGCTTTATTATGAACTTTCAAAAATGAAATCTGACGGCAGAATAGCTTCCTTCTGTTCCGTTTCGCCTCTTCTGCCCAGTTGGCATGCGGTACAGAAAAACAATCTGCGCTGGAAAAATTTCTGGAATGAGAAAAAACTCTCAGAACTGGATTCGGGAATAAAAAATCTTTGTGAAAAATACGGAATGAAAAAAGAAGTTTTTAATGATTTCATAAAGGGGCTTTCTGAGCCATTTCTCCATTATCGGCCGTCCAGAATTTACAAAAATACCATGATGGAAAATATTCTCTCCAACATGATATCGGAAAAAAACGGGAAGACATTCATAATCACAAAACTCGGCACTTCCTCACCGAATGATTTTGAAACCATTAAGCAGAGGATAAGTGAAATTATTCCCGGCGCGATAGTTTATCAGGGAACGGCCTTTGTCAGACATATTATGGATTTGATATACAAGGAGTTTAAACAGATAGGAATAATCTCACTGCTGCTGGTTTTCATCATAGTGAGAAATTATGGGAAAAACATAAAATATCTGATAAGTTTTCTGCCGCTGCTCTTGAGCATAGTATGGACTTTGGGAATTCTCGGCTGGCTGGGAATTAAAATGAATGTCATGAACTGCATAATTTCCATTTTCATTTTTGGACTGCTGATAGATTATTGCATATTCCTGATATCCGCGATAGAAACGGAAAACAGAGAAGACTATTTGAAAAACAGCGGAGGCGCGGTAACATTTTCGGCACTTACGACAATAGCGGGACTTGGAGCGCTTATGTTTGGCGGGCATCCGGCGCTTTTTTCACTTGGATTGAGCTCCGTAATCGGCATGACAAGTGGTTTCGCGGCGATACTGCTGATAATTCCGGCGTTATGCCATAAGGAATTCAAAAAGTAATTTACCAGGCTTCGGTTGTGTACTGGACTATCTGTCCGGCGGCATTCCAGCAGGCCATATAAACGCCTCTGCGTCTTGTTATGTCATAATCCGCAAGTACCTGGTAAAGGGCAGTACCTGAAATTCCTCTTGTGGATATAAGCGGATCTCTTCTTCCGGGAATGATTACGGAAAATTCTCCTATTACCTGAACGCCCCATTCGGCGGGACGATAATTCTGTTCATTGTCCTTCGTATCTTCCTGTGTAGCGGTTGTTTTAGCTTCTGTAATCCTGCAGTAAAGGATGCAGTCGGCCTCATGAAGACTTTTTACTTTAAGGCTTCCGTCAACCATAAAACGTTCGGAAAGGGCCGCACGCATTTCAGCGGCAACATTGGGTTCCAGAGTATCATTTACCACAGGGGCGATAGCTATGCTTTTGATTTGCGGGTGCATTATTGAACCGGCATGATAGCCGCAGCCGGAAATCAAAAAAAGAAGAAGCGAAAAAAACGAAAGATAAATTTTCATAATCATAAGTCCTTATTATCCAAATTGTCTATATTTTCTCTTTTTATTTTGATCTGAGTGTCAAAGCCTTTATCTTTTATGGGGAGCAGCCATTTTCCCTCACTGTTTTCGGGAACTGCTATCACGGCTTCCTCTTCGCCAGGCAGAGGCTGAGTCTCATAAAGCTGGTATTTGAGTGGTTTTTTAAGTTTTTCCATAGGAGGCACATATTCCTTGTCTATACCTGAGAGGAGTTCCTCTGAATCATCGCTTATATCGGCGTCAGGATATTCTTTCAGGATATCGTTAAGATATCTGGAGGCGGGTTCATTTCTGTCTATTTTGTGATAAAAACGGGCTATGCCGTAGAGTCTCTTAGCGGAAATGTCATTTGATTCCAGAAGCGACTGCTTGACCCAGCCTGTTTCGGGATCTTTAGGGTATTTTTCCAGAAAAGCCTTTAAAACCTCCCTGGCTTCCTTGCCGTGTTTTCCATCGCCGTCGCCGTAACGCGAAAGCTGCATAAGAGTGTTGGCAAGCTCAAGGTAGGCGTATTTCTGTTGAATGGTATTCGGGTACATTTTTATTATTTCTCTGAATGTTTTAAGGGCTTCTTCTATTTTATTGGCGTCCAGATAGATGCGGCCGAGGCGCAGTTTTGCTTCAGGTGAATATTTTGAAAAGGGGCCGTGCTTGAGGGCTTTTTCGTAAATTTCAATTATTCTGTTTGTGTCCTTGAACCATGGCAGCCAGTCGAAAAGGGGGTCGAAGTCGCCTTCATATACCTGATTGCCTATTTCAAACTCGCGGTCAACGGCCTGGGGATAATTGATATGCGAAGGATAACCCTCAAGAAGTTTTTCCAGACAATCAAATTCTTTATTTTTAAGTCCGGCTTTTCTGTAGGCTTTTGCGGCTTCCTTGACAGCTTTTGCTTTCAGTGAAACGTCGTCTGCGAAAAGTTCAGCGGCCAGAAAATCCTTGGCGGCGCTTTTATAGTCTTCTTTCTTAAATTTTTCCAGCCCGGATTGAATTTCATTATTGGCCTCAGCATTATCAGCGCTGATATCAAAAAGGCAGAGAAAAAACGCCGCTGTGAAAAAGGGGCACAGATATTTTTTCAAGCAAGCAATTGTCATCCTTAAAATTCCTGAATTGAGTAATATAATATTTACATTAACTTGAGGCCGGGCAAATCCTGAATATCTACCAGTCCGGCGACTTTATTATCAGCGTCGAGAACGATTATGTCATCGATTTTTTTATTTTCTATTATCTTAAGTACCTCAATCGCAAGGGAATCAGAATGCAGAGATGCCGGATTTGAAGTCATTATTTCCGAGACTTTTTTGTCAAGCACTCTCAAATCATTTTCCGCGTGCCTGCGGAAATCGCCATCGGTAAAAATACCGACAAGGTGTTTTTCATTGTCAACAATGATAGCTGAACCGCATCTGGCTTTTGTCATTGTCAGCAGAGAGTCTTTGACAGTTGTTTCAGGATGCACAATGGCCAGTCTTTCGCCTGTGCGCATTATATCGCAGACACGCAGAGTTACAGCCCTGCCTATTGAGCCGCCGGGATGAAGCCGCCCGTAATCTTGTTTTGTGAAGCCTCTTATTTTGAGAAGCACCATGGCAAACGCGTCTCCCAGGGCCAGCAATGCCGTAGTTGTCGTAGTAGGAGCGAGATTAAAGGGACAGGCTTCTTTGAATACAGTCATGCTTACGACGATATCGCTGTATTTAACCATCATGGAATCAGGGGAACCTGTCAGCGCGGCTATGGTTACGCCGAGCCGTTTGGCGGCGGGAAGGAGCGCTACAAGTTCATCGGTTTCTCCGCTGTAACTCAAAGCTACAAGTATGTCGTTGGACTGTAGAATGCCCAGATCGCCGTGCAAGGCCTCCACGGGATGCATAAACACTGCCTGGGAACCGGTGCTTGCCAGCGTAGCGGCGATTTTCCTGCCGATATGACCGCTTTTTCCCACACCGCTCAAAACTATTTTGCCGCCTCCGTCAAGGGTTTTCACGCATGCATCGATAAGCCGGATGAATTCATCGCCCAGACTGTCCCTTACCTGCTTCAATCCTTCAATTTCTATATCAAATACTTCTTTTGCTTTTTCTATTATGCTGTCCATATAAATACCATTGTTCCGTTAGATGAGAATCTCAAAACATACCATATTATCTCTGAAAGAAAAAAACAACTGTCACGGAGATTTTCCTTATTTATAGTAAACAATGTTGACAAATATGAAACATTATGATATACTTATCTTCTAACAGTTCAGGAAATATCCGCTTATGACTGCCTTATATTTTGCTTTGCTGAGCCTTTTGTGCGCGGCGTTCAATGATGTGGTTTTCAAGCTTTATGCTTCGGGGCGGAGACCTGTCGGATATTATCTTGCCGTAATAG
Organism: Lentisphaerae bacterium GWF2_44_16; assembly: GCA_001803225.1. Lineage (GTDB taxonomy): Bacteria > Verrucomicrobiota > Lentisphaeria > Victivallales > GWF2-45-14 > GWF2-44-16. The sequence goes on along the minus strand of MHBF01000190.1, from coordinate 4,088 downwards.
GGGTTGTATGGTTTTCTTTTTTTATTATCCTTTACGGATTGTGGAGTGTTCATGGTATTGACGGGGTTTCACTGTTCTGGGGAACTGTTTCAGGGCTTTTTTCGGCAGCTGCGAACATTCTGCTGATAGAGGCCATGGCAAGGCAGGAAGTAGGGATATGCGCCACGATATACAGGCTCAATCTGGCCCCTGCGGCGATACTCGCGTTTATTTTTCTCGGAGAGAATATCTCATTTTGGAAAATAATGGGCATTGCGGCGGCTGTCGGAGCGGTAATACTTTTTTCACAGCCTTCAAAAACTTCAATTTCAAAAGAAAGCGCATCAGCTTTATGGATGCTTGCGGCGGCCAGCCTTTTCCGCGCGTGCATGGGAATAACTTACAAATGCGGGCTGGAGAATGGCGCTGACATGTACCTGATATTGGCCTTGAATGGCTTTATTTGGATTTTAAGCGGCGTATCCTATCATTTTACAGCGGAAAGAAAAAAAGCGTTGTTTTCTTTGAATACCTGCGCCTTCGGGATATTTTCCGGGATATTGGTTTGCGGTATAGTGGTATTTATGATGATGGCGCTGAAAAGGGGAGAAGCCAGCATGGTGCTGCCGGTCTCTCAATTAAGCTTTTTTGTAAGTGCCCTGATAGGCGTGTTATTTCTGAAAGAAAAACTTAACAGAAGAAAATCCATAGGGCTTATGCTGGCGTTTCTGTGTGTTTTATTCATGGCAATGGTAAAGGGATAAATATTATGAGCAGAGAAAAAAATGTTGATTCGAATTTGATACTTGTAGGCATAAGGATGCGGGAGGCCCGCAAAACAAGAGGCATGACCCTGGACGAGCTTTCACTAGAAACTGGCCTGAGCAAAGGCCTGCTTTCTAAAATCGAAAATTTCCGTTCCATTCCGTCCCTGCCTGTGCTCGCTCAAATCGCGCATTCCCTGAGCATAGACATGGCAGAACTCGTAAAGGGTATCGGCACGGATAATTCCAAACCCTATATTTTTGTGAAAGCCAATGAAAGAGAACATGTGGAACGCGACAACGCGGAAGGTTTTATTTACCAGCCGCTTACTGTTAAGTCGACCGGGGACTCCGTACTGGAGACATTTGTTCTTACCCTGAAACCTGACGCAAAGCGTTCCATGGTATCGACAGACGGCGATGAATTCATCTATATCCTTGACGGGGCCCTGGATTTCATATTGGGAGAGGAACGCATAAAGATGAGCAAAGGCGACGCTCTTTATTTTGACGGGCGCATAGCTCATGTCCCTGAAAATCATAGCGGCAGAGAAGCCAGTCTTCTTGCCGTTTACATACTTAAAGCAAATTAAGGAAACAGAAATGAAGAAGAGCGAAAAGGAAGATTTGAAACGCAGACGTCTTGAAAGGCTTGTCAGCAGGATTGCCATGTACAAAAAAGATATGGCTGAAAGGCTTCTTGAAACTAAAAAGATTTTCAAAAACAAAGTTCATGCCGTTGACATACACTGTCACTCAAACCACAGTGACGGGCTCGGCACCCCGACTGAAGATTATGAGTGCGCAAAAAATGCCGGCATTGATTTTCTTTTCATAACCGACCACCTGAGCATTAAACAGAAGCGTGAAATAAAAAAATATAAAGACGCTTCATGGGGACAGGAGCCCGGCGCCTGTCATCAACATATCGGACTACTGAATAATTCGCGTCTTTTTACTCCTTTGAAAGAAAGTCTTGCTGAGGATTTCAGGAAAGCCGGAAAACTGGCCCCCTTCGTATGGATACCGCATCCGGCAGGATGGTATCCTGCACAGTGGTACAGAGATGAACAGATTGAAGCGCTCTGGACGCTCGGTGATAATTTTGCAATGGAAGTCATGAACGGGGCAAATAAAACTATAAGTGCCTATGATGCCTTTGACGCGAAAGCCGTTCAGATATGGGACAAATTGCTCTGTGATGGAAAACGTGTAACGGCCGTAGGCGGGAGTGATGCCCATATCCCCGATGATATCGGCAGTGTCTGGACAGGCGTTTCCGAGGCCAGGCTTGAAGCGTCTTCTATCATTTCGTCCCTGCGGAAAGGAAACTGTTTTGCGAGTGAAGCGCCTCTCATGGACTTTTCCTGCGACGGCAAACCGATGGGTTCTGAAATAGAAATCAGGAAAAAAACAAAAATAAAACTGTCTTTCAAAATCGCCGATTCCGCGGGAATAGCGTCTTTCTCCATAGTAGCAAACGGCAGAATTTTAAAACATGTTGATGCCGGAAATAAAACACTTCTCAAGGATTCTATAACTCATATCCCTTTGAAAAACACATATTACCGGCTCGAAACTGTTTCCAGCGATAAAAGGCGCGCTTTTTCAACACCTGTCTATATGGTATTATGTTGACAGTTTAATTTTTCTTGTTAAAAAAACTTACAATTATTATGGAAGAGTAATGTAAAAAACTTGCCAAAATGTAATGTTCCTCATCTGCCAATAGCTGAATTATAGAATATATTGTAAATAAAGTGCTTCTGCCTTTAAATGCAAATATTTATATATATTCTCAGTTCCACGGAATAAGTGCAGAAGAGGTTAAACCGGCACATTATCTTTAAAAAATATGTTTTTTGTGTGAGAAATGTGTTTGAAAAAACGATAAAAGTTATTATTTTAGATACAGTTATTTATTTTTTTTAAAACCAACAAAGGGAGAACAACAAATGAAAAAAATGCTCTTATCAGCGGCAGTAGTCGCGGCAGCATTAGCTCTTACAGCCGGATGTAAATCAGCAGATGCAAAATGTGATGCGAAAGCAACACCTGCAAAGACAACCGTAACAGCACCTGCTGCAAAGACAACAACAACGACGACAACAACACCTGCTGCAAAAGCAACAGTACCTGCTGCAAAGACAACAACGACAACAACACCAACACCTGCTGCAAAGTAAGGATTGTATTTGTCTGATCTTAAACGCCGGCCTTAAAAACCGGCGTTTTTTTTATTTTCCATTTCTGTCTTTTAGAATAAGTCCGGCCAAGTGCATATTCCAGGGAGTATCTATATCAAGGACACGTTCTTCCGGCATCATATAAGCGTGAATTCTGGATGGCATAAGACTGTGCTGTTCAAAGAGAACATCCCTGCGAATAAGATATATAGAACCGTCTTCAACATAAGCGGCGGGAAGTTCCTGTCTAAAAAGAAAATCCTCCCTGTCCTTTATGAAGTCTTTTATTATTCCTTCTTTTGAAACAGTTCTGGCATAATAGGGATGAAAATTAAACGGGCTGACACTTAATACAGCCTCTGCTTTTTTTTCCATGGCTATTTTTATGGCTTTGTCGATGTCTTCTGCAATGCGCAAAGGCGTAGTCGGCTGAAGAAGCATCACATAATCAACCTTGTATCCCTGATGTTCCTCAACCCATCTTACCGCGTGTTCCACAACTTGCAGATGGGAAGACTTGTCCCCGGCCAGTTCCGCAGGACGCATGAACGGAACTTCCGCGCCGTATTCCCGGCAAACCTCAAGTATCCGGCTGTCATCCGTTGAAACTATCGTTTTATTCATCAGACGGCTTTTGTGGGCCTCTTCTATTGTCCATGCTATAAGAGGCTTTCCCGCAACGATATATATATTTTTACCCGGGATACCTTTTGAACCGCCCCGTGCCGTTATCAATCCCATTATGTTCATATTTTTTTCCGAAGTTATTTTTGTTTCTAAAGATTAATCTGAAAAGGTAATTTTACAAATTCTGTTTTCGTGAACTGAAACAATAGCAAATCAATATTATTAACATTATCATTATTACAGTATGCCAAGTTGTTCCATCTGTCGGGATAGCCTAAAGGGTCGGCAGTTTTCCCGAATTTGCTGTATTTTATATTTACTGCAACCATTATTTCAGCTTATCAAATATTTCAGGCGCTGACGCGTCAGGAATTGAAACTCTGCCATCATGAGCATCTTTTATGGGAAGATTAAATACCTGCTCTTTGCTTATACCTTTCTTTTTAAGAAAGGCTAACGCTTCATCATCTGATATTTTGCGTGCTATTGAGATATTATCCATAGGAATAAATCCTAACCAATAAGGTGTATA
>MHBF01000189.1 GCA_001803225.1 Lentisphaerae bacterium GWF2_44_16 | reverse complement strand
TTGTTGGCGTAGTTCTTGAAGTAAAGGCACATCCAAACGCGGATAAACTTCGTGTAGCGGTTGTTGATATTGGAACCAAACACGTTGAGATTGTGTGTGGAGGCGAGAATTTATCTGAAGGTCAAAAAGTGGTCGTGGCTTTGCCTGGTGCTCGTGTTCGTTGGCACGGAGAAGGGGATTTGATTGAGCTTCAAGAAACCAAGATTCGTGGCGTTGAAAGTTACGGCATGATTTGTGCTGCCTCAGAAGTGGGTTTTGATAAATTACCAGCAGGCGAAAAAGATATTTGGGACATCTCTCTCATCACGAACGCTCAACCTGGAATACCTATTGCTCAAGCATTGGATTTGGATGACGTGATTTTTGATATTGAAGTGACAAGCAATCGTCCAGATTGTAAGTCTGTCATTGGTCAGGCGCGCGAAGGAGCGGCTGTCACGCAAGACCCATTCACCTGGAAAACATCTAAAAGAAAAGACATTTCAGATGACGCGGGATTTTCTGTTGAACTTCAGGAACCTCACTTATGTCCTCGCTATACCGCTGTGGTGATTGAGGGAGTCATTGTGGGTCCCTCTCCTTGGTGGCTACAAAAACGATTGCTTCTTGCCGGCCACAAACCAATCAATAATCTTGTTGATATCACCAATTATATTTTGCATGAATACGGTCAGCCTTTGCACACGTTTGATGCAGATATGCTTGAAGGACAAAAAATCGTGATACGTCGTGCTCACAAAGGAGAAACATTTGTGGCTCTTGATAAAAAGACCTATGAGCTTTCGTCGGACATGCTGGTGATTGCAGATGCAAAAAAACCCGTTGCCATTGCTGGAGTGATGGGGGGGCTGGATACAGGGACGACCCAAGCAACCACAAGAGTCATCATCGAATGTGCGGCTTTCGATCCTGTCTCTATCCGTCGGACTGCTCGTGCGTTAAATTTATATTCTGATTCTCAACTGTTATTTGAAAAGGGCTTATCTACCCAAGCTCTTGAACCTGCGCTTTTGCGGGCTATTGAACTGATTAAGGAAGTAGCAGGAGGCGAAGTGGTCTCCAAAATATTTGATGAGAGTGCTCAAAGCTATCAACCCATCGTTTTTCCATTTGATGAAAAGGCAGCAAACCGACTCATGGGAATTGAGCTACCCAAAAAAGACCAGATCGCTATTTTGAAACGTCTTGGATTTACCGTACAAAAAAATCAGGTCACCGTACCTTACTGGCGAGATCATGATATAGAAGCCAGCGTGGATTTTGTTGAAGAGATCGCGCGCGTGTACGGATATGACCAATTTCCTTCACAGCTCCCTTCGGGTGAGCTTCCCCAGGCGTTTTCCAATCAAGGCCTTATGTGGGAGAGACGAGTCAAACATCTGCTTGCGGGTGCTGGTCTTTCAGAATCTTACAGCTACTCGTTTGTCTCGCAGTCTCAATTGGAAAAATATGGGATTGATGTGCACACAGCAGTAAAACTTCGCAACCCCCTAAATAGCGAACAGGAATACATGCGCACGAGTCTTGTTCCTAGTCTTTTGACTTCTATTGAAGCCAATCAAGCCAGGATCCCACAGGCAGATGTGTTTGAACTCGCTCCTATCTATCTTGCACAGATCGGAGCGATTCCTAAGCAATCATTGCGATTGGTAATTGGATCCTACAGCAAAGAGGAAGAAGGATTGTTTGTTCATGCAAAAGGAATCTTAGAACGAATATTTGGACAGACAGGAATTCGTCAATGGTCGCTTGTCTCTGGGACAGATCAAACCCGTTGGCACGCAGGACGATCCGCCGTCATTGTGGTTGGAGATAAACATGTAGGTACTATCGGACAGGTGAGTCGTGCCGTTGAACAAGCTTTTGGGATAGATGTGGTTGCGGTTTTGATTGATCTGGATTTTGAAGCGCTTCTTTCCTCTTTTACTCTTGCAAAAACATATAAATCCATTCCCTCATTTCCATCCGTCAAACGTGACCTGGCATTTCTAGTTCAGGAACGTACGCAATGGGAATCTATTTCACAAGCGGTTCATCAAACCTCTCAACTTCTTGAAGTATTTGAATTATTTGATGTGTATCGTGGTAAGGAAATTGAAGAGGGAAAGAAGTCTCTGGCAGTACATCTTTCTTTTAGGTCTAGCGAACGGACACTCGAAGCAGCAGAAGTCGATGAAGAGATTGAGAAGATCCGTCAGGTGCTTGAGAACATGTTTGGAGCTATAATGAGATCGTAAATGACTCGTAGTGAATTTCCTCATTATATTCCCTCAAATTTTTTATATGAGATCATCGTCAGTAGAACGTTCTGTACCTCCTCCTCAAGATGTTCATGAAAGGATAAAAGAAATTGAGCAGGAACGTATTGCCAAAGAATTTAGCAATCCAGATGGAAGACCTCTTGAGGTAAAACAAAACTTTGAAAAACTCCGTAGAGATTTGATCATGCTGAAAAGTCCAGAGGTTCCGCCTTTTTTAAGAATACGAGAAGCGGCAAAAAAGGCTGTATTAGATATTTTGGAGGATGAAAGATTGCTTTATACAGAGGTTTCAGATATTGATACAATCATCGAAGGTGTTGTTGCAAGATATCAGAGTCGGGAGGATATGACCCCGGAGCAACTTCGCGAGTTTTTAAAAAAAGATTCTGCTATACAGATAATGGTTCAAACGAAAGAAACCCAACGTCTTGTGCGTGAAAAGCAGGAAGCAAAAAAATTGTTTCTTGAAGTGTATACTGCGGAAGTAGAAGTGACAGAGTCAACCAATATTGAAGGAATTAAAGAAGTGTTAAAAAAACGGTTAAGAGGATTTATCGAAGAAGTATTTTTTGAAGAGTTTTGGAGAGAGGTGATTTCATCAGAAGATTTTTTTGAACCGTTTATCCAACCCATAGAGAAGGCGATTGCCAACCGCGAGGTTCGCGAGTCGTTGTGTGCCGTTTTTCGTAAGGGAGATTTTTCTGAGATTGTTCAGTTTTTAGGAAAAGAGGCGGAAGTTTTAAAGTTAGCGTTTCCAAGAGAAAGTTTGCCTACCTTGCGTTTCATTTTATCTCAAGCTTTTGAAAAACAATTAAAAGAACAGAATGAGTTGTTTGCAACCATATGTGTAGAAAATTCACATGGAAGGAGAGATAGACAAAAAGAGGAAGAACAATTAAAAAAGCATCAAACTTTTGATTTACAGAAATATATAGACAACTCTTCTTTTTTTATTCAATTTTGTAAATTTTTTCCTCAATTCACTCCACTTGCCACTGAATTATTCATTCGAACTGCGCGAAGTGACTACTTTAAAAAGGGTGGTTATTTTCTTAAAAGGAGTGATGCATCTGGTTATGAACATGGTGAGGAGAAGGAAGAACGTATTTATTTTGACTCCATTCGTTTTTCTTTAAAAGAGTTGTATGACCAATATGTTGACCAATTACCTCCTTTGTCAGAAGAGGATCGTAAAATTGTTGATCGTGTAAAGAAAGTTTATTTTTCAAGAGAACATCCTGGAAATTATTTCTTTTCGAGAAATTGGAATAAATTTAAAACCTTTGATGGACTTAGAATGAAACAACTCATTCGTCGTGCCACTCTTGAGATTTTTCAGTTAGAGAAAAATGTTTATTATTTTCTCGGGGATTATTTTCAAGAATTAGGATTTATTACAGATGAACAAAGAAGCGTCATAGAACATGAATTGGATAAAGATTACGAAATGCAATTTTTAGAAGGTAGATATACATAGATTTTAATTTCTGAAAGAGGTAACATAACTGAGTTACTAATCATTGAGGAGGATATGTTTACACCGCTTGATATTTTATACATCGTGTTGGCGTTTTGTGCCTTGTGGTTTACCGCCGCAGTGTTCTGGCTCATTTGGCAAATCGCTATTTTGTTTAAACGTGCTAATGACACGGTCTCTCAAGTACAAGAAACCATGACAAAAATGGAATTAGCGCTTGATGGTATCCGACAAAAATTCGACCACACCTCCACAGCCCTGGGTGCCATCATGCATACGGCTACAAAAGCGGTAGAGTATTTGATCGAAAAGAAGTTTGCGAAAGCCGCTTCGTCTCAGAAAGAAAAATCAACCAAGAAAAAGAAATAGGAGGGACAAAGATATGTTAGATGTAAATAGACGCATTAAAGGAATCGCGGAAGAAACCATTGCTCGTGAAGCTTTAAAACCAAAGGGTAGACCTCTTGAGACAAAAGCAGGGTATGAAAGACTCGCAAGAGATCTCGCAAAAAAAGAAACGATTGTTGATCCCGAAAGAGAAAAACAAAAAGAATTTGATATTGCAAAAAGAGCTCTTATTGAACTCATGACACCAAAAATTTCTTCGGAAGGTCAAGTGTATACGGATGTGAAATTTTATACAGATTTGAATGATCTAGATTCTTTAATTGATGGAGTGATTGAACAGTTGGATAAACGTGGATTATGGACAAAAGACGAAATGTTAAAAGCTTTAAAAACGGATAATGATATTCGAGACAAGGCACAGTTACTGGATCAACACAGAAGAGATGAAATGAGAAGAGATTCGAAACGTCTTTTTTTGCAGGCTTATCTTGCCGAGTTGGAAGTGTCAGGGTTTACAAACCCTGAAGAAGTAAAACAGAAGTTGAAAGAACGGTTGTCTTCTATTGAAGAATCTTTATTTGAGGAATTTTGAAAAGGAACCATTTCTTCAGAGGATGTGTTATTGCCGGTCATTGAGAAAATTGGAGACGGTATTGAAAACGAGGAGGTGCGTGGACGATTTACAGAAATTTTACGTTCAGGAGATATTAACCAGATTTTTTCTTTTTTGGGTGAGCAAAGAGATATTCTTGATCTCACATTTTCAAAAGAACTTTTACCAGCGTTGCGTTTTGTGTTGTCACAGATGTTTGAAAAACAATTTCAAAAAAGAGAGTATCCAAACAAAGACGCCTTTGCTTCCTTTATTAAATTCAGTGATTTATTTCTTTCATTTACTCCATTGACGATTGAGTTTTATGGTCAGATGGCTCGTAGATGGCGACGTCTTGATAGAACTTACGCGGATGTTTTTTCTTTAGAAAAAGTTTTTGTTTTGAGATCTGCTTTAGATGAATTATTTAAAAAATATGCAGAACATTTTTCACTACTTGAGCGTGCGGATAGGAAAATCGTAGACAAGTTAAAGAAATATTATTTTAAAAGTACCTCTGGGGGTGGATATTATTACGAGAATTGGGAAGATAAACTGGAGAGGTGGTCTTTTATTTTGAATAAAAATAGAATGAAAAAATTTGACGAATCTCATATCGTCTCTCTCATTCGTCGCGCGGCATTAGAATTGTTTCAATCACATGACAGTAGTGTTGATCTTTCTAAACTCATACAAAAATCTATTGATCTTCAATTTATTTCAGAATTAGAAAATAGCGAAATTTTGCAACGATTAATTCAAGATTCTCAAATAGAATTTGTATCAAAACGTGGTTATTGGTAGGGTGAAACCCACCTTATGTGAATGCTTTGGTGGGTTTTGAATTTGTGTCGTTGAAATGATAAGCTCGGGTCAATATATGTCGCGTTTTGTCCACCTTCATACCCATTCTCACTACTCTCTTCTTGAGGCTTTGCCTAAAACAAAGGAAATTTTGAAGCATGTGAAGGAACTTGGACAGGACACTGTTGCCATCACAGATAATGGTGCCATGTATGGGGCCATTGAGTTTTATCAAAAAGCAAAAGACGCAGGGGTTAAACCTATCCTAGGGATTGATTTTTACCTGGGACGTGAAGGACGGCACTTAAAGCGAGCGCACATTGATACCAAGCCCTATCGACTTGTCTGTTTGGCGCAAAATAATGAAGGTTACAAAAATCTTCTTAAGCTTTCTTCGATTGGATTTTTAGAAGGATTTTATTATAAGCCTCGTATTGATAAAGAGGTGCTTGCCCTTCATGCGAAAGGATTGATTGTTCTCTCCGGTGGTCATCTGAGTGAGATCGATGATTTGTTGAAAATGGATCAAGAGGAGCAAGCCAAAGAGGTGATTGCTTGGTATGTACAGACGTTTGGGGAAGGGAATTTTTTTCTTGAGCTCGTCGATCGTCCTGAAATTGCTGAGCAAGAAGCGACGAATACAAAATTGATTCGATTAGGTCGCGAGTTGGGAGTTCCTGTGGTTGCCACAAAAAATACGTTTTACTTGAAACCCCAGGACGTGGAAGCCTGGAAAATTTTGAACTGTATCAAGGGCGGCAAGACACTAGAGCAATTTGATCGCATGAACCAGTTTGATTACGACGCGTCCATGGTGAGCGGGGAGTACATGCAACAGCGATTTAAAGATGTTCCTGAGGCCATTGAAAATACCTGTCTTATTGCAGAGCGTTGTCAGGTGGATTTGGAGCTGGGAAAGTGGAATTTTCCTAAATTTGAAATTGAGGAAGGGAAGTCATTTCGACAAGTACTGACAGATCGTGCGTTTCAAAATCTTCAAGAGAAGCGTAAGCGCGAACTTTCTGAAGAAGAGGTGGGGCGGTTGAATTATGAGCTGGATATCATTGATCAAAAGGGATTTTGTCCTTATTTTCTCATTGTTTCTGATTTTCTTACTTGGGCCAGTACCAACGGCATTGTGACTACCACGCGCGGATCTGCCGCAGGGTCATTGGTAGGATTTTCTATTGGCATTTCTTCGATCGATCCACTGCTCTATCAATTGCCTTTTGAGCGATTTTTAAATCCTGAGCGACCTTCGGCACCGGACATTGACGCGGACTTTGCCGATAATCGACGAGACGAGGTTTTGGATTATGTGCGTCAAAAATATGGATATGAGAAAGTCGCTCAGATTTGTACGTTTGGAACCATGCTTGCTCGCGGCAGTGTGCGCGATGTGGGACGTGCGTTGGGATTTCCTTATGGAATGATTGATGAAGTGGCAAAGCTGGTCCCAATGGGTTCTCAGGGGTTTCCTATGACGCTCACTCGGGCGTTGTCAGAAGCCCCTGATCTCAAAAAGAAGTTTGATACGGATGCCAATATCCGTCGGGTCATTGATTTGGCTAGACAAATTGAAGGCTGTGCCAGGCACGTTTCTATTCACGCGGCGGGAACCGTTATTTCTCCAACGGATCTGACAGACTTTACTCCCTTGCAGATTGATACGCGGGAGGGAAAAATTATTACCCAGTATGAAATGAAATCTGTAGAAGCTGCAGGACTCGTGAAAATGGATTTTTTAGGGATCCGTAACTTGTCGATTTTGGGAGATGCGGTCGCACTCGTTAAGGCTGTGAAAGACATCGATGTCGTGACAGACACGATTCCAGTAGATGACGAAAAAACGTTCCATCTGCTTGCGGCCGGTCACACGATGGGGGTATTTCAGCTCAACGGAGACGGCATGACTAAGTACTTGATGGATCTCAAGCCTCGACGTGTGGAGGACATTATGGCCATGGTGGCGCTGTACCGCCCGGGTCCTATTGAAGTGATCCCAGAGTACATCCGCCGTAAGCACGATTCTTCTTTGGTTCATTTTATGGACCCTCGTATGGAGAATTTTCTCCAAAAGTCCTATGGTCTTTTGGTGTATCAGGATGACGTGATGCTTACAGCCATTCATTTGGCAGGATATACCTGGCTTGAGGCGGATAAATTGCGCAAAGCCATGGGAAAGAAAATTCCAGAGGAAATGGCGCAGCAAAAAGTAAAATTGATCAATGGGTTCGTTGAACACGGTCTTTCCAAAACAAAAGCTCAAGAGCTTTGGAAATTGATCGAGCCGTTTGCGGCCTACGGATTTAACAAAGCCCACGCGGCGTCTTACGGGATGGTGGCGTATCAGACCGCTTACATGAAGGCGAATTTTCCTGCGGAGTACATGACGGCACTCATGACCGCAGAGTCAGGAGATTTGGAAAAGATCGCGGAAGCCGTGAAAGAGTGTACACGCATGGGCATTGCTGTGTTACCTCCAGACATCAACGAATCACGAAAAGATTTTACGTTTATCAGCGATACGCAAATTCGTTTTGGTCTCTTAGTGATTAAGAACTTAGGAGAGGAAGTGATCGAATCTATTATTACAGAACGAAAAGAGAGAGGAGCGTTTAAAGATCTCACAGATTTTGCGCAGCGTGTTTCCCATAGGGCGTTTAATAAAAAATCTCTTGAGGCCCTTATTAAAGTGGGAGCCTTAGATCGTTTTGGGGAACGCAAACAGTTGCTTGAAAATACAGAACGAATGCTCATCTACAATAAAAATATTCAAAAAGAAAAAGCCTCTCAACAACAAAGTCTTTTTTCTGGTTCCCCACAAGTCATGCAACAGCAAATAACCCTTCGTGAAGTACAACCTGCTTCTATGCGCGAGCTGTTGTTTTGGGAAAAAGAGTTATTGGGATTATTTGTCAGCAGCCATCCTTATGAACCTTTTGCTCAGGCTTTTAAAGGAGCTTTGTTGGATTGTGTGCAGGTCTCTGAGCAACGAGATGGAGAGTTTGTTCGTTGCGGGGGAATCATTACAACCGTGAAAGAGATTGTGACCAAAAAAGGAGATCCTATGGCATTTGTCGGATTTGAAGATCTGACAGGTCAGACAGAAATCATCGTATTTCCTAGAATATTTAAAGAAGTCAAATCTGTTCTAATTCCAGATCAGATGGTGTTGGTATCCGCCAAAGTTTCTATTCGCGAAGAAGAAGACCCTAAACTTCTTGCTAATAGTTTTATTTCTCTTGATGAGCAGACAATTCCAGACGTCGTCTCCATGCTCAATGGAGGACAGTGGATTTCAGATACGCTCAGGCAATCGTTATCTGAGGTCGAACAACCTCCCGTGGCTGTTTTTCATCGAGGTGCACTTTCGATTGCACTGAAGGGGAAACCCACACCAGAGATGATTGAACAGTTGCGTGAGATCCTTTTGGGATCTCCTGGAGTTAAGCCTGTGTGTTTTCTTATTGAATCTGCAGGACAGATGAGGCGTATCCAAACAGATTATACAGTTGCTCCTACAGAGGAGATTATCAGTGCCATTGCACAACTGGTCGGCAGGCAAAATGTTTCCGTTGAATAGAAAATTTTGTTATACTGATGTATATGACCACCAAGAAGATTGTTCCTAAGAAGCGTGTGGCCGTCGTGACAGGAGGAGCTAACAAGAAGTCTGATCCTCATCAACCTGCGGCTATTCCGCTCATCATGTATCGACGTATTGCTCTGACCTTTATTATTTTGGTTGTTTGCGCGCTCTTGGCTGTTCTCTATCTTTCAACCGTTCAAGCGGTAATTCATGTGGAGTCTACCCAAGCTCAAGTCACGACTGAATTTGTCGCCAATGTTTTTGCCACTCCCACTCGTGAAACCGATGTGCATGGACAAGTTCTCTCTGGCAGTCTTGGGAAAACTCAGTCATTTACCTCAACGGGAACTTCTTCTAAAACGATTGAAGATATTGCCACAGGAACGGTAACGATCTATAACAATCTTTCTTTTACGCAAGCCCTTGTAGCAACCACACGTCTTTTATCTCAAGAGGGAGTGCTCTTTCGTCTTAAAAGTGCTGTCATAGTTCCTTCAGGCGGCAGTGTAGAAGCTCAAGTGTATGCAGATCAGCCAGGGGCTTCAGGAGATATCAAACCAACACGATTTACTATTCCTGGATTATCACGAGTGCGTCGAGAGTCTGTCTATGCTCAAAGTTCAGAAGCTTTTACCGGAGGCGTCTCAACCATAGCGATTGTCTCGCAAGAGGAAATGGATGCTGCCGTTCTCACACTTCAAGAAACTTTACTGAATGATGCAAAAGAGATGTTAGTCGCAGAAGCCGATGAAACATTTTCTGGAGCTTCCTATGATTCAGAAATTGTTGAACAGACCTTTAGCATTGAACCTGGAACAGAAGTAAAAGCCTTTGATCTCACATTGACGATTAAAGTGACGGCTGTTTTTTATGACAAACAAGCTTTAGAGAAAATTGCGATTGCTAAACTCTATGAAGGGTTAGGACAAGGTCAGGAATTTGTCCAAGTAGATCCAGGCACGATGGTTGTCGCGGTTGATGGGGTAAATCAAGAAAGACAAGAGGCAAATATTCATGTCACTCTTTCTGCTCCTGCAATTACCTCTCAAACAAGCGAGGCGTTGCATGTAGCCAGATTTGTGGGTATGACAGAGGAAGAAATTCGCGATCTTCTTCTTGCAGAGGGAGTCGCCACAGACGTCCAAGTAGATTTCTTTCCTTTCTGGGTTCACACAGTTCCACGATTGAAAGATCACATCTATATTGATATTCGCTAGAAATGTTAAAGAAAATCAAAAAACCATCCAGGAATTTGGATGGTTTTTTCTTTGGATTTTAATTTTGTTCCCTCACTATTTCCGCCTCCAACTCATCCAACGCCTTACTCGTCTGCTGCTGTAAGGTCTTGGTCTGTTGATCAATATCGACGATGGCTGTGTCAAAGTCCGCTTTGGCAGCTTCTACCTCTTTCACCATAGTGGCTTCTTTCTCTTTATACTCAGGCGTATCAGAGATATCAATGCCTAAGGCATCAAAGCCTTTATCAATTTCCATTTGTAATGCTTCTTTTAAGGTATCTAAGACATCTTGTGTTAATCCTTCTTCTGTTACGCGTTTAATCAATGTTGTTTTAACGGTCTCATTCAGATCAGAGTCCTGAACGAGTGTAATGACTTCCTCTCGTGTCATAGGGGGTTTATGGTTAGTGTAAGTTAGGATTTTTTATAGGACCATTTGTGCTTCTTCATCAGGTATTTCATCATCACGTTCACCCTCTTCAATGAGTTCATCTTCTTCATCTTCTTCATCTTCGCTTGATGATCCTTTTGGAGCTAGTGTTTCCTCTGCCCCGGCTTCATCTTCATCTTCAAGTCGTATTTCGTCGTATTGTTTGTTAAGTTTTCTACGGAAATCATGTTCAGGATTTTCGTTCTCATCTGTGTCATCGGTAAAAATTTTTATGTCTGGTCTTTCTTTTTCGTAATGAGAAAAATCTTCTCCTGGTGGAACGCTATTAAATGATTCCATAGATAATTTAATAAGCAAATTATAAATAAATCATAGCATAAAATGAGTTTTTATCAATTTTTCTTGACGAAAGAGGTTTAGAGAGTTATCGTTTTTTTATCACCGTGATGAAAGACATGTTTGTAAGAGAACTTCCAACATAGGGAAGAAAGGTCGAGACTGAGAGCCTTTCTATGGAATCTCTTCTAAATACCGCTTTCTGAGTGAACCCGTGTCCTGGAGTGGACACAAAGTAAGAGACTGATGAATTGAGAAAGAGACATCAGTAAATCGGGTGGAACCACCTGGTCACACGACTGGGTCCCGAAGCTGCACGAATAAGTGGAGCTTTTTTTATTGATCTTTATGCACGATAAACAACATGTCATGCGTCATACGGCTGCGCACGTTCTTGCAGCGGCTGCAGAGCGTCTGTATCCAGGAGTAAAATTTGGAGTCGGACCTGTCATAGAAAACGGTTTTTTTTATGATATTCTTTTTCCTTCACCTATTACCGAAGAGGATCTTGGAAAACTTGAACAGCAGATGCACACCATCATTAAAGAAGGTCACGAGATGATCCGGGAGGAATTATCCTTGGATCAAGCCGTAAGTCTTTTTGAACAAAAAGGTCAGGGTTTTAAAGTTGAGTTATTAAGAGATTTGAGAGAAAAAGGCACGACAAAAATTAACGTAGAGGAGGCACAGGATATTGATGTAGAGCATCCGGATGCGGCTTCTATTTATCATACCGGAGATTTTGTCGATTTATGCCGAGGTCCTCATATGAATAATGTAAAGGAAGTTGGAGCCTTTAAGCTTTGGAAATTGGCCGGTGCCTATTGGAGAGGGAACGAGCACAATGCCCAGATGCAGCGTATTTACGGATTGTGTTTTGAGACCCAAGAAGAGCTGGACCAGTATTTTGTCATGTTAGAAGAAGCGAAAAAGCGAGATCATCGAAAATTGGGAAAAGAACTGGATCTCTTTGTGTTTTCAGACCTTGTGGGTCCAGGGTTGCCTCTCTGGACCCCTCGAGGAACCTTATTGCGCAATAAATTAGATGAATTTGTCTGGACGCTACGTCAGGCTCGTGGATATCAACGGGTTGAAATTCCTCATATCACCAAAAAAGAACTGTACGAAACCTCCGGCCACTGGGATAAGTTTAAAGATGAACTCTTTAAGATTGAAACGCGAGAAGGACATATTTTTGCCATGAAGCCGATGAATTGTCCTCATCATACGCAGATTTTTGATCGTAAGTCTCATAGTTATCGGGAAATGCCTCAACGTCTTGCCAACACAACGATGTGCTATCGCGATGAACAAACAGGGGAGTTGCATGGACTTTCACGTTTGCGATCTTTTACCCAAGATGATGCGCATGTTTTTTGTCGAGAATCTCAAGTCAAGGAAGAAGCCATGAAGATTTGGGATATTATTGAAATATTTTATGCAGCCTTTGGGTTTAAACTTCAGTTGAGACTTTCCACGCATGATCCTCAACACATGGAAAAGTACCTCGGAGGATTGGATGTGTGGGAAAAATCTGTCTCAGGATTGAAAGAGATGCTCACACAACGTGAGGCTGATTATTTTATAGGAGTAGGGGAGGCAGCATTTTATGGACCAAAGATTGATTTTATTACAAAAGATTCTATTGGACGCCAGTGGCAAGTAGCTACTATTCAGGTTGATCGCAATCTTCCAGAACGGTTTAATCTGATTTGTGTCAATGAGGTGGGGGAGAAGGAAAGAATCGTCATGATTCACGCAGCGATTATGGGTTCTATTGAACGTTTTCTTTCTAACCTTCTTGAACACACTGCCGGCGCGTTTCCATTCTGGCTTGCTCCTGAACAAATTCGTCTTGTGAGTGTAGGACAGGACCATATTGGTTTCGTAGAAGCCTTACACGCTAAATTGACACAAGAGGGTATACGTGCGGATATAGATGTTTCCGATGATAAAGTCGGTAAAAAGATTCGTGATGCTGCTACCTCAAAAATTCCTTGGACCATTGTTCTTGGAGCCAAAGAGGTTGAAGGAGGGGATTATAAAGTGAATGTTTTTGGACAAGAGGAAGACTTGATGATTCCATCTGCTGAACTTATTGACCGCGCACAACAATCCTCAAAACTTCCTCTTTAAATTTCGAACGAAAAAATTCTTCGAACACCGAATATTCCCTGAGCGAAGCGACCCACGGGAGCGAAGTCGAAGGGGCATGTCTAGAGAATCAAAAAACCACCCAAATAAATGGGTGGTTTTTTATCTTTATTCTATTTGATCTTTGATCATTTCCGCCTCCAACTCATCCAACGCCTTACTCGTCTGCTGCTGTAAGGTCTTGGTCTGTTGATCAATATCGACCATGGCTGTGTCAAAGTCCGCTTTGGCTGAATCTACCTCTTTCACCATAGTGGCTTCTTTCTCTTTGTACTCAGGTGTATCAGAGATATCAATGCCTAAGGCATCAAAGCCTTTATCAATTTCCATTTGTAATGCTTCTTTTAAGGTATCTAAGACATCTTGTGTTAATCCTTCTTCTGTTACGCGTTTAATCAATGTTGTTTTAACGGTCTCATTCAGATCAGAGTCCTGAACGAGTGCGATGACTTCCTCTCGTGTCATAGGGGGTTTATGGTTAGTGTAATTAGGACTCTGTAAATTAAGCTAAAGCTTCCTGAGCGGCTGCTCCTGAAAATTCTTCCTCATCAAACATAGAAATTAAATTTGTTTCTGGTTCGACTGAATCTAGTCTGTTTCTTGCTTCAACAAGAGCTGTTAATCGTGAGACTTGTTCGGTAAGGAATTCAATCTTACCTTCCATTTGGGCTTCTCTTGCCATTCGTAATTTTTCTTTATTTACCCAATTCACGAAACGGTCTTTAGCAGCGGTTGCGCGATCCCAAAATTTATTTTTGGCTTCAATACCTTTTCTGTAGAGTTCCTTTGTCCCTTTTTCAGCACGACCGTAGATTTCTACTCCTTTATTCAAATATTCACGTCCCTTTCCTTCTAACCATTTTTTAGCATCGATTCCCATTTCTTCTGCTTTCACAAGTGATTCAAGAGCAAAAACTATACCATCAACAGCAAGATTGGTACCGGATTCTTTTAAACGTTTTGCTGCGTTGTTTGCTTTTTCCAGTTTATCAGCCCCAAAACGCTTTACAACTTCCGTAGCGTCTACGCCCATATCACGCAAAGAGATAGCAGCGTCAGCTGTTTTTTTAGCAGCATCTGTTCCAAGTTCGATTCCTTTGTTTTTTAGATCTACTGCCATCCGGTATCCGGCCTCTGTTCCCATAAAGACCAGTGCTGCGCCTGTGTAACCAATCTCAATCGCTCTATCTTTTGTATTTTTTATAGCTTCTTTAGTAGCTACCAAACTCATTTTTCCGATATCGACTGCTTCGCGACCGCTTTCGGTTGCATAGTTATAGATAGCTTTTGCATCTTTTCTTGTATCTTTGAGATCTTTTACAGCAAAACCCAAAATAGAAAAAAGTCTTTCTTTTGCCCCTCCTGTGACAGAAGAAAGTTTATCGGTCATTTTTGACCACAGTTCTTTTGCTCCCCCCATGACTTTATCAAAATATTCACGACCTCTTTCTGCATGGGTGGGTTCCATCACTTCCATAATCTCATCACTGACTAAATCTTCCGCATCCTTTTCTGGTTTAGGAGCTTCATTACTTTCTCCACGAGCGAATCGTTTAAATAGACCCATATTGTTTGATGTTTATGAAATAAACATTAAAATTATAGCTAAATAATAACATAAAAATTGTCTTTTGTCAACGAACCTGTCTAGGTTTCTGTTGACAAGTAGGCTTATTTTTGAAAAGATCTAATTCCCCAAGCAAACAAGGAGGTCCCAATGCAAAGATTAAGGCTCGTGAGTGTGCATGGAGAGTCGACAGGTCCACCTGTCGACCTAATCGATGACGGACCGCTCGAAAGAGCGCTCGACTCGGTTACAAAGAGACTGGTTGACTCTACGAAGACTTATACGGATAAGCTAGATTGGCGTTATGTGCTTTTGCGACAAGAAAGAGAAGTTCTTTTTCAAGTCCTTCGAGGTCGAGTCTACACTCCAGTGCGTTTACGGGAAGCCGTAGAATTTTTGTGGATGATTGATCCGCAGGATAAGAAGAAGGGGTGGAATGATCAGCGATTAAAGAACTATGTTTATCAGGCTAATAAGACCCTCCAGTTTAAACATTGGGGGCAGAATTTGTTGAGTGATTTACAAGATAAAATTACTCAGGTTAAACACACAACAAATCAAACATTTTTTCGTCGAGAACTTCTGTGTGCCGCTCTATTCTTCTTCTGTACAGGACATCAAGAACAGATTCCACAACGCGCGACCGGCTAATGAACTGATATTAGCCGGTTTTTATTTTGTGATTTTAAGTGTTTTTGTTACTCTTTAGACTGTATGCAACCCAAATACCATCTTATTACCTACGGGTGTCAGATGAACAAGAATGATTCGCAGCGTATAGAAACCCTTCTTAAGGGAATGGGTTTGATTTCGACAAACAAAAGAGAAGAGGCTGATCTGATCCTTATCAATACCTGTTCTGTGCGACAAAGCGCTGAGGATCGCGTTTTTGGACTGATTCATTCTTTTCGTCCATTAAAAGAAAAAAAATCAAACCTTATTATTGGTATTACTGGCTGTATGCCGGGTCGAGACCGTGATAGAGCGTTTAAAAAGAAGCTCGACATCGTAGATTTGTATTTTCCGACCAAGGATATGGGCCAGCTTCCGCGTTGGCTTGGAGAGTTGCGGCCTGAACTTGTGAATAGTGAAGATACGATTGAGGATTATCTAAAAATCCATCCGGATCGGGAAGTTATGCGCCAGGCGTTTGTTTCTATCCAAACAGGATGCAATAAATTTTGTACGTATTGTGTGGTGCCTTTTGCTCGCGGACTAGAAAAGAATCGGTCACTCAAAGATATTCTTTCTGAAATTGAGGATCTTGCGTTACATGGATGTGTAGAGGTCACTCTTTTAGGTCAGACCGTCAATAGTTATCAGGCACCAGATCCAGAATCTTTTTCAAAAGACAATCCCTATAAAGATCATTTCGCGGCTCTTCTTTGGGAAGTGAACCAAATTAAAGGGATTTCTCGTTTGCATTTTACTGCACCTCATCCACTACATATGACCGACGAGGTGATCGATGCAATGACACTTCCCGCCCATTTAAATTATATTCATCTTCCCGTACAAGCAGGGGATGATGAGGTCTTACGACGCATGAATCGACATTATACCGCTCTACAGTATTTGGAAGTCATTGATCGTTTGAGAGCAAAGATCCCAAATCTTGCGATTGGAACAGATATTATTGTGGGTTTTTGCGCAGAGACTTCCGAGGGGTTTAAAAAGACCGTGGAACTTTATCAGACGGTTCGCTTTGATATTTCCTATACCGCTCGATACTCCACGCGATCCGGAACCGCAGCATGGCGTGCATTTAAGGATGATGTCAGTCAGGATGAAAAGAAACGTCGCTGGAATGTCTTGCAAGAAATCCAAGAACAAATCGTCTACGAGAAAAATCAACGATATGTAGGCCAGGTTGTTTCTGTTTTGGTCGATCGTCACGAACCACCAAAAATCACAGACGAAATGCTTTTGATGCCTGAGAAGATTCAAGAGGTTTTAGCACGTCAGCCAGGAATGTGTTATGGCAACTCTCGTGAAATGAAGCTGGTTCATTTTGCGGGTGGAAAAGAAATGATCGGTGAGGTGGTGAACGTAAAGATTACAAAAGCCGATATGTGGGTGTTGGATGGAGATGTCGTATGAAACCAAAAATACTTGCCATTGTTGGACCTACCGCTTCTGGAAAGACGAGTCTTGGGATTGATATAGCAAAAAAATTTCATGGCGAAATTATTTCTGTTGATTCGCGCCAGATTTATCGCGGAATGAATGTTGGCACAGCTAAACCCGAAGGGGAGTGGATTGAGACGGACATTGAAAAAGGAGGATCTATTAATCAGCTTTTTGGAGCAAGAAGAACCTTTCTTGTTGAGGGTATTCCACACTGGGGAATCGATTTAATTGATCCAGATACATCTTATTCTGTTGCAGAATTTAAGACGTATGTTCAAACAAAGATTCAAGAAATTGTGTTACGCGGACATCTTCCTATTCTCGTAGGGGGAACAGGGTTTTGGCTTAAAGTCATTATTGATAATCTTGATCTGACGCAAACACCAGCAGATGAGGGTCTTCGATCACAGTTAGAAACAAGAACCCTTGGGGATTTATTTCATGAATATAAGCAGCTTGATCCGCTAGGGGCAGAGTTCATCGATAAACAAAATAAACGTCGTTTAGTGCGCGCGCTTGAGGTCACAAAACTTACAGGAAAACCCTTTAGTGAACAGCAAACCGTAGGGGAGTCTTTGTATGAAGTATTGCAAATAGGGTTATCTATTCTCAGGGAGGTTTTGAATGAACGAATTGATATACGTGTGGATGAAATGATCGCCTGCGGACTTATTGATGAAGTGCGTTCTCTCAAAGATCGTTATGGATGTGAGGTTGAGTCCATGACAGGTATAGGCTATCAACAAATCTGTCGATTTCTCTCAGGAGAACAAAAATTATGTGAGGCGATCGAAGAAGTAAAAAATGACACTCATCAATATGCTAAACGTCAAATGACCTGGTTCAAACGTGATGAGAGGATTATGTGGATAGAACCAGGGCAATCTATAGACCAGTTGGTTCGAGAGTTTTTAAAGTAAAGAGCCTTTTTTGAAAGAAAAAACATGCCATTGAGTAGGGCATGTCTCATGTGTGAGGGATCAGGAAAGATGAAACCGTTCTCGCCATTTTTTGGCGAGGCCGGGGAATCTCTGATGGATCATATCCATCATCTTGATTTCAATAAGAGCCTCTCCGATCAGCCATCTGCCGGAGTTGACGAGGTCGTCTCGCAGGTAGTTCGCCCCGCTGTTTTCGCGATCGATATATCCTGCATCCTCTAGAAACCGAATGGCTTTTTCTCGAGAGACGCGTGTGAGATTTACGTCACTCAAGCTTTCCAGCCAACGGATGACTTCATTGAGACTGGTCCAGTCCAGACCCTTCGCAACCTCCATCGCCGCGCTTGCAGCCGGACTTTCTGTTTCTTCGCGAATAATGAAGTCGAAGAGCTGGTCTATCGGCGGCGAAGCCCTCGGTCGTTCGCATGGACCGATTTCGCCTCCCTGTCCTTGCATGTATGCGGCGAGGATTTTCTCCGGATCAGAATCCTTGGTTACAAGGACCGTAAACCCGTTGAAGTCGAACCACATGGTTTGCCAGGCATGTTGAGCCTCCTGTATTGCAATTTTGATTGCATCTTCCAGGGAATAGCTTTCTGGTACATACACTTCGTTTTCTTTGGTTTTTTCGAACACGAGTATTCCTCCTTGGTTTTGAACGACCGTTATCTCTCAGAAAAATAAGGGGAGTTTTTCAGCGCGATCCTCTCCCTTCTCAGCAGGACAGCTGTGGCAGGATTGATCCCGCAGTAGGGATTCATGATCGCGTTGGGAACACTGTCGTCTCCTTGTGGGAGACTCAATGCGTGTCCCATCTCATGGATCAGGGTGTTGAGTCCGTCCTTCCCTCTCAGTTGTTCATAGGCAATCATGGCATGGCCATTCCATCCAGAAGAATAGTCAGTGCCACAGTGCATACCTAGTCCTAAAGCGTCCTCCTTCAATAGAGGCGGGTGATCGACGATCACCAGAGAAATACCACTATTGCAGGTCAGACCCAGCTCTGTGTTTACCTTGTCCCAGACATTTGCCTGGTAGAATGATCTATTTTTCTGGGCGTAAACCATTGAGACTCGAAACTCGAATGTTCCGATGTCTCTGCTCTGGAACCATTTTTTAGCCTGGTTCATACGATTGCGAATCACCGTCAGATCTGGATTGGTTCCTTTCGCAGCGAAATAAACAACCTTTATGATGGGCTTTGGAACCGCGTTTGTCAGTTCGTTCACCCTTTCGTCTCTCTTCTCAGATTCTGCTGGGAAGCAAACCGAGAATTCCCAAGGAAGTTTTGGAGGAGGTGACTCAATACCGCTACCACGACCGTACGATCCTCCCCATCCCACACGATGAGGTTCCGCGTCGCCTGTCTCTTGATAAGCTCTGTAGGCAGGAGGCCATCTTCCCATAGCGTATGCTTGAGGCGGCTCATCTTCTTTTCGCCACTTTGCTTCAAAGTCTTCTCGTTCTTTTTGGATGGAAGCCAACTGGGTCTCCATCTCCGCGCGTTTGGTCATCTGAGAGCCAGTCATCAGTGCGGTTTGTCTTGCCAAGAGAAGAGCATCTGCAGTTTGTTTTTTCAATCTCTGAAGGTCTTGCTTGTAGGTTTCGTCTCCGTTCTCATTAGCAAGAGCCGCTTCGATTTCCGCATACCCTCTTTCCGCTTTACGATAGGACTGTTTGGCTGTCAGGCACTGACCATCCAGAATTCGAGATCCAGGAAGGTCTCCCAAGGGTCCTCTCGCCCGTTCTTCACGGGCGGAAAGCTTCTTCCTTATTCTCTGACGATATTGAGCTTTTGCTTCGCTCAAGGTCGAGGGATTTTCCTCGGACGTTTCTTCAGCTGAAATCGTTCGATTTCCTGAAAACAGAAACAAACACAAACACATGAGAAGGACCAGAAATTTTTTGGGCATCATCGCTCTTTGCTCCTTTTCTTGGGGTTATCTGAAAATTTTTTCGCAAACTGAATATTTGCGAACGTAGGATATTATACTAAAACAGCCATTTTGTCAACGGTCTTGTCGTCAACCAGCAAAGATGTCACATGAATCATGTCAGCAAACATGTCACATTCAGGCGACAGCAATG
>MHBF01000188.1:9565-10728 GCA_001803225.1 Lentisphaerae bacterium GWF2_44_16 | reverse complement strand
GCCTGCGCCACTCGCCCAGAGGAAGCTGACTGTCCCGTTTGAAATTCCAGTTGTAATCGGCGGCCCTGAAGATGGCATGCGAGTAATCGGCGCATATTTCATCGGGCCTGCCCCATGAAGTTTTGATGGCGAGCCAATATGAGATACATCCGTGCCCGGAGACCAGTTTTATATCCTGTTCAGGCAGGGTATTGAACTGATTAGTGGTGTCAAACATTTTGAAGCCCTTTTCCGTCAGTTCCCTTGTGCCGTCCGGACATGACCTCATGGACCAGTTGGACATGATTATGTCGCGGGGTATTTTATCGAGAGCTTTTGATATGTTCAGAGGGTAGCCTCCGTTGTGTCCTTTGAGGAGCATGTCACAGAACATCACCATTTGAATTCCGCGCTTTTTGAAGTAGTCATTATTCTTAATCAGTTCATCCGCGAAGATTTCCCACCTTTTTTTGCCCATGAAAGAATCCTTGACCGCCTCCTTGGGCTGTGTCCACCATTCGTCGTGCCAGATATGGAAATACTTTGTTTCCGGCGCGGATGAGAGTATCTCGTCATAGATGCCGAAGAGAAAATCATGCCATTTTTCATGCAGTACATTTACCTGTTTTACCGAATATCCCGGCTCCTGAAATTCAGGGTAGGCCCTGGTTATGAAATTACTGTGCCCGCCGGACTGGAAGGCAGGCACGAATTCAATAAAATGCTCCTTCGCGAATCTTGCGATTTCGGCATAATCTTCTTTTGAAATCATCTCATTTATTCTGCTTATTCCACTTGTTTTGTCATATTCAAAATTTATCGGAATGTGAAATGAGTAAAAATTATATTTATTTCCCGCTATATAGGTTTTAATGTAGTTTTTTATGTCGTTTACATTGTATTTTTCCTCTTTTGCCGACATTACGGTCTGGTGAACGATTCTGAAAGGAAGCTCCGGCCAGTCGACAATCCTGGCGCAGCCTATGGACATTTCATGCTTCTTTATGAGGTTTGCCTTCAGAAGCTGCACAAATGAGACCACGCCGTAATAAAGCCCGGCTTCGTCCGAGCCTATTATCGTGACTTTTTCAGGTTTCACATCCAGATAATAGCCCTCGGCGGGAAGCTTGTTCAGAATTTCCAGGGTTTCTTCATCAAGGTTTTTCGCGTCTTTTTTCAGCATC
>MHBF01000188.1:0-9548 GCA_001803225.1 Lentisphaerae bacterium GWF2_44_16 | reverse complement strand
CTGGACGTTTTCAGATGTTATCGGAGGGAGAATATTAAAAAGATTGAGCAGTGCCTCCGTTCTCATGAAACGCGCTGTTTTGCGTGTGCGTTCGGAAGCGTCCCGCGCTAACGCTATCGGCGTTTTACCATCAAAGGAAAAACGGCCTTCCGTAAGTTTTATTTCCTTGGGCTTCGGATTCAAAAAGATATCGCCGAAAATGATTTCAGGCGGGAGATTCATATTGAAATTCAATGAGGAGGGCAGGATATTTTTTCCGTTGATTTTTCCGCAAAGGACTATCCGGTGCGCGCCATCCACGGGGGCCTTGATGCTGAAAAGACAACTGAATTGTCCGGCGTTGTCGCTTTCCGCTGAGAGTTTTTCCTGAATAAGTTTTGCGTAAGGATCGGCTATGAAGAGCTGAAGTTCAAGTTTCCCTTTTTCCGTTAGCTTTCCTTTCAAGGTGAGTTCGCCTGTTTTTGCCGAGTTGATTGACAGGTTTGAGAAAGATGTTTCGGCCGTGCCGATAAACGCAAGAGCGAAAGTTTTCGGGACGTTGAGCCTGTTTTCCGCTGGAAAGATAGAGGATATCTCATTGGCGGAATGATTTTCTCTGGCTATCTGTAATCCGAAAGGTATCCCCGTTTTTAGTCCCAGAACATCCAGCGGTATCTGTACTTCCAGAGTCCATTCTTTCCCTGAGATTCTGCTTTTGTGCGGGTATTCAGGATTCCAGGCCTTATCAAAAATGAAAGCCTCCGCCGTCTGATCGAAACGATGATGATAATCGGCAACCGTATCTATCGGATTAATTACAAGGTGTCTGTATGATTTGGCGTCAAGGACATCGTCAACCATTATTTCAACGCAGTCGTCCTGCCATATCGACATATCCCTTTCTTTTTGTTTGGCAATGAGTTTTGAAGTGTCGGCGCATTGCATCCGAATGCCTATGTACAGATTTCTCCCGTCTGAAAAAAGAAGGGTCTCGGTTTTTTCCTTTGCCTGTTCAGCAGTTTTATTGATGAGGAACATCTTGTCAAACTTGCGTGCCTTTTGCCATACTGCTTCATTGAGTGTACCATCAAGGACAATCTCTTGCTTTTCTTTCAGTTCCGGTATGACAACTGCATTCACGGAACTTACGGGAAGCCCCGAGGCGCATGGTTCAAGCCTGAAATCGCCGACGGAAAAAGCCGTATCCTGATTAGTGAAAAAATAACAGTATTTCATTTGCGAAAGCTTTTTTATCTTCTCCTGTTTTGAAGCGGAGTTTTCAGCCTTCAATATGATTTTTTTCCATTCGGAAGAATCCAGATTGATATTCCACCTGCCGCTTGCTCCGTTGAGGTCCGTAACGACAAACTGCACCTTCCTTTCCTGCCCGTTATTCTTTATCCAGAAAGAAATCGCGTCGTAATCCCTTGAACGCCATTCGCCGCCTTCCTTCAGAGAAGGGCCCAGGACTTTTGCGCCGCCTTCCTGACTTTTAAATTCGATCTTGATTACGGGTTCTTTAGCGGGGGTCTTATCCGAAGGAAAACTCATTTCCACTTTTTGCCCTTTGTTTCCCTTGTTTATCCACCAGTGCCTGGCATCGAATACCTTTTCAGGGAACAAGGAGATTTCCCCGCTGGCCGGGAGCTGACCGGGCTGAATACTGTTATCGGCGGCATAAGTTGCGGAGGATAAAAAGAAAACGAATAAAACTGATATCGAAACGCAAAAGTTTTCCATTTGTCCGTACATCTCTAAGACCCTCCTTTAGCAGTTTATGCAATCTATTGCGTAAATTAATTGAATTATACCATTAATCTTTTCTTTTGTCAATATCCTGCGGAAAAATTCTTGTTATAAAAATTTGGAGAAATTTGGAGAAATCAATCGCTTTCACTGAAAAACGTTGTTTTTCTGTGGGCGTATATTGACTGGAGTATTCCCAGATAGATAAGCGATGTAATCATAAAGGACCCTCCGTAGCTTATCAGAGGCAGGGGAATTCCGGTAACCGGCATAATCCTTATGCTCATGCCTATGTTTATCACGGAATGCGTAAAAAATATGGCCGCGATGCCGACAGACAGGTATCTTCCAAATTCATCCCTGGCCATAATCGCCGTCCGGAGTGCGGAAAATATGAGCATAACGTAAAGTATAACAATTGACGCGGAGCCGATGAAACCTGTTTCTTCCGCTATCACAGAAAAAATAAAGTCAGTATTTGAAACAGTTTTCGGAATAAAACCCAGTGTATTCTGTGTGCCCTGCATAAAACCTTTTCCCGTCATGCCGCCGCTCCCTACCGCCAATTCGGACTGGAGCTGATTCCAGCCTCTGTTACGGGGATCTCTTTCGGGGTCAAGAAATACGAGTATTCTTTCTTTCTGATAGTGAGACAGGAACGGATACGCGGCCGGGACGACCGCAATGCCCAGGAGGGCGAAAAACACAATAAATTTCCAGTTGAGGTTTGCGACAAAGAGGATTACGGCGACTGTCGGTATGAGTACGAGAGAACTTCCCAGATCAGGCTGTTTGAAAATCAGAAAAAACGGTATTCCCGCTATTATGGCAAGGAGAGCAAGAGTAGTGAATTTATTCGCGTTGAAAAACTTCATGCTGAGAAGCCATGATACGAGGAGAAGCACAGCGAATTTAGCGAACTCCGAGGGCTGTATCCGTATTGAAAAAACTTGGAGCCAGCGCTTGGCGCCGTAAATCTTCAGGCCGTGAGAGGAAAGCACATAGAGCAGCAGTACAATACAGATTATGTAAACAGGAATTGCCCAGTAACGCAATGACCTGTAGTTAGAGAAGGTCAGAAACGTCCAGACACAAATCCCCAGCCCTGCCCAGCCCAACTGCTTTTCCCAGAAGTGAAGAGCAGTCGGGTCCCCCGTCTGCTGTCCGGTACCGTAAATGAAAAGTATACCTATGCTTATCAGCCCGAGCATGGGAAATATCTGAGCAAAATCAAGCCGCCGGAAAAGAAGTTTCAGGCGCCGCCACTTGTGAAAGACTTTATTTTTACTGAAATAGGCCATAATAATGTGTCAAGAGAAAATATTTTAATGCTTAAATATACAGGGTGAATGAGGAAAGAAAAATTCCGTTTTCAAAATAATCATACAGAGTTTTACTTATCCAGAGAATCGTCTTTGAGGATGCTCTGGACGGCATTTGAATTCAGCAGCGCCATAAGGCTTTTTCTGCATTTTTTCTCGGTATGTTTCCTGACGGTGAACTCAGGGTTCAGCACCATTGTAGCATGAGCGAGATGGTAAACGTATTCAGACATTTCATAAGATGAAATCGGCAGGGTTTTGTACTTCCTGTCGATAAGCTCGTAGTAAAGCTGTTTGCCGCAGGTTACGCCTTCGTCCACTTTCATTGTAAAATTAAGGTCCTCATTTAAAAGCGTTTCGGTGCGATAAAGAGCGCATATTGCCCGTATGTAGAAATCATTTCTGGGCGAAGAGGGATTAAGCTTTCTGAGCCATTCCTGAACATCTGTGTATTTCTTCAGAAAAAGCTGCCATGTCGGCTTTATTTCGAGCTTGCCGCTTCCGGCGCAGGCCAAAGCGCTGTCTTTCAGCATAAAATCAACCAGCCATTTGAGCCAGCCTTCTTTTCTGACAAAAGTATCCGAATGCATGGCAAGGAAAAACTCGGAACTTGCGGCTTTTAATCCGAGGTCAAGGCCTGTACCCTGGGCCCATGAACCAGACTTGGGAACGCCTTCCGGCCGTTCTATGAGCTTTATCCACGAAAGTGAACGAAGATAATCGAGAGACGCGTCTTTCGAGTCGTTGTCAACGACAATCATTTCGTATGGATACTTTGTAAATTTCCTTATGCTTCTGAGACAGAGCCTGGTCAGTTCCTCTGTCTTGTAATTGACAATACAGATGGAAACTTTTCCGGGTTCGAGATTTTTTCCGCCATTCATATTTTGAATGTCTGGTCCCTTCTTGGCCCTACGGACACTATGCCTATTTCCGCTTCAGATAAAGATGCTATCCGTAAAAGATATTTTCTGGCGTTTTCCGGTAACTCATTGAAAGAACGGGCCTCTGCCGTGCTTGCCATCCAGCCGGGCATTGTTTCATAAACAGGCTTGACAATTGAAAGATCACCGGGATCAAGAGGCATATTTTTTATTAGAGTTCCGTTGAGCTCATAAGCCGTACAGATTTTTAATTCAGGATAGGTATCAAGGACATCCAGTTTGGTTATAGTCAACTTGTCCACGCCATTTACCATACATGAGTAACGGCATAGTATGGCATCAAACCAGCCGCAGCGCCTGGGCCTTCCGGTAGTGGCGCCGAATTCACGTCCTATCTTTCTCATTGTCTCGCCTTCTTCACCGTGAAGCTCCGTCGGGAACGGGCCTTCTCCCACCCTTGTGGTATAAGCTTTCATGACGCCGTATGTGCATCCTATGGCTTTGGGCGGTATTCCTGAACCGGTGCAGGCGCCTCCCGCCGTGGTGTTGCTGCTGGTCACAAACGGATATGTGCCGTGGTCTATGTCGAGAAGCGCGCCCTGAGCGCCTTCAAAAAGTATATTTTTGCCTTGTCGTACCGCTTCGTTGACAGTAAGGACTGTATCTTTTATATGGGGAGTAAGATAAGCGACGGCCTCGAAAAGTTTTTTCCATTCGCTTTCAATGTCAACGCATTCGACTCCGGAAGCTTTGAAGTGCGCATTCCACGAAATGGCCTGTTCACGGAAAATCTTCTCGAACTTCTGCGGTTTCAGTATCTCACAAGCCCTGATACCGGTCCTGTCAGCTTTGGCTGAATATGTCGGGCCAATGCCGCGTTTTGTGGTGCCGATGAGCTTGCCCGCGCCCGCGCCTGCTTCTCTTGACGCGTCGGCAATCTTGTGATATGCCATTACCAGATGGGCTTTTGAACTGAGCTGAATATTTGAAATATCAATGCCTTTTCCGGCAAGCTCCTTCATTTCCTCCATAAGCGATACAGGATCAACTACGAGACCGTTGCCAATGACGCAGATTATATCTTTTCTGAATATTCCGGACGGGACAAGGTGAAGGACATATTTTTCGCTTCCTATTTCAACTGTATGACCGGCGTTATTTCCTCCCTGAAATCTCACGACCATGTCAATATTTTCAGTCAGAACATCAATGATTTTTCCTTTTCCCTCGTCGCCCCATTGTATTCCAATCAGTACAGAGACAGGCATTTTAACAGAAATCCTTAATTTTTAGTTTCAATTTTCAGGCACAAAGCGAATACTTTAGTTATTCGCGCTGGAAAATCAACCTTTATTTGGGATTGTCCTGAAAAATAAATTAAGAGCATAATGCCGGAGCAAACAATATTGGACTTGAGACTCACTTATTCCCGGGACGCTTTTATAACGGCTTCATATTCAGGCTCAAATACATCTGTTTTATTGAAAAACACACAGCCGTTCAGCCCGAGGGCCTTTACTTTCTGAATATATTCCGCAACTTGTTCCGGCTGATTTTTCCCCATGGAGCTTTCCACACCGATACCGCTGTAAAATCCTGCTCCGGAGCCTCTCAGGAGACGGATATGCTCATTCAGCACCCGGGTGAAAAGTGTTTTATCCGTATGATAATTCATTGTATATATTTCGTCCACCCAGCCATTATCGCTCCACTTTACCCAATCCTGTCCTTCCATGACGGCAGGGCCGAGTCCCCAGACGGGAGCTTTTTCAATATCAGGCTGATTGAGGTAATTGGCCCTGCCCGCCATCGTCAGGCGCAAATTGTTTTTATCCGCTATCGCTTTTACGGCCTGCACTATTTCAGATATACTGCTGTTTTTCAAATCCAGTTCTTTGTAAATTATTCCAGGATTTTTCAAGTCGTCTTCACTCAGTATTTCGTAACCCAGAAAACGCTTTCTCAAAGCCCTGCATGCCTCACATTCGCAGGGAAAATCCCTTGTCAGCAGGGCGTTTTCGGTACGAATAGCGTCCAGATGAATTGCCTCAACGCGTCCGGCATATTCTTCCGCCAGTTTCATAGTATTGGCAATCATTGACTGACGATTGTGAGGGTGATTCGGGCAAGGCGAACTCAAGCGTATCCCGTGGCGTTTCTCCATTTCAAGCCATTTTGCTTCCGGGAGAAAACGCGTTACCGGGTTACTTATCCATATTTTAGGCGTAATCCATGCCTGTACCGCGATGCCGTTTTCCGCCGCCGCTTTGCAGTAAACATCAAGGTTTATCACTTCGGCCATATAAACTATGACAGTCTCAATGCCTATAGCCTTTTTGCGGGCCATCTCACGGGCCATTTCATCATAAGGGCGGGAAGTATTTTTCACATAACGGGCGTGGTCCCAGCACATTAACTTGAAAGACATATTGAAATTCTCCTGAGTAATTAAATTTATAAGCACATCTCATTTATTATAAGCAAAACAGTTCATTAAATCCATGCCTGGAGTACGGATTTATTGGACTGCACTATGATTTTCAATATCAGTCAAAGAATTCTTCGGCTACGGCAATGCGGCGGCGGCCGTTTTCGAAGAAAGCAATCTTATACACCTCCCCCCGTACCTGTTTCACCAATGCCTTAAAACACCGGAAATCACCGCCAGAAGGAGAGGAAGGGAAATTACTCGTTTATAACAGTATATGGCTCAATGACAAATTTTTCTTTTACTTCTTTAACAACGATATCCCCGAAACTCTTTCCATCAAAACGGTCCGTAACTTCTATGACAGGATTTCCGCTTTCATCGTCAGTTCCCAAATAGCAATACTTTATGAAAACATGATGACCATCAATAAGAGAAATAATATCACCTTTTTTTAATGTAATCTCATTCGGGCTGGAAAAATCAGGCAGATAGAAAAAAAGTCCCGCTCCATATCCCCTCTTTGCCTTGCGTAAAATCAGATATTGTTTGTCTTGAGAACATCCAAGCCCTGATATTCCCCACAGGGATTGTGTTTCCTTTATAAACGCAAGCGTGGAAGCGAATTTCAGGCCGTTCCTTAATTTGATCGTCTTTGCAGAAGTTTTTTCGGTAACCGGCAGTTCCCAGGGACCGCATTCGATAAAAACATCCAAAATTTTCTCCAACATTTTTTTATCGCAGATGTCCCCGTATTCGAAATTCCAGTCAAAGCGGAAAAGTTTTCCACCGGGATAAAAGTTTTCCTGAAGGAAACCGCTCTGAAAATTCCAATAGTGAAAACGACATGAGAGTTCACAATGCCGTGCTGCTTTGGCGTTGCGCCCATGCCGCAGAGGCATACCTTCCCCCGACGGGGAAACACTGAAAATATAACCGTCAGGAAGAGGGCCCGAGATTTTGCAGGGAGTATTTGACAATTGCGGATAATCGATTGAAAAAAATCGCGTATTGTATTCAAAAGTCATCCGCCCATAAGCGCCGATACGCCATTTGCCTGGAATTCCATTTTTCGCGAACGTCTCCTGTAAATGCTTTAATCTGACCCGGGTGTCCGGATGATTGGCTATAATTCCGGCGGAATCAAGGCATAATGGAAATCTGAGTACTTTCAATGGCTGCAAAATCACTGGAACGGCATGATTAAACGCAAGTTTTTGGAATAAAACAGGAGAGAAATCATACCCGCACTTCAGCTGAAAACGAAACCTGCCGTACCTCGCGGAATAAATGATTTCTTCAGGAATATTTTCCATTTTTCCAAGCTCATCGCCCGCGCTTTCATCATAAATTACAAGTTCAAAAGAGTCGCCTGCAAGGCAAAGTGATTCTTTATCGGCATCTGCCGACCATGTTCCACCGGCATTCAGGGAATGGACTTTCATCGGAATCCGCGTTCCATATGAGATAATAAGAGTTTTTACGTTGTTTCCTGTAATAAGGCTCTTATAAGAAAACCTGAGTTTATGCTCGTTTTCAACGGAAAGGAAATTTTCATAGGAACTTGAAAATACGGCGTCTTTTATATAAGGAAGCTCGCTTAAAGTGCGCCAGTCTTCAACGAATAATTGGTCTTTGATGTCCCTTTCCGCCCGGATAATGATGATATCATCCTTTTTCAATTTACTGACATTTTTATCGCGAAATATGAAAGACTTGGGCTCCGAATATGATTTTGCTATCCATGCGCGTGACACAAGCTTGCGTGACGGTTTCAAGTACACATTTCCGGACTTGTCAATACGCTCGATTTTACCTGCCCAGAGTTCCTGGGAGGATATTTGAATTTTCTTTGTGGATTGATTAAAACGCTCAAGTTCCCGTTCCTGTTTTTCCACCCATGGAGATTTTTTTATTTCTGAAACAGGCATCTCCGTATCGCATCCGAAGATAAACAAAACGAGAAAGCAAATCAGGAAAAAACGGCAACTATTCATAGCTCTTAAACTCCAGAAAAACTACGACACTGTTTACAATAGCATTTTTTTGTGGAAATAACATAAATAACAGCATCAATGCCAGTTATTTTTCCATTCCCCATCCCCATCCGAATTATCAAGCTGAGACTCGAAGGCGTCGCTCTCAGTATTCTCGTATTTTTGCAAACGTACCCATGAAACAAAAAAACCCCGCGAAAAAGCGGGGCTTTTTATCTAAACTCTCATTCAGACGGTTCAGTATTTTCGCTGAAGAGCGATAACCTGTCCCTGTATTTGTACCTGGCTGGCCGGGTATGTCTGGGTTTTGAAATCAGAATTTGCAGGTCTGAGCTCAATTTTTGTTCCATGCGGATAGTATGACTTGACAGTGGTTTCGTTGTTTACAAGGGCCACCACAATATTTCCGGCCTTTGCGCTGCTGCACTGTTCCACTATAACGACGTCTCCATCCATTATCCCCAAGTCCCTCATGCTTTCGCCTTGAATACGAAGCGCGAAAATCTTTTTCGTGTCAGTTCCTCCGATGAGGGCCGGATCACAGAAAATTTCGCTTTCCTTATTCTCAATGCTTTCAACAGGAAGTCCCGCGTTTATCCGTCCGAGAAGCGGAATCGGCAACACAAAGGACATGTGCTTGGGC
This sequence comes from Lentisphaerae bacterium GWF2_44_16, assembly GCA_001803225.1. GTDB lineage: Bacteria > Verrucomicrobiota > Lentisphaeria > Victivallales > GWF2-45-14 > GWF2-44-16. Next base: position 549 of record MHBF01000188.1, on the reverse strand, counting down.
CTGCGTTTGGGTTTTGTGAGGCTTATGCTTCTTGCCTTGGAACTTCTGACAAGAAAACTCTTCCTCTGCAATGCGCGGATATGCGCGAATACTGTTGATGTCTTTATCCTGAAATAGTCGGCTATCTCATAGACTGTCGGAGACATCCCTTCTTTATCCTGGAAATTCTCAATGAAATCCAGCATGTTGCGTTGTTTGTCCGTTAAACCTTTCATACGTAAAACTCCCTATTTTTTTTTAGAACAGAAAGACTTTCTACTATTTATTAGTCCGGCAAATTACAACAGAATTCTCACTTGTCAAGCCCTCATCTTAAAAAAAAGAAAAAAAATCAAAAGTTGTATTTCTTATTATACTATGCGAAAACGCATCTCTACAGGAACTCCTTTTTCTTCGCAAAAAGCGTCCATTAAAAGTCTTGCCGGCCTTACAGCACAAAAGTTGCTCTCATCGCGCCATCATAAAGATTTGTTAATGTCGCAAAAGTTGTTCTGAAATAATGATTTTAATAAAAGTGCATCCGAGACTAAATTGATATTTGCGAAAATA
>MHBF01000187.1:17515-26686 GCA_001803225.1 Lentisphaerae bacterium GWF2_44_16 | reverse complement strand
GTCGGCAAGTCCCAGATAGTTATTGGCGCACATGTTGAGGGTTTCCCTGCCTCCGGCGACTTTAATCAGCGCCTTCTGAGGGCCTTCCATGATTCTTTCTTTTTTAAGCAGTCCGTCCGCTTCTATCTGTTTCAAAGTATTCTGCAAATGCAGTCTCATATCGTCTGTCATGGAATATTTCTCCTTCTCTTATTTCAGCCAGTCTAATACGACCTTGCCTGATTTTCCCGATTTCATCGCCTCAAAACCGTCCTCATAATCTTTGTACGACATACGGTGCGTTATTACGGGGGAAATGTCAAGGCCGGACTGTATCATCGCGGTCATCTTGTACCATGTCTCGTACATTTCCCTGCCGTAAATTCCCTTTATGGTAAGGCCGTTGAAAACCACGAGGTCCCAGTTTATGGCGGTATCCGGTTTCTGAATACCGAGCATTGCTATTTTTCCGCCGTGGCACATGTTCTCCAGCATTGAATTGAGGGCTATTCCGCTGCCGGACATTTCCAGTCCCACGTCAAAACCTTCGTGCATGCCGAGTTCTTTCATTACATTCTTTAAGCTGTTTTTTGAAACGTCAACGGCCATTGTAGCGCCCAGTTTTTTTGCGAGTTTGAGGCGATATGGGTTCACGTCGGTTATTACCACAAAACGCGCTCCGGCGTGCCTGGCCACAGCGGCCGCCATTATGCCGATAGGCCCCGCGCCTGTTATAAGCACATCTTCGCCGAGGAGGTCAAAGGAAAGCGCCGTATGAACTGCGTTTCCCAGAGGATCGAAACACGAAAGCACGTCTTCGGAAATATTCCTGTCGCAGTACCATGCGTTTGTAACGGGAATGCAGAGGTATTCGGCGAACGCTCCCTGTCTGTTGACCCCTACGCCGCTTGTCTTGTTGCAGAGATGGCGTCTTCCGGCGAGGCAGTTGCGGCAGCGTCCGCATACGAGATGCCCTTCGCCGCTGACCAGATCGCCTTTCTTGAAATCATGCACATTTGAGCCGGCTTTTTCTATTGAGCCTACAAATTCATGTCCGACTACCATTGGTACGGGTATGGTTTTCTGTGCCCATGCGTCCCAGTTGTATATATGCACGTCAGTTCCGCAGATGGAGGTTTTATGTATTTTGATGAGTACGTCATTTATTCCCGGCTCAGGCACGGGGACTGTTTCCAGCCAGAGGCCCTCTTCTGATTTCTTCTTGACAAGGGCTTTCATTTTCTTCATACCGAAAATCCTTTCATTGCTTTTTAGGGAACAGTTCATTTTTATGGCTGTATTCTTCAAGGGAAAAATAGCAGGCAAAGATAAATATTCCACATGTAATATAGCACAATTTTTTAAAAAGTAGTGTTGAAAAAATAAAAGGAATAACAATAATAACTCTGGGCGTTTTGTTTTTTCGTAATGCCTCCGGGCTTTAGGAATTATTTAATATAAAATCTTTCATTATAATAGAAGGAATTGTGTTATGTCGCAGAAACTTAATCTTGAGTCGGGCGTAAAGCCTGTTCTTGATCCGGATTTTGTGCCGGCTGTGTTATGGAACAGAGCTTACAGGGAAGAACTGAAAAAATCCGGAAAATCTGAAAAAATTGTAATTGCTCTTGAACGCAGCGGCGGCACGGTGTCAACATACGCCGCATCAGTATTTCCCCATGACGCGGAACACGCCGGGCTCAATGTGAAATATGTCGAGCGCATCATCAAATTTCTCCTGTGGATGCGCGGCGGCTGCAAAGTTACAATTGCCGGAAGCGATGCGCTGGCAAAAGATATTTCAAAGATATATTCTCTTTCCGGAACAAGGTCTTTTGACGCGAAGATGATGGCACGGATTTACGCGAAAGACATGCAGGTTGTTTCATGTCCTCTCGATAAAGCTCCACTGGAACACGAGATAAAAGTAAGCCTCGGCGGAAATTTTGACGGTTGCAGAATCGGCTTTGACCTCGGTGGCTCAGACCGCAAATGCGCCGCCGTAAAAGACGGTGAAGTCGTCTTCACCGAAGAAGTCCCATGGGACCCTTACTTTCAGAAAGACCCTTCCTGGCACAAGGCCGGAATAAACGATTCCCTGAAACGCGCCGCCGCAAAACTTCCCAGAGTTGACGCCATCGGCGGGAGCTCGGCAGGGGTTTATGTCGATAATAAAGTCAGGATAGCTTCTCTCTTCCGCGGCGTTGCCGATAATGATTTCAAAAATCACGTGGAAAATATCTTCCTTGAGCTTCAGAAAGAGTGGGGTAACGTTCCTTTCACAGTTGTGAATGACGGCGAAGTCACCGCTCTTGCCGGAGCTATTTCCATGAAGGACAACGCGGTGCTGGGCATATCTATGGGCACAAGCATGGCCGGAGGATACGTGACGCCGCAGGGAAATATAACCGACTGGCTCAATGAAATAGCCTTCGCCCCCGTTGACTACAGGGATAACGCGCCTGTCGATGAATGGTCGGGCGACGGCGGATGCGGCGTACAGTATTTTTCACAGCAGGCTGTCGCGAGGCTCGCGCCTCTGGCCGGAATCGAATTTCCAGCCGGCACGCCATTCCCTGAACAGCTTATAGGCGTCCAGAAACTCATGTCCGAAAATGACCCCAGGGCAAAAAAAATATACGAGACGATAGGCGTTTACTTCGCCTATTCCGTAGCCCACTACGCTGAATTTTACAGTATCAGAAACCTGCTGATACTCGGGCGCGTAACATCGGGGGCAGGGGGAGACCTGATACTTTCTATCGCTGAAGATATTCTCAAAAAGGAATTCCCGGAACTGGCATCAATAAAATTCCGTACCCCGGACGAACAGAGCAAACGTCATGGACAGGCAGTTACCGCCGCAAGCCTTCCCAGTCTGAAAAAATAAAGGATTTTACAGATGAAAACACTGATTAAGAATTGCCGTATTATTTCGCCGGATATGGACATAGCCAAAGCTTCCGTTGAAATCGACGGGGCTTTCATCAAAAGGATTTATACCGCGTCTGAAAAACTTCCGAAAGCCGATAAGATTATCGACGCAAAGGGCAAAATACTTATGCCCGGCTTCATTGATATCCATACCCACGGCGCGGCGGGCTGCGATGTAACGGACGCTACTCCCAAGGCCATTTCCACAATTGCCGCCGCTAAAGTCAAAGAAGGTATAACAACGCTTGTCCCGACAACTCTCACAATTCCCGAAAACGGCCTCGCAAAAGCGTTGAAAGCCGTTGCCGCTTACATGAAGAAAAAATCCCCTGAAGGCCCGAAAGTTCCGGGTGTTCACCTGGAAGGCCCTTTCATAAATCCTAAATGCGCGGGCGCTCAGAATCCCGCCTATGCCAGAAAAGCGGACATTGAGGAAATCAAACGCCTTGACGCCATAGCAAAAGTTATGATAGTTTCCTATGCTGTGGAAACCGAGGGCGCTTATGAGTTCACGACGAAGCTTCTTTCGATGGGTATTGTGCCGTCATGCGGACACAGCGCGGCGACTTACGAGCAATTCAGGCAGGCCTCCTGTTGCGGACTGAAACACCTTACGCATTTCTGCAATCAGATGACACCCCTTCATCATCGTGAGATAGGTCTTGTTGGTTCCGGACTCCTCGACAACAACATCCTGATTGAAATCATTTGCGATAAAAAACACGTCAGTCCTGATATGATTAGACTGGCTTTCAAATCTAAGCCGATTGATAAGATTGCGATTATTACCGATTCGCTTTCCGCGTCATGGATGCCTGACGGTCCCATGAAACTCGGCGGACTGGACGTGATGGTCGAAAACGGGACCGCACGCCTCAAACAGGGCGGCAATCTTGCCGGAAGCACTCTCAAATATAATGAGGGACTGAAAAACATTTATGAGATTACAGGGCTTCCGCTCTGCCAGCTTATCAAAACCACAAGCTTAAATCAGGCGCATTCGATGGCGCTCGAAAAAGTCGCCAAAATCGAAGCCGGATATTATGCGGATATCGTAATTCTCAATGAAAATTTTGATGTCTCGAAAGTATTTGTAAACGGCAGGCTTACTGTCAACAATTGATATAAGGAAATAGTGTGAAAAAGGTAAAATTGATTATTGTCGGCGCGGGCGGGCGCGGTTCAGGGTATGCTAGATTTGCTGAACAGTATCCCGAACGAATGGAAGTTGTCGGCGTCGCCGAACCACGGGAACATTATCGCAATGAAATGGCTAAGACTTATAATATTCCCGGGAAAAATGTTTTCAGCGATTGGAAGGAGATAACAAAAAGAGAGAAGTTTGCGGATGCTATGATTATTTCCACGCAGGACGCAATGCACGTGGGGCCCTCTGTACATTTCGCAGGCATGGGATATCACATCCTGCTTGAAAAACCAATGGCGCCCACCGCGGACGGGTGTAACAAAATAGTCAGCGCCGCTCTCAAAAACAAGATCATATTCGGCGTCTGTCATGTCATGCGTTACACTAAATATACCGCAGCGCTGAAAAAGATTCTGGACTCCGGCGCGATTGGCGACATTGTATCCATACAGCATCTTGAGGAAGTCGGCTGGTGGCATCAGGCGCATTCCTTCGTCAGGGGCAACTGGCGCAATGAAAAGGAATCTTCTTTTATGCTCCTCGCCAAATCCTGTCATGACATTGACTGGATAAGGTATATCATGGGAGTGAAATGCAAATCAGTTTCCTCTTTCGGTTCACTCAAACATTTCAGAAAAGAGGAACAGCCGTCCGGCGCCGCCGCAAGATGTCTCGACTGTAAATGTGAACGGACATGTCCCTATTCGGCAATAAGAATTTATATCGATGACAGACTTGAAAAAGGCAATCTGGGCTGGCCTACAGATGTGTTGACACCCGTTGTAAACAAGGAAAACGTCCTCAAAGCCCTGAGAGAAGGCCCCTATGGGAGGTGTGTTTATGAATGTGATAACGACGTTGTTGACAATCAGGTCGTGAATATGCTTTTTGAGGGCGGACGCACTGTTGTTTTCACCATGACAGCCTTTGTGCATCATGGCAGAAAAACCAGGATATTCGGGACGAAAGGCGATATTTACGGAGACGGTTCTAAAATAGAAATCTTTGACTTTCTCACACAGAAGACCGAAACTGTGGATACTAATGCTTCAGACGCGACCATACTGGGCGGACACGGCGGCGGCGATTACGGGATAATGGACAGTTTCATAAAAGCTGTCGCTGAGAATAATCCCAAACTGATTATTTCCGGCCCGGACGAAACTCTCGAAAGCCATCTCATGGTTTTTGCCGCGGAAAAAGCGCGCAGGGAAAATAAGGTAGTCAATCTTTAAATATGCGGGTGGGCGCGAAAGCGAAGTGTCTTTTGAATTCTCTTGAGAATTCGTGCATTCTCGGATAATGCAGGTATTCGGCTATCTGCGTTACATTCAGTGTTGAAAAACGCAGAAGCCCTTCCGCTTCGTTCATCCTGAGTTCGTGTATTCTTTTCAGGGGAGTGGTTCCCGTGGATTTCCTGCATGCCCTTATGACGGATGCCCTGCTTTTCCCTGCCATGGCGCATAAATCGCTGAGCTGTACCCGGAAAAGTTTTTCCCTCCTGATTTTGTCTTCTATTATTTCCCATGTGCCGGATGATTGTTCATGGCAATCAGACAGAGCATTTTCTTTTCTCTGTTTTTCGATTTCGAGAAGTATCCCAGATAAAGAGGAGAACATTTGCGCTGTTCGCGTGAATTCATCGGGCGAGAGAGAGTATTCATAGATAAGATTGAATGCTTTTTTCATTTCAATATTTGCCTTCATTACTCTTTTTTCATAAGGCAGCGGCTTGAACATGGAAGAGACAAACGCTACAGAATAAAACACCACGGTTTCTGTATTTTCCATCCATTCGACATCCTCGGAGGCATAATAGTAAATGATATCCCCGGGCTTTACATGATATATTCGATTATTGGTCTTGAGTGTATATCTGCCGGAAATAATCAGATGCAGAAGATGCCCCGGCGTTGACCGCGCCTTTATGTTTTTCCTGGGTGTCCTTACGAACTTCCAGAAACCTGAAATCTCTTCCAGCGGATGTCTGATATTTAAAATGTCCATAGTATAACTTAATGCGAAATAAAAATTATCTTCAACCTTAATAAAAATTAAAATATGATACTTATTGCGAAATATAATGCGATATATTGCTAAATACAAATTCTCTGGACTGTTATATAATTGTAGAAAAAACAGGAGAGTATTGGATATGACAAGAAAAGAACGCCTGATGAAAACCTTAAATGGGAAGACGGTTGACAGAGCGCCATTTTGTTTTTATGAAATCAACGGCCTTGAAGATACCGGAAACAAAGACCCTTTCAATATTTACAGCCATCCGTCATGGCGTCCGCTCATTCAACTCGCCGCCGATAAAACAGACCGCATAGTTATGCGCGGTGTCCCGTTTCATGGAGAGGGAAAAGTCATTCCGCCGTTTCCTGTTTCAGAGAATACTCATTATGAAGGCGATTCGCTTTTTACGGGAAAAACAGTAACGGCAGGAACGCGCGTTCTGCGCTCAAAAACAAGGCGCGACAAAGATGTGAACACTGTCTGGACGATAGAACATCTTCTGAAAGACGTCGATGATTTCAAGGCATGGCTTGAGCTTCCTTCAGAGGAGTTCCAGGGACTTGTTCCTGATATTTCGGGCGTTATCGAAGCTGAAAAGCTCATAGGGGAAAGCGGTATAGTCATGATAAACACCTGCGATCCTCTATGTATGGTCGCACCGCTTTTTGATATGGGGGAATACACCGTCATAGCGATGACCGAAAAAGAACTTTTCCATAAAGCACTTCAGAAAGTTTCAGTAAATCTCTACCGGAAAACTGAAGCTGTGGCGAAAGCGCTTCCCGGAAGGCTCTGGAGGATATGCGGCCCTGAATACGCTTCGCCGCCATATCTTCCGCCTTCTCTTTTCAGGGAATACGTTACGGAATACGTGAAGCCGATGGTCGATATAATCCACAAATACGGCGGATACGCCAGGGTGCATTCACACGGCAACCTTAAAAACATTCTTGATTATATCGCGGAGACCGGATGCATGGGGCTTGACCCTATTGAGCCGCCGCGCCAGGGCGATGTGGAACTTGCCTATGTCAGGGAAAAATATGGAGAGCAGTTTGTGCTTTTCGGAAATCTTGAAGCCAGTGATATTGAGAATCTACCCACTCCCGATTTCGAAAAGAAAATCCTAACGGCCCTGCGTGAAGGCACAAGCGGAAAGGGCAGGGGCTTTGTCCTTATGCCATCGGCATGTCCCTACGGCAGAATGCTTTCATCTCTTGCTATGAAAAACTATGAAAAAATTGCAGAATGCGTTGAGAATTTCTGATAATGAATTATTCAAAATCGGATGAAAGCGGCTGTCCTCTGTGGTCAATAGCGTCAGAATATTTTTCCTTGATTTTCTGAAACGGAAACCGTAAAGAGCAATGCTGTCGCGTATAATAAGATTTTCATAAGATTATTTCTTTTTTGTATCGGAAGATTTCTGTTGTGATTTTTCTCTTGGTACGGGCATGTTGCCGGGGCCCATGTTGGCGCCGAGGCCTTTGTCGTATTCCGGCGAAGCTTTTGCCAGTGTCAGATTCTGGGTATATAGCTGAAAGTCAGCTTTCGGATTGGACGCCTTATCGAAAAGAGGCTGTTTCAGAATATTATCGCCTTTTAATTTTACGGAGAAGAAATCTTTAAGACCTTTGAAGTCGCTGACAATTTTTTCCTTTGCGTCTTTGCCGCCCGGGGGGATAAGCAGGCCTTTTTTTCCGAAAATCAGATTGTTGTCGAATATGAGTTCAAGGGATTTTCCGTTAACGCAGTTACCCAGGATGAGAGAACCTGAATAGATTATGCACCTTTCGAAAGTGACATCGCCCTTTATTTCGATATTTCCAAAGTTCACAAGACGGAAATGTGAATCATTATGCATGGTGGTGCCATATCTCCATGTCTGTACCGCGCTTGTTTTTTCTGTAGGCTCGCGTGGATTGAAGATGGTGGATTCAGCGATTGTGATATCGCTTTTATTCGCGTATATACTCAGTCCCATCACACATGAATTGAATATGAGGGCATTGACTTTCTGACCGCCGTTTGTTATGGCGATGCCTCTCATTTTTGAATCAACAACAGTGATATCGCCCCCTTCCAGGCTTCGCAGATATATGTTGCGTACAATACAGTTCTTTCCGTGAGCTATCAGCTGGAAATGACATTCGCCGCCGGAACCGTCTCCTTCTATAATCAGGTTGTCCTGTTTAAGCATAATCAAAGTCTGGGGATTGTAATATCCCGGCAGGAGATGAAGAGTTGTCCCCGATTTTAGATTTTCAACGGCTTTTTCGAGAGACACAGTTCCTTCGATACTGCCGTCCGGGCTGCATTTGATAATTTCTTTATTCTGGACTGTTCGTGCCTTTTGCGCAATATCGTCCAGTTTGCCGCCGGAAACGCTGAACGATACGCAGAAACATAACACCGCGGATAGTCTGGTAAAAAACGGTATTCTTTTCACTTTCAATTACTCCCCTCTTACTTTTCTACTTTTTGCAACCAGTCTAACAGTAAGCTCTTTTTCCGGAAAATCAAGCGTGTCCGCGGGATGAAACAGAGAGTTTATATCCCGTTTTCCCTCTCCCTGAATTCGGAGGGTGTGCATTTAAAATATTTCGCGAAAACATGATAGAAGTGACTGAGCTCCTGGAAGCCGCTTTTTTCGGCAATTTCCTTGATGGACGTGTTGGAGCTTTTCAGCATATGCGCGGCATTGGATACGCGGACACGCTGGGCGAACCTGCTGAAACTTATGCTCATGGATTTAGTGAAAATTTCGCTGAAACGGCTTTTGCTTATCCCGCATTCGGAGGCCGCGTCATCCAATGTTATTATCTTGCAGGGATTGCTTTTTACCAACTGTATCGCGGGAAGTATCTGGCTTATGGAGGATAAGCGGGCGGTGCGTCTTTTATTGTTTTCAGGTTTCATCAGCGGGAGCATTTTTAGAATGATTTCATGTATTTTCAGCCATTGTTCCGTACGGTATCCTGATGGTTTTTGTCTTTGGAGTTTGAGCATTTTCCTGCCGAGAAGAAGTATTTCTCTTCTTAATTTTCTGTCCTGCGGTTTAGGTCTCTCGGCGGGCGGGAGGAAAAACG
>MHBF01000187.1:0-17480 GCA_001803225.1 Lentisphaerae bacterium GWF2_44_16 | reverse complement strand
GCTTCAAGCGATATTGTAACGGCAATATATGAAAAATATTTTTTGGTTCTTCTGCTTGCGTGGGGTTCCCAGCAGGATGTCCACCATATCTGACCGGCCTCGTAAGTGTCCTGATAATCCGGATACATTACCTCCTGCGCGCCGGAGAGAACTATTATCATCTGCGGGTCAAAATGGCTGTCCCCGCCGAATGTGTCGGAAGCTTCCCTGGCATAGCCGCCGCACACGGCAAACGGGTTTGTCATGTCCAGATTATGGAAAACTTTTTTAACTCCCGGCAAATCATTCATAAAAGAAGACAGGATTTTCAGACAATAAATCAGTAATATATGACAATCGTCTTTTGTTGCTTTTATATCCGCTCTTTACTATAATTTATTTGAAACGCAATTCAAAAGGCAATAGAATTATAAAAGGAGTTTTATTTATGGCTAAATACCGTGTTGGAGTAATCGCCTTGAAAATGGGGGCCCCCTGGGCGAGGGCCGCGGCTTCAAATCCCCTTACTGAACTTACCATGGTCTATGATAAAAATTATGACAGGAACGATAAAATAGACAAAAAATTCTTTGAAAGTTCCGGCTGTGAAATTCTTAAAAAGGAAGACGACATTTACAAAGCCGGGCTTGATGTGATTATCGTAGCTTCCCCTGACCACTTTCATGCGGAACAGAGCATAAAGGCCCTTTCTTCGGGAAGTCATACGATTTGTGAAAAACCTCTTGCTCCCACCGTGGCCGAATGCAAAAAAATCATAGCGGCTGTTAAGAAGAGCGGAAAGCGTTTCATGACCGGACAGGTATGCCGCTACGCTCCCGGTTTTGTGCTGGCAAAGAAACTTGTTGACGAAGGCCGCATAGGCGAGATGGCTTTTATAGAAAGCGAATACGCCCATGATTACGCCAAGGCCCCCGGTTTTGACAACTGGAGAAACGACCCGAAAATCAAACGTGAAGGCTTCATCGGCGGCGGATGTCATGCTATGGACCTCCTGCGCTGGTTTGCCGGAAGCCCTCTTGAAGTTTCGTGTTACATGAACAGAAAGCTTCTTGCTGAAAACAAGTGGCCCACTGACGACACCGGCGTGGCAATATGCAAATTCCCCAATGAGGTCATAGGCAAAGTTTTCGTGTCCGTCGGCATTAAGCGTTCTTATACAATGCGCACGGTGATATCAGGCACTCGCGGCACGATAATTTGTGACAACACAAGTCCCTCAATACAGATTTTTGAGGAAAAATTCATAGAGCAGACCGGAAGCGCGTTTTCAACTTTGCCCGTCAATATAAACAACCACAATGTAGCCGCCGAACTGGATGACTTTGTAAAATGTCTCCATGAAAAACGCCCGGTACTGACGGATGTTTATGAAGGTACGCGCACTGTCGCCTTTGGTGAAGCTGCCATCAAATCGGCGAAGAGCGGTAAAGCAGTTAAAGTAGAGGTCATAAAATAAATGAAAACAGGATTCGCGGAAAAAGACATTACGCCGCCCGTCGGGACTGAACGCGCCGGGGCATACAGAAAGCTGTATATCAAAGAAAAACGGGATACCATAAAAGCCAGAGCATCAGTTTTTGACGACGGGAGAAATTTTGTCGTTTTCGTTGGGGTTGACTGTTGCCTGATCGGCAGAAATACCGTAAAAGCGGTGCGGAAAATGATATCCGAATCCTGCGGCATAAAGCCGGAAAACATCATGATAGCCGCCTCGCATACGCATTCGGGCGGTTCCCTTTGGGGCTTTCGTCCCGATGAACTTGTCAATGCGCCTGAACTGATAAAAAAGCTGGCCCTGGAAATTTCTCCCTCAGTGGACATTGCTTATGAGAAAATCGTTATTAATGGTATCCATGAAGCCGTTAAGGAAGCCTTTGACAACAGAAAAGAACATTTATTTTCCATAGGCAGGGGGTTTGAAGGCGCGGCTGTTTTCAATCGCAGGTTCAGGATGAAAAATGGCGAGTCATGGACACATCCCGGCAAGGGAAATCCCGATATTATTGAACCCGCAGGGCCGATTGACCCGGAGGTCGGTGTGCTGGGAGCATGGACAAATGACGGCAAATTATCCGGCTGTATCGTGAATTACACCTGCCACGGCACGGCGTTTTCCGGCATGAATGCTTCCGCGGACTGGATATCGGCGATGGAAAAAACCATCAGAGGCGCGTTCAGTCAGGATGCTGTAGTAGTTTTTCTGAACGGCGCATGCGGTGACATAACGCAGGTGGACAATATCGGCCTGAGAAAAAATAATACTCCCGATGAATGGGTTGACATCGTTGGAAAAAGGGTTGGAGCGGAAGCCGTTAAAGTGCTGGTTTCGTCTGAAAAAGGCGCTTTTCAAACAGTTTCAGCAATCACTGAAAAACTCAGGGTGAAGAGGCGGATAAGTAACAGGAAAAAGACTGAAGAGGCGTTTAGGATCGCAAATGATTTTCTCGGAAATGTTTCAGAGGAACAACCGATGTCTGATGATTTTATATGGGCAAAAGAACGTATTCTCGCGGACTATCTCAACAGTGTCGAGCCTGAGAGAGAATTTGAAGTGCAGGCCATACAGGTCGGCCCTGCCGTTTTCATGGCTAACCCGTCTGAATATTTCTGTTCGCTTGGTTTGGATATAAAAAAATCCTGTCCGAATGTTCCGTTTCCCTTTGTTGTTGAATTGGCAAACGATATCATAGGCTACATACCGGATGAAGAAGCCTTCAGCTCAAAAGGCGGCGGCTATGAAACCCGCCTCACCTCATATTCAAATCTAGAAATATCAACAGGCCGGAAAATCGCGGATGCCTCAATAAGGCTCTCTGGAAAAATGAAGCCCGACAAAGTTCCGTCAGCCCCGCTTATCGAGAAAGCGGGTTCCCCGTGGGGCTACGGGAACAAGCCGCCTGAAACTGAATGAGTCTTAAAACTTTCCGCAAAGTTCGCGTTCCTTGAGAAGGAAAATGAAAAACCGCTCTTTTATTTCTGTTCCCCGGATGTATCGTAATAAAAAGATACTTTCAGGGAAATACAGAGATCATGAATATATTGATTATAATTTCAGCAGTGCTTTTTCTCCTTTGCGCTGTTTTATTTTTAATGCTCATGAGTGTTAAAAAAAAGAACCGTGAGCTGGAGATTTCTCTCAACAGTACAAAGGAAATAGTTAGCTCTCTTGAAAAGGATATTTCTGAAATAGAAAAGAAATATCAGGAAAGTGAAAAGCTTAACAGCGACCTGAAAACCCTTGGTGAACAACAGGAAAAGCTGATTAAAAGCCTGAAAGAGGCTGTCAAATCAGATTCATTTGACGGACGTTTTCCCATCTGTTCAAGCTGCAAGGATATAAGGGATGAAAATGGTTTCTGGCATCCTATCGAAGAGTATCTTCAGAAGCTTGCGACGGCAGATTTTTCCCACAGTCTCTGTCCTGAGTGCGCGAAAAAACTTTATCCCGATATGTTCAAGGATGGCAATAAACCCCATATGCTGACATGGAAATAAGCTTTATGCTCTTATGAATAAAAATTTGCAAAGTTGGCAATTTATATTGAGAGATGGTATTGTTTATGCTTGGAAAGTGTAGTTAAGGTAGATTCACCTGAAAATGGAGTTTGTGCTATGAATAAATTATTTTCAGATCCGAATACGTTGGCAGGGAAATTGAAGAAAAGCTTATTGTTTTTCAATGTCTTTACCATGATCGAAATACTTATCGTTATCACGATTACGTTTATAATTCTGAACCTCAGTATGCCCGCGTTGAAAGACGCGAGGGACCGCGCGAGATTTACAAGATGGTATGCCTTTAACAAGGTATGCAGCAGAGACCCTGACTGTGTTTTGAATTATGACATGCAGGAAGGCCTGAAGAAAGGTTTTAAGACCAAGCCCAGCGGAACAAAGGCCCCCCAAGGGGATTATCTTGCGACGACGACCGAAGGGGGGGATGTGAATAATAAGCGTTATGACGCACGGGCATATAACGCTTATTTCATGAAAAACGCGGCAACGCCGACTGAAGCGTCAAATGTATATTGGGTCCCCGGCAGATGGCCTAAATGGAAATCGGGGATTCTTCTGAATGGTTCGGATGCGTATGTTGAAGTAAGGACGCGGGATGCTCTGTCATTTGGAAATGACAACAGCGATGCTGAAGAGGCCGACTTCACAGTGCTCTGTTGGGTAAAAATGCTGAGGTTTCAGAGTGGCGGGCTTCTTTTCGCCAAGACCCTTTGGCAGGATGTAGCCATGAATACCAGCACAAGCCCTGCTACTGTAATGAGTACGGCTGATACGGAATTCGATATGTACTGTACCAATACGACATCTAACGGTCTCAGCGGTAATATGGATGTTGACGTAGGCACAAAATGCGTTACGTTCAAGACTGCTGGACTTTTCAAGGTGGGCACAAGCGGGGATTGGGTACATATCGCTCTCAGGTGCAAAGGCGGTTCCGGTTCGATTGTAAGTACCTTGTGCACAATCAACGCGAACTGTTATACCTATGATGCCGTGCAAGGTAAATACGTTTATCAGGGGTATAAGTCAGTTCAGGTCTATCTTCCCCGGCGCCAGACTCAGGGAGTCATTGATTTCTTTCTAAACGGAAAACCGGTTGACGCGGACCCCTCTCCTTGGAGTACGGGAGCGCAAAAATCAAGCGCAGAGACCAATGTAATTCTGGGATGGCAGGGAAAAAAGCCAGATGCGTCATATTCCATGTCAGGCTGGTTCGCCAATGTAATAATGGATGAATTTATAGTCTATAAGCGTGCCCTCAGCGATTCTGAGATAAAGGGTCATTATACCATGGGCAAGCCTTGACGCTTCAGTTTCTTACTGCGATATCGGTTCTGTGTTGAATGAGCCGCAGTTTGGGCATTTTGCCATTCTTTGGGCTTCAATAAGTTTATCAGGCGTAGCTTTGGGGCTGACATTGGGAACCTCCGGCAGACTGTATTCAAACTTGCAGTCGCGGCATTTGTACGCAAAGCCCATGTCTGCTCCACATTTTTTACACTTTATCTCACCGGCTGATGTTTCAACCGGAACATTTTCCTTGATGCTGCATTTAGGGCACATCATCACAATCATAGTCGCGACAGCGCCTTCGTCTTTTTTCCAGAATATCTTGTTCATCATCTGCAGAAATGTTATGGCCCACACGATGAGGAGAATGGCAAACAGGCATTTATTGCGTTTCTTTTTGTCATGCCAGAACGTAATAAGAATCTTCATTATATCCATATGGCCTCCCTGATCTGAATATTCAAAATAACACATATCCTGTTATTTGCCAATGGAAAAAGCTCATTAATGCCGATTTTGAAAAAATGTATTCTTCAGAGTTCATACCATGTTGACATGGCATCGGTGAAATATGTCATTGAACCCGTATCGAATTTGTCGGGCGCGTTTGAATGTCCGTCAGCATAGAGTATGGGCATGCGGTTGCCGTGGTTCGGCGCCCAGTGTTGTTCATCCGTTGAAAAAGCAAGATCATCCTGGGAATAATTGTCCTTGTCATATTCTACGGAACGGTAGCTGTTGTAATTTGTTTCATAAACGAGCAGTATTTTTGAGGGGCCTGTCGTGCTTTTGGCGAAATCGGCATCATGCCAGCTCGGATACTTTCCCGTAAGTAAATATATTTTTATGTAAAGTTCCCGGCAGTTTAGGGAATATGAAGCCAGAATACCGGGTTTTTCAGTAGGACAGACATATGATTTTCTGATATCCTGCCCGTCCGCTATAAGGTTCATCCATCCGTCTTCATTGCCCCAGTCGCGCTGGTTTACGGCGGGGGGATACATGCTGTTCCAACTGACGGTATATGAGGTCATGAGTTTATGTATCTGGCTGAGATTGTCCTGGCACTTTGTGATTTGCGCTTTGGTTTTTGACTTGGCGAGCGACGGAAGCAATAGCCCCATGAGAATGCATATAACAGATACGACAACGAGGAGCTCGACCAAGGTAAACCACATGAAACGACATATTTTTGGGGCGATCATAAAAGGCCTATGTTTTCTTTTTGTTTTTCAATACCATTTTTTTAATTACAATTATAGAGATACATGAGAGCGCTATAATAAAAAGGGGAAGAGCTGTAAAAAGAGGTTTGGAGAAATATTTTGCATATCCCTTTTCCGGCTGAACAGGCTTTTTCAAGGCTTCTCTCTTCCTGTTGTTTTCCCTGATCCTTTCAAGCAGTTTGTCAATAGTTTTTTCATCTTTCGGTTCGTGGACGGATTTTTTCCTTATCATCAGAAGCATTTCTTCGTTTCTGCATCTGAGCGCCGCGTTAAGCAGGGCTGAGTTGAAGGCAAAAGGCGCTCCCGATTCCATTATAATTTTTGCAGTATCGGGAAGTCTTTTATTCAAAGCCGCGGTAAGACAGGTCTGGCCCTGTTTGTTTTTTGCGTTTATATCGGCGCCTTTCAGGAGGAGCATTTTTACAATTTCATTTCTGTGGTTCATTGAGGCGATGAACAGGGCGTTATTTCCTCTGATATCCTCCATACTGATATCAGCGCCTTTTTCCAGAAGTGTTTTGACGTTTTCTGTTTGTCCGAATGTTATTGCCAGCATCAGGACAGTTGTGCCGTTGGCGTCTGCGAGGTTTACGTTTGCGCCTTCGGCCAGTGCCTGTTTTAGGGCGTTCTGATTGCTTGCTTTTATACTGGCGATAAGTTTTTCATCTGGAGATTCGCAATATGCCGAGACAATCACTGACGTAACCAATAACATTCCAAGCAATACTTTCATTCAATATCCTTGTTTTGTGACGGAACAGAAAATTATATACAAAGAACGTTGTATTTTTAATTTTATTTGCCGGAAAATCTTTTTCATGCAAAATATTACATTATTTTCCCTGGAAATGCAATATTTCTTTTGAGTGAATTGGTAAATTCAAAGGCTTCGCAAAGATGCGAAAGAGAAAGTTTCTTGATTTTGAGAAAAAGGGATTAATCGAGCATAAATTTCATATTGGAGATGATGAACCATCCCCAATAATAGTTTTTCTTTTTTCCGACTATAAACTCAACATGCTTCTTTTCTTCTTCCGAAACTTCATCGGGCGTTATATTTTTGAATTCGATGAGATTTTTTCCTTTTTTCAAAACGCCTTCAGGAATATTGAGAGACGCATATTTCCATTCATTTTTGGCAAAAGGCGATTCACCTTTGAATACGGTCGTGCCATTGACAGTTATTTCCATGAGGGATTTGCCTTCCTTGCCATTGTCCATTCCTTCCAGTTCGAATTTAACAGCACCCCTGGGGTTTTCATCAAGGTAAAGATTGGTCATCATATACCCATAGCCAGAACTGGGCCTTCTGAGCAATTTCACATTTTTTTTCAGAGGGCAATTGTACGAATAGCTGTCTAGGCTTACACCGCCGCCCACACCTTCAATGGGGATTTGCCAGCCGCCATTGATTTTTGATTGACAGCGCGGAACTGTTTCGCCTATGGTTTCAAGGGGGGTTTTAATCAACGCTTCTATTTTCGGGTCTTTATACCATGCGGTTTTCCCTGCCAGTTTAAGGAGGGCAGTATCCCAGAACCATTCTACAGGGGTTCTGTTTCTGGCAAAGTATGAGATGCCGAATTTTCTTCCCAATCCCGCAAACTCAGCAAGTTTTGATGCATATTCTTGGAGTTCGCCCTCCGATATTTTTCCATTTGTGCGGCAACGGTCGCTCAGGTCGGCAAATAAGAGAAATACCTTTTCAAGTAGAACGCGGTCAAGATATTTGGGTTCTGCATTTACCGCTTTTTCAGCTTTTGAAAAGATATCATACGCCTTGGAGGCAAGCTCTTTTGTAACGAAACCGCGCTTTACGTCCTCCGTATGCTGAACGAATTTCCTGTCTTTGACTTCCTTGTGTATCAGATTGAAAAACTCCCTCATATAAGGGGCCGCCGGGCCGTAATACAGTTTCATGAAACTGTCGATTTCCTTTTCCGCATCAAGCTTCGGGTCCCAGAGCACTTTGCCGAAAACATAACGCGACATTGCATTGAAAGAATTAAATCCAGGGAACCCCCCCCTTTCGGTCTGAGACCGCAGAATATAAGCCCTTTGATGCCATGTTCAGCGTAGAATTTGATTTTATCATAATTCGCATAAAACGCAGGCCATATATTAAGCGCTTCCCCACAACAGCTCGGATAATCGAAAATATACATGTTTCCGGGACATTTCTTCAACCAGCCGTCAAGCGTCCTCATTCCCTCTTTGTTTTCTTCGCTGAACGCTTCGAGGTGATTTGACCAGTTCATGGGATAAGGGCAGTAAAGCATTTTGACATTAGGCAAAGGCTTGACTTCAAGAGGGGCTTCTTCGGTATCCACATAAGCCAGTGTGAGGAATAATTTATCAGGATATTTCACCGCTGTTTTCGCGGCTATCTCATTAACGAATTTTATATATCTGTCGGTAGGGGTTTTCCCCATCGCAACGCATTCTTTGCAGTGACAGTATTTGCCGCCGCCGTCGCCGAAAGTGAGATAAAAATATTTTGCCTCGGGATTGACTTTCATCCACTCCATCACTCTTTCGGAAATAATCTTTTTGACGTCAGGGTTCGACATGCAGAAATGAACATTAAAACGCGTGGAATCCGGATCCCTGTAAAGCCTTCTGCCGTTCTTGTCCATCGCAAAATATTCGGGATGTTCCTTTCCGTATTTCTCGAAACTCAGCAATCCTTCGGCAGTGTGGCATGTTGTCGCCGATTTCGAACCTATGTATCTGGCATCTCCGATATAATCGGAGTCAGTGTAGCCGAGAGCTTCGCCATCATGTATAAGCCTCAATTCAAAAACCGGGCTGGCGGAAAAGGACATTTCCTTGAAAGTCAATTGTTCGGATTTCCCCGGGTTCGGCTCCATTTCGTTTTCAGTTATAAATACCGCATTGAACATTTTTTCAATCAAAGCGTATGTTCCTGATATTACGCCTGAGGGATTTTTTCCGGCAAGGGCGACTATGCCTCCGGATGTGTTCAGGGCATAACCTTCATTTTTCAGGTTTTTGATTATGCTCTCAGAAATTTTTCCGCTTTCGGCGGCGGCCTTTCCCAGGAGAATCATTCCCGGTTTAAGCTTTCCCGCCGGGCTTTCATCAAGGACAGTCACAGGCAAAATTTCACCGGTTGAGTCATAGATATATTTCCGAAGTATTTTGGCGGCTTTTTCATCATAAACCATATTGGCAGAATCACTTTTCATGATATAAATACCGGAACATTTTTCAGTTGAATTTCCACTCTGGATTTTGATTTTATCTCCGGTTCCCGTTTTCTCCATGGCAATGAGTTTCACAGATGCGTTTTTTACCGAAAGCCTGGCATTTTTTCCGTTCAGGAAAAATGCTATTTTGGCCGTGGACACATTCGGGGGAAGAGGTATTCTAAAAGAGACTTTTTTCCAGTTGTCCTGCGGGAGATCAAAGGAATTTTCACTCAGCCATTTGCCTAAAGAACTATTGAAATATATCAGCAGTTTCGCCTTTCCGCTTTCTGTTTTGCAGTCACATGAGAAATTAAGGGCGGGGGCAATCTCATTTTCCAGACTTACTTTGAATTCGGCACTGATTTTTTCCTTGTCTCCGGTCGATAACTGCATTGTCCCGTCGGAAAAAGAAAGTTTTTCAAGCCTTGGCGACCAGAAAAATTTCGGGTCTTCACCGGGATAAAGCTGATTGAAAAATTGTTTCCCGATCAACTCTTTTCCATCATTGCTTTCTCCGCAAAATGCCGCCGTTGAAAGCCAGAACAATGAAACCCAGAAACCTAGGACCGACATTTTCCCTCTCATCTTTCTTCCCCCTGCATTTAGTATTTATCAAAAACTATATCGTAAGTCCACTTAAAAACAGTTCCCGCCGGATAAGGAACATCTTCCTTCGGAAATTTCCTCATTACCGGCCTGATTATGATTTCCAGGTCTTTTGATTTCCATGCTCTCCCGTCTCCCACGGATATATTGACCGCCTCGGATTCTGTCGCAAATTCCGCACTGAAATCATTGAAAACAATCTTCATACTTTTAAGTCTGCCGGGCCACTTCAGGTCTTTTCTGTAATCTTCAGCCACACCGCTTATGGTCTTTCCGCCGTTCGTATCAAGCATCTCCAGAGGGCATCCGTAATAGGCCTCGGCGGGAACCGTCAAAAGAGAAAAGAAAGGGTTCCAGTGTTTCATTTCCATTTCAATTAAAAGTTTTACTTCGTATCTGAACTCCACTTTGCCGGAAGAAAAAACGATGTTCTCCTCAAATTCCACCACTTTCGTTTTATCCGTGGAAAAAAGAAAACCTTTGATGAGTATATTTTTCGTATCGGCATCTTCCTTTATTTTTGAAACCGTAACTTTTTCAGTCTGATATATCCTTGTTCCCTTTGAATTTATTTTGCCTCTCGCGGAAATGAGGTTTTTCATGAATATAAGCTTTTTCTCAAATTTCAGGTTTGAAATTGTACCCGAATTTTCCATTCTGCATGTAAAAAAGTTGTTTGAATAATCGAACGGCAGCGTGATATCTCTGAAATCGTCATCAGCTCCTTTTATGTCTTGTTTCTCAAACATAAGGAGGATAACAAAAAATAAAAAGTATTTTCTGTAAAGTTTCATTTCAATACCATTTTTTATATTCAAGGTTGCCCCACCATTTCGAAAATAAATCATTGCTTATCCCCGCGTCTCCGGTCCCCGTATCAAGTCTTCTCGCATTTCCGACGTGAAAATCGCAGAATAGAATATTCATCCGCCCGGAATGGCGTTCCTGCATTTTAGGGTATGTCGAGTTATAAAAATAACACCAGTAGGTACTGGATTCGGCAAGCATAATATTCGTCGAAGGTCTTACCAGCCGGGAAAGCCGTATATAATAGAAGACGGAACTCATACTATATCCTGTTACACAGGCATTCAAAGCATATGACGTGGCGTATTCATCGGGAAGCGCCTGGTTTTTCGGCCAATTATAACTGTTTCTGGCTCCTTTAGGGCATAGAAGCGGGCTGTTGCCGAGCATTTTATCGCCGGGTATTTTCTTAAGATAATCCAGCTCGATTATTTTATGAGACCATGTCTGGCTTGTTTCAACTTCGTAAGTGCGCCCAAGGCAATCGCCAAAATCATTTACATAGAAAGAAAGGGCATTTCCGGTCTGTTTGAGATTGCTTGAACAGTTTATTTCCCTCGCTTTTTCCCTAGTCTTGTTCAGCGCCGGCATGAGCATGCTTATGAGAATGATTATTATAGATACAACTACCAGAAGCTCGACAATTGTGAAGTCCATTTTTCCACACACTGCAGCCTTACAGGCCTTTCCGTATTTTGAAATTGACATTTTCATTCTTCTCTCCTATCTCGGAAAAGAGATAAATAAAGGTTAATTTTTCCGGTCAAAACAGGACTTTATCTTCTCAACCACATTTTCCGCTGTTTTGCAGTTGTTAAAAAGAAAAAGCAGTTCTTCCATGAATGTTTTTCTTAATTCCATATCAGAAAATACTTTCATGGACGGAACGGCGTTATCAAGACTTTCAATGAATATTTCCGGTATTTTATACTGGGGGATTTTGCATGAAGGAATTCTTTTAAGTTCATCGGTCAGAGCTGCGGTATTGGAAGAAGCAAAAATTTTCTCAATCGCCCTGAAACTTTTCCGCACGGAACTTTCCGAGGATACAGCCCAACCCTGTACCGGTACCGATACCGCTTCCCGCTTTCCACAGGGAAGCCTGACCATTCCCCATCCGGAAAACGGTTCTGCATTGAGATGACAGTAGCTTGAATAAAACCCAGTAAACATTGCGAGCATTCCGGTTTTGAACATTTTTTCATGGGAAATTATTGTTTCATTGTAAAGGGGAGGAGAGACTTTATACTTGTAGATAAGGTCATACAGAAAATTCAGTCCCTCGATGATTTTGCCGTTCCTGAGAATATTTTCATCAAGTTTCTGTTCCTTCGGGACGCCCTGATATATAAATGGCATTATGGTGTTGAAATGCATGGGACTGAAACCAAATCCGTAAATCAGGTTTTTTCCTGTCCCGGTAGATTTTACCGTCAGGGACAGGGCCGTTTCGAGAAGATCATTCCAATTCCATCCGTCATCAGGATAATCAATTCCATACTTATCGAAAAGTTTTTTGTTGTAAAATATTACTATTGTAGAATAAAACTGTGGAATGCCATACAGACGCCCGTTATATTCAAAAGCCCTGCGCACTTCATGATGGAACATTTCTTTTTTTATGACCTTGGACTTTTCGGTAAGCTCATCCAGAGGAACTATTAAATTTTTTTTTGCCAGATAATGAATTATCCCTTCATCAACGCATATCAAATCGAATTTTTCCCCGGTGCCGGACGCATTTTCTATTAATTTCAGAAAACTGTTCACATAACTGTAGTTTCCGTAAAAATGCCGCACTTTTAAAATTTCTTTATCCTTGTTTATATTACGGACCATTTTTTCTATAGTATCATAAGGCATGTCTTCAGTGAAATTCAGAAGAATCGAAGGAATTTCCGCATTATTTTTTATTTTTTCGGAAACAAAGGAGCCTTTGCCGACTTTTCTGTCCAGAAAACCTTTTTCACTGATTATTTTTATGGCGGAACGCACGGTTTTCCTGGAAACGGAATATTTCCCGGCAAGCTTTCTTTCCGGAAGCACCTTGTAACCTGGCCTGGCAGTTTTGATCTCGTCCATGATGATCCCAGCCAATTGCTCGGAAAGTGTAATATCTTTTCTGATTTTTAATCTGGTTTCAACCATATATTTACTTTCGCAAAATTTAACCGTAGGATACCAAGGATACCATTATTATAATACTTTTTCCCTTGCATGTCAATACCTTCAAGGAAGAAAAATTAAAAAATATACAAATATACAAATATACAAATTGACCAATTTGTTGAATGTGACAATAATGGCGAGTTGCATAAGAATAAGGGGGGCTCAGAGCAATGGAGATGGCATTTTATTCTGTAAAATAATAATTCAGATCAGGATTTCAGCTATTTGCTTCAAGCCAGCGTTCGGCGTCAATAGCTGCCTTGCAGCCCATACCGGCGGCGGTGACGGCCTGACGGTAAACATGATCGGCGCAGTCGCCTGCGGCGAAAACGCCTTCGACACTGGTGTAACTGCTGTTGCCTTTGAGCACGATATATCCGTTTTCGTTCATATCAACGGAACCCTTAAAAATCTCAGTATTGGGAGAATGTCCCAGCGCCGCGAAATATCCTTTGCACTTAAGCTCGCTTTTTTCTCCGTTGACGAGATTTTTGACGCTGACGCCTTCGACTTCGTTTTCTCCAAGTATTTCGTCTACTGCGGAATTCAGTATGACTTTGACTTTAGGATTTTTCATGACTCTTTCCGACATGATTTTGGATGCTCTGAACTGGTCTCTGCGATGTATCAGAGTAACTTCACTGGCGAAACGTGTCAGGAAGAGAGCTTCCTCCATTGCCGTATCTCCGCCGCCTATTACTACAACGGGCATATTTCTGTAGAATGCCCCGTCGCAGGTGGCGCACGCCGATACGCCTTTTGTCATGAGGCGTTTTTCGGATTCCAGTCCGAGCCATCTCGGTGATGCGCCTGTGGCTATGATCAGGGCTTTTGCTTCAAATTTTTCGCCGCTTCCAAGAGTTATTTCGTGAGGGCCTTTATTGGTGAAATTCACTGAGGCAACGCTTTCGTTTAAAATCTCAGTGCCGAACCTCTGTGCCTGCTGTTGAAAGCGCATCATCAGTTCAAAGCCGTTTATAGCCTCGGGGAAACCTGGATAATTTTCCACATCGCTTGTTTGTGTGAGGAGTCCGCCGGGGAGTTTGCCCGCTATCAGTAGGGGAGCGAGATTTGCCCGAGACGCGTAAACCGCCGCTGTAAGACCTGCCGCGCCGCTGCCTATTATCAGTAAATTTTTCATGATGATTACTTCTTTCTTTTTTATTCCTGGGATATTTTGCCGCCCAGAGAAATTATTTTTTCGACTATATTCTCATAACCCCTGAATATTACGTCGGAATTATGGATTACGCTTCTGCCTTTCGCGCAGAGGGCCGCGATCATGAGCGCCATTCCCGCGCGTATGTCGGGGCTTGACATTTCAATTCCTCTCAATGTCGAAGGGCCGCAGATGACCGCTCTGTGCGGATCGCAAATTATGGCGTTAGCACCCATGTTTATCAGCCTGTCAACGAAGTATATTCTGCTCTCGAACATCTTTTCAAAAAACAGAACAGTTCCTTTTGCCTGGGTTGCCGCTACAATCATGCAGCTCATCATGTCGCTGGGAAACTGAGGCCACGGGCCGTCTGAAATCACAGGTATGGCGTTGCCGATGTCCGGTTTTATTTCGAGTTCCTGGCCTCCCTGCATGTATATTTTTCCCGGGCTGAGTTTCATCTTCACGCCGATGCGCTCAAAAACCCTTCGTGTCATCCAGTAATGGCGGGGAATTGTTCCCTTTACTGTCAATTCGCCTCCGGTCGCGGCGGCCATCGCCAGAAAGCTCCCCGCTTCTATGTGATCTCCATCCACGCTGTGTTCTGTGCCGTGAAGTTTTTCCACTCCGTCTATAACCAGCGTATTACTGTCGAGCCCTGATATTTTCGCCCCCATTTTTATAAGCAGGTCGGCCAGGGAATGAACATGCGGTTCGCTTGCGGCGTTGCGGATTATCGTCTGTCCTTTGGCGAGCGCGGCGAACATCATTATATGTTCGGTCGCCGTTACGCTGGCTTCATCCAGAAAAAGGTCTTTTCCTGAAATGTTTTTCTTTGCTTTGAAACGGTAGGGAATGGTGTCGACGTTTATTTCCGTCCCCAGCGATTTGAGTCCGTAGAAGTGTCCGTCAAGGCGCCGTCTGCCGATGACGTCTCCTCCGGGGGGCCATATCAATGCTTCTCCGCACCTGTGGAGCAGGGGGGCAGTGAAGAGAATTGAGGTCCTTATCCTGGAACAGAGTTCATGCGGAAGTTCGCAACTGCTTATTTTTTCCGCCTTGAGTCGGAGAGTATCGCCGTCTCTGTTGACGGAAACGCCGAGGGCTTCGGCAATGTTCAGCATTACTTTTACGTCTATTATGTCGGGGACATTGCGGAGGAGAATTTCTTCATCCGTCAGAAGAGACGCCGCTATCATCGGGAGCACAGCGTTTTTATTTCCGCTTATGCTTATTTCTCCTGAAAGGGTATTTTTACCCTCTATTACAAGTTTGCTCATGTCATTACCGTTTTTATATTTTCCGAATTCTCTGAAGCGGGAAAAAGGTAATGTCAGGAGAGATGAAAATCAAGGATGAAAAGAAATTTCCGGCAGGGATTGGAATGTCTGTCCTGTTCCCAGCCGGATTTTTATATTTTAATCTTTTATCTGTACCGGTTTTCCTGTGGCGGCGCTTTTGTATATCGCGTCCAGTATTTCCATGACTATGAGGCCTTCTTCGCCTGTCGCGATATGGGGCTTGCCGCTTATCAGGCAGTCAACGAAATGGTACATCGCGTTATGTGCCTCGGGAACGGGTGGATGGAGTTTCATGTCGTATTGACAGCCTTCGTGTTCCATGTAAACCTCGGCTTCGAACTCGTATCCGTCTCCAATGTTGTGCTGAAGGAGTCCGGCTTTTGTCCCGAGCAGACGCGTTGACATGTGTTCGCGTTCTTTTATGTTGGATGCCCAGGAGGCTTCGAGTTCCAATGTCGCGCCGTTGTCGAATTTTATCATTGCCGCCGCCATGTCTTCCACGTCGAAAGCCTTTTTCTCCTTCTTTGCTATGGCTGACGCTATGTGATTAAAGGTGCTGCCCATTACCCATGTTGGTTTCGGGTATCCCATGAACCAGAGCGCCAGGTCAAGGCGGTGTACACCCAAGTCTATGAGCGGGCCTCCGCCGGAAAGGGCTTTCTGACCGAACCAGCCGCCGAAACCGGGCATGCCGCGCCTTCTCATCCAGACCGTTCTCGCAAAATATATGTCGCCGAGAATACCGCTTTCAATTTGTTTTTTCAGGGCGTAAGACTGCTCTTTGAAGCGGAAACTGAAGTTTATCATCAGTCTTTTTTTTGCTTTTTTTGCGGCCTTTATCATATCGCGCGCTTCATTTGCGTTCATCGCCATGGGTTTTTCGCAGATGACATGGCATCCGGCCTCAAGGGCGGCGATTGTCAGGGGTTTGTGAAACTTGTTCGGCACAGCGATGCTGACCACATCAAGTTTTTCTTTTTTCAGCATTTCCTCAGCGGAGAGGTAAAGTTTTTTTATGTTATGCTGATTGCCTCTCTCCTCAAGTCTTGCCTTATTGCTGTCGGCGACGGCGACGACTTCAACCTGAGGGTGGGCGCTGAAAGATTTAATGTGTGAAGAGCCCATTCCCAGGCCGATTACACCGACCTTAATTTTATTCATTACCAATCTCCTGGTTACTTGTTTTTAGATGAAATTTTTTCAAGGGGCTGAAAATTGGGGCATACGTCCGTAATTGTTATTTTAGTGGATGCCCATCTGACGGCGTTGCCTATGACTTTAAGTATCTGTTCATTGCGGAATGTCGGGTATGTTTCATGTCCCGGCCTGAAGTAGAATATCCGTCCGTTGCCTCTTTCAAAACAGCATCCGCTCCTGAATACTTCGCCGCCTTCGAACCATGATACGAATATGAGTTTATCGGGTTCAGGTATGTCGAAGCGTTCCCCGTACATTTCTTCTGCCGGGAGCTCTATGTAGTCGCCGATTCCTTTTGTTATCGGATGGGACGGGGCGAGGTTCCAGAGGCGTTCCTTATCATCAGCCACGCGCCATTTCAGAGAACAGTTTGTGCCCATGAGCGCTTTGAATATTTTTGAAAAATGCCCGGAATGCAACACAATCAGCCCCATGCCTTCGAGAACCCGCTTCTGAACTTTTTTCACTGTTTCGTCATTGACTTCGCCATGCGCCCTGTGTCCCCACCAGATAAGGACGTCGGTATTTTTCAGAACTTCGTCTGTGAGTCCGTGTTCAGGTTCGTCAAGGGTGGCGGTTTTTACGTTCAAATCTTTCGCCTTGATGCCGTCCGCTATTGCGTTGTGCATTCCTTCCGGGTATATCGCTTTTACTTTTTCATTGAGTTTTTCGTGTCTGTATTCATTCCAGACCATGACGTTGATTTTCTCTGACATAAAGACTTTTCTCCTTTTGAGATTTATATTCACACTTCAAAATGTGATTGATTAATTGTGCATGAAACAATATTATATCACTTGAAAGAATAAGGCAATAGCTATATGCTATGCAAAATGTGATATTGATAAGCCGAATGTGAGATTATGAGAATATGGCAGGTAAAATTTGAAGTTTACAAGTCGCTGCCCTCTTTTCCTGTGCCGGGAGAGCTTGTGGAGGAATTGCAGGAGAAGCCCTCTTACAGGAATGAAGGCCGTTTAAGGGTGAATACCCGCGG
>MHBF01000186.1 GCA_001803225.1 Lentisphaerae bacterium GWF2_44_16 | reverse complement strand
AATCACAATCCCTTGTTTCTGTAATCCTTGAGAATTTTGATGGCGGATTTTCTGTCGAGCTTGCCGAATACCTTGCCGTTTACGCTTAGAACGGGGGCCAAACTGCAACAACCGAGACAGGCAACAGTTTCGAGAGAGAAAAGGCCCTCTTTATCAGTTTCACCGTTTCTGATGCCGAGTTCGGTGGAAATCCATTCCTGAATGAGATTGCTGCCCTTTATATGACAGGCCGTTCCGTCACAAACGAGGATTTTAAATTTTCCCGGCTTGACGCGTTTGAACTGTGCGTAAAACGAAACAACGCCTTCGACTTCGGCTTCAGGCGCGTCAAAGTATTTTGCTACAGCAGATATAGCCTCATCGGAGATATATCCGTCATGGGATTGGACATACTGCAAACCCTTTATCAGATTGCTCTTCTCCCTTCCGATACTGCTCAGACAATCAAATTTTTCAGACATTTAAGGACTCCTTGTAAACTGAAAAAATATAACATCGAACTAATAATATAATTCCAGATTTTCAGTTTTATAATGTGAATCCGAAAAATTAAGCAGCTATTCATATCTGAATTCTTGAAAGGAAGCCATATCGGGAATATTTTCTTTACCTCATAAATTCAAGGTGTGGGATGCAGAAGTACTCAAAGAAGACATTCACATGGATTATTTCTATGGCATTATTGTGCTGTGGCGTGCTTAACGCTAAAGATTCCGTTGATGAGAAAAATATAAAACAGCGCCTGCAGATCGGATGCGAATTCCCGGACACCACAGTTATCCAAACGGTTTCCAGAAAACTCGCGGAAGCAAACCCTGAATTGGAAATATCCATATCCAAAATAAAACAGGGAGAAGGCGTGACATTCCTCGAAAAAGGCATACTGAACATGCTCATATCCGACACAGAAGCGGGAAAAAAGTTTACAAGAAAATTCCAAGTATTTCCATTTGCTGTTTCCGCGGTAAAAATAATAGTTTCATCTGAAAATACGTTGACGGACATATCATCAGAAAAAACAGCTGAAATATTTTCAAGGGCAATAATAAACTGGAATGAAGCAGGAGGCCACAACGCGCCTATATGCATATACGGACTGAATAACAGCACTGAAGCAGCAAGGACTTTTGAAACGATGATAATGAAAACAGCTCCAATATACGACAAAATACTTTCAGTAAGTTCCGACAAGGAAATAGCAAGCCTCATTGCGTCAGATAAAAACGGCATAGGGTATTCAGGCATGACAAACATAAAATCAAAACGCATAAAGACTCTGACGTTGAACAAGACCGAACCTAGCATGGAAAATATTATTTCCGGCAAATATGAATGCGCACGAAAATTATATATAATAACTGTACAGCAAACGGAACAGACAAAAAGGTTCATGACCGCATTGAACAGCCCGTCAGGAAATGAGGCGCTGAAAAATTCCGGTCTTATTCCACTGCCTCCCGCAAAACAATAAAATCACAGAGAGATGAAAAAATGACTCCCGAAACCAGAACAGACATATATTCAAAATTAAAATACCATATAAGAAGCCGCCTGATATCGGGCCTGCTCCTGCTCTTGCCGCTGCTTATCACTTTTCTTATATTAAGAGTCTTGTATCTTTTCACCGTAGGCATGCTTGTACCGATGTTGAATGAGATTTTCGGAAACATGCCGGATTTTCTGATATTCCTGATCTCAATAGCTGTACCGCTTCTGATAATATATATAATCGGTTTGCTGGCAAATCATTTTATCAGCAGGAAAATTGTTTCCATCGGGGAAAAGATAATAACCCAGGTACCGCTGCTCAGAACATTGTATTCAGCCGCAAAAAACGTGGTGGATACATTTTCCGTTTCGACAACGGGCACATCGGCATTCAAAACAGTGGTTTTCATCGAATTTCCAAGAAAAGGGACGATTTCCATAGGTTTTATAACGGGATGCACTGAAGACAGCGCGGGACGTCAGTACAGCAAGGTATTTGTCCCGACCGCCCCAAACCCGACGAGCGGTTTTTTCATGATAGTTCCGAAAGAAGAAATAATAAAGACGGAAATGTCCGTAGAAGACGGTCTCAAAATGGTAGTTTCCGGCGGCATACTCAGCCCGAAAACGTTCAACAAGATACTATAAGCGTTTGCGCCCTGCATATTCAAGGGCCGCCGCGACAAAGGCATTAAAGATTTTCATTGTATCCGTTTTTTCAACAGAACGCTCAGGGTGCCATTGGAGCCCGAGAAGAAATCTTTCTTTTTCTGAAGTCTCCACGGCTTCTACAGTTCCGTCATGTGCAAATGCTGAAATTCTCATGTTCAGTCCGGGAGCGTCAGGCGAAACAGCCTGGTGGTGCGATGAAACAACCTCAATAACCTGTTTATCTCCCAATATTCCTTTAAGGTGTGTTCCGTCCATAATATTTACATTATGAAGAACATTTCCAGAGTGGGCTTCGGAATTATTTATATGGCACAGCAAACTGCCGCCATTGGCAATGGAAATCAACTGGACGCCAGCGCAAATACCGAGAACAGGTATTCGCGAGCTCAAAACAGACTTTGCCAGAAAAATATCCGAACTGGAGCGGGCAACATCCATTACGTTCAGTTCGGGACAGCCTTTTCCGTTATAACATTCCAGCGGATAATCCCTGCCTCCTGTAAAAAGTATGCCGTCCGCAAATTCAAGTGAGCGGGAGAGAAGCTCTTCACTGGCTGTACACGGTACTAAAAGGGCTGTTGCTCCGGCCTCAGATATACAGTCAATATACCTGTTGTCACAAGAGTAAAATGTTCTCTTATTTTCATGCTCAATATCAGTATTTACTAAAATAATTGCTTTTTTTTTCATGCCAACCCCTATAGATTTTATCTTTTTTACCGAAAATATAGATCATGAGTAGAAAAATAAAAGGCCATCCAGCTCATTGAAAAAGTATTTTCGGCACATTTGCACCTAAAAGCACAAGGCACAAATTACGGTTTAAATTCAAAAAAGGAGGTTTGATTTAAAGATAATTAAAGTGCTGATATTAGTTCACCTCAATGAGTAAGGCTAATTTTTAATAGTTCAAGTAAAGGCAGAATAAAAATGACTGTAATATCAATATCATCAGGAGTTTCGGGATATTCAAGATCAGAAGATCTTCGTCCAAGGCAGGTTTCAATGAAAACCCAAGAGGCTTTGGCCAATAAAACGCTCACCTATGATGAACAGGAGGAAATCAATAAATTCCAAGATGTCATAGATAGCCTCAGCAGTGAAGATCAGGACGCCGTCGAAACGTATCTTGAAGAAACACTGGAAAAAATGCGTAAGGGCGAAACAGATATGACAGCGCTGGCGGCAGATGCCCCGGATGCTCTCAAAGCGGCAATGGAAGCAGAAGGCCTTGATCTGTCAAGCGTCCTTAAAAACGTAAGCCAACATTCTCCGGAAGCAACTGGCGCTGTCGATATGCAGGTGGATTCCAATATCAGTATTATTCAACAGGTAACAGCCAGTCTTGATGAAGAAGATCAAAATGCCGCCAATAAATACATGCAGGACGTAATGGACAAAATACATTCCGGCAAATTTGACGTAGACGAACTTGTCGATAACGCTCCGACAGCTTTGGCAAATGCCCTTAAAGAACAGGAGGCAGACCTCAAGAGCATGCTGGAAAGCATGAACAGTAAATTCATTTCCGTCACAGCCGCAACAGACTATAGCACTGTTCTTTTCAGTAAGCTCTCAAGTATATCCATCGATCTTGGCCCGGATGACAAGCAACAGGCATAAAAAGCCTGACATTTCAGCCCCGCTGTCTCTCTCTGGCACAGCGGGGCAAAATATATTCATCATTCTTTTATATGAGAATTATCTGGCGGGATGAAAATTCTTTGCGAACTCTTCAGCGTCTTTCCCGGTATTTACCGGAAACACTTTCTCAACAGCTCTGAAATACTCTGTATGCAAAATTTCTTCTCCGGGCGAAAGCAGGTATAAAGGACTAAGCGTTTCAATTTCCAGCATCTTATCGTTGGTATAAACTTCAATACTGCAGCCATTATCAGGATATTCGGCATCGACCAGATGCTCAAAGCTCTTAATGAGAGCAAATCCCTTATTTACATACGCAAGCCATCCGTCTTCACAGTTCAGCCCGAATTTACAGGGGGTTTCAGCGGCTGCATCCTGACGGAGAAGTGAAAATTTGTTTCCCCATGTAAGCCTTTTATCGGACATATCGGTATAAGGCCATATAGTAAGATATCTGTTAGGAAGCAGGGCAGTCTTTTCGCCTTGCGGCTGGGGTACAATCGCCGTACCTCCGGGTGCCATTACCGAAAGCGCCCACGCCGCGACTTCGATATCCCAGAGACTGTCATTGCGGAGAATGTGCTCTATGCGAAACATATCATTTTTCATGGGTTTTACAGAAAAACTTTTATGCATTCCGCTCATTTTATTTGTGCCGTAAGAAAAATAACATCCGTCTTCAAGTTTCTTGAATTCAATCTTGGAGTTCTCCACCTCATAGGTGCGCGGCCTGGCTTCGGGAGAATGCCAAAGTCTGTGTCCACCGTAAAACTTCCATTCGTCACCGCCAGTTTTCCCGGCAATATCGGGATTTACATAAAAAAGGTTCTCACTATCTTTGAAAAAAGCCCCGATTATAATCGGTCCGACATCGGTAGTAACAATCAGCCTGAAATCACCGTTTTCAATCTGAACGCAATTTTTCCAGCCCGCAAATTCAATCATTTTCATTAATTTCACCATTATTATGTCAAGTTTTTATCTGTCACGCGCAAGCAGCCAGTCCACCAGGTCAATAAGGAGTTCCCGCTCTCTGCAATTTTGAAATGTACCAAGGAGATCTTTGGCGTCTTTGGTCAGTTTTGCGATTTTATCCAGCACAAACTTTTCAGCGCCTGAATTTCTTATGAAAGAGCGGACTTTCTCCTTTAATTCCGGAGTATATTTTCTAAGCCCTATGTATGAACGGAATTCTTTTCTCTCATCGGGTGAGAGAGAATCGATGGTTTTTACGAGAAGCACTGTCGGCTTGCTCGAAATGAGGTCGGAGAACAGCGTTTTCCCGGTTTTGGACGCATCCCCGAAAATACCAAGCCAGTCATCGCGAAGCTGAAACGCTACCCCGACAAAAGTGGCAAAGCGGTTCAATACCGCAATCCTGTTATCATTAAAATCAGTACAGTTCAAAGCAATGGCCCCTCCGGCCTCGGCACAGAAGCTGAGAAGCACGGCGGTTTTCATGTAAAGCATGTTTTCTATTTCTTCAGCAACAAAGGAATCCATGTCCCGGAAGGGATAACTCATATCAAGCCCCTGCCCCGAAATAAGCATCCTGTTGACATATTCCTGAAGACGCCTGCTCAGTGCAATAGCCAGTTCACCAGAAACACCATGCTCGGCGGATTTCAGGAGCATATTTACCGCCCATCCCTGCTGTATGTCCCCTGCCAGTATGGCATAATCTATTCCGAATTTCTTGGAAATCCGCTTGGGAACAGAGAGATGCTGCACCGAAAAATCAGCGACTGATTTATGGGTTGAAGGCTGTCCTCTGCGCAAATTGTCGTTATCAATTATATCATCATGGACAAGTGTCCAGTTGTGATAAATTTCCATGGCGGCGGCAGCGTATTTGGCGGCTTCCGGATTTCCTCCGAGCATCGAACAACACCACATTAGAATGGCGGGCCTTATACGCTTTCCTCCCGTGTAAGGATAATCCGTAACGGCCTTTCCTAAAAATCTGGGACAAATCGATTCAGGAAAGTCATCTTTTCTGATAAGTTCATCTATAAGACCGGATATTTTCTTCAGTTCTTCATGTAGTTCTGGCAAGGTCAAACCCTCCGTATTAATATTTAAACAACGTTAAATATAGCTTCTTTCCGCAAATCTTCAAAAATACAAATGGCATTATCAGACATTTTGAAATATATTCATCAGATATTGAAAACGGGGGAAACAATATGAAAATACTCGTAACCGGTTCGAGCGGGCTCTTGGGTTCGGATATAGTTTTTACGCTGAAAAAAAACAATATAGAAGTCATCAGGCAGCGCCGCAGGCCCGAAAACGGCTTCATCGCAGCCGACATCACAACCGCTGACGGCATTGCAACCATAGCCGGACTTGAATGGGACGCTGTAATACATTCCGCCGCACTGAAAGACCCTGATAAATGTGAAAATGAGAAAGACGCCACTTTCAGGACTAATGTTTACGCAACAGAAAAGCTTGCCGGACTTGCCGAAGCCAGAAAAGCAAAGTTCATATACATATCGACCGACTATGTTTTTCCCGGCACCAATCCGCCATATTCAGAAGAAGACAGGCCCTCTCCCGTGAACGTCTATGGCGAAAGCAAGCTGAAAGGCGAGGAAAAAGTATCTTCAATATGCAAGGATTACCGCATTCTGAGAGTTCCGATACTCTATGGCATAAGGGCCGGCTTGAAACACAGCGCGCTTCTATATTCCCCCCTCAGCGTACTTTTATCGGGAAAGGAATGTCCAATGGAGGATTCCATCATCAGGTATCCCACTTACACCGGGGATGTCGCGGACGCGGTACTTCTGCTTCTCAGGAAAGGAGCTTCGGGAATATATCAGTTTTCGGGAGAGGACAAGCTTACAAAATTAGGGATTTGCAAATTGATAGCCGAAATCTTCAACTTGAAGATGAACAATATAATAAGACTGGAAAAACCGCCTGAAGGGGAAACCGTAAGGCCTCATGACTCGCATCTGAAAACGGATAAAATCATGTCTCTGGGAATGAATACGCCTCTGCCTTTCAGGGAACGGCTGGAGATGCTCAGAAAAGAAGGTTTCCTGAAAATTTGAAATTCATTTTTTAAGAACGGTTACAATTTTAAATTCGGCAAAAAGCCATTTCCCGTTTTTGCGGTTCAGCGTAACCTGAAGTTCCCGAACCTGATTAACCGTTTCTCCACCGCTTACGACTCCGGTAAAACGCGCGGTCAGCGTTACAAGCGCTTTGTCTTTTTCCGGAAAGTCCACATTTATATCATAGAACGAAATAAGAGCATTGGAAAACTGCCTGCGCATCATAACCGATTTAGAAGATATTTCCTCCGGTGTATAATCCCCCGAAAAAAAGTCATCGCCAACTTCAAGCCCGCAATGTTCATCAAACAGACCACCCACCGCCTGAGTTTTCATAAGCATTACAGCGGCACCCTCGCCCGGATATTTGGACGCATAATCAGAAAGAAGCGCAAGCTGTCTCTTCACTCTGTCCTTGTCGCTTTTATGAAATATGACAAAATAAAGCCCCGCAATAATGACAATAGCAACAAGTGCCGCAATAATTTTCTTTACCATAATGGTACTCCCATAACTCTTATTAAAGATGTTTGTCCGAATTCATGTCCGATAATCGGCATACTCCGATTATCGCCGACCACATATATGTTTCCTTTTTCCACCTTCCGCGGCGGCAGGTTCCAGTCACATGGATACCTTACATAGGGTTCATTTAACAATACTCCATTGACCAGCAGTTTTCCATCTCTGAATTCTACCGTTTCTCCTTCAAAGGCCACAAGCCTTTTCAGAAGCATGATTTTCTTTCCTGCAAACCTGACTATCACGATATCATGTCTTTTCGGACTTGAAAACCAGTAGCTCGGCCGCCAGCAGAAATTGAAGCCGAACCTGTTATACGTCGGCTCCATGCTTGCGCCATTAATATATAAAGGTATGCAGATATACGCAAAAAACGGATACGCACAAACAATAATAATTCCCAGCCTTATCAGGAAAAGGCGTGTAATCTTAGGGAAAAATATTTCTTTTAGTTCGATACTCATGCCAGCGTTCCTTTTATATAACTTATATCAGTGCCATGATTAATAAAACCCCGGAAAATATTTTTATTCCTTTTTAATGCCATTCCTTTTTGAATTATCTGCCGTGTGTGTAAAATTAAGTTTTCATATTTTTTATTTTCAGGAGTTACTGCTTGTGAATGACCGTAAAACTGCATTGCTCATATTTCTCGCGGGGCTTTTTGTCTTTACTTTTGCCACCTCATATCTGGAATTTCTGCGAATGGACTGCCGCTTCGGGGTTTTCGCAAATGAAATGAAGGAATACGGCATCGGCCTTTTCCCAACTCTATACGGAAAGGCTTACACCGATTATCCGGCGACACAGACAATATTGATATATCTTTCGTCCAGACTATTCGGCGGACTTTCCATGTTTACGGCCTCCCTGCCCTCTGCCATTGCCGGAGCTCTGACCCTCTCTTTCATCTATCTGATCGGCGCTCTGCGTTCACGGCGCGTCGGTTTTTACGGAGTCATTTTTTCATTTTTGACTTATGGCTTTCTGAGCGCGGCAAGAAGTCCTTCC
Organism: Lentisphaerae bacterium GWF2_44_16; assembly: GCA_001803225.1. GTDB lineage: Bacteria > Verrucomicrobiota > Lentisphaeria > Victivallales > GWF2-45-14 > GWF2-44-16. The sequence continues at coordinate 2,573 of MHBF01000186.1, read as the reverse complement.
ACCGACATTTTCATCACTGCCGTTACAGCATGCGTTTTTTACATAACACACAACTCGGAGGAACGCAACGCTAAAGTACCGCTTCTTTTCATCCCGTTTCTGCTGGCAGCGGGTTTTGCTTTTCGAGGCCCGATTGGGCTGATTATTCCGGCAGCAGTGATATTCGCGTATTACGCCGTCAGCGGCAAATATAAAAAAGCAGTGATTGGCGGGATACTTTCGGGAGTGGTACTGCTTCTCTGTGTAGCGGCTTTTTATTATGCCGCATTACATCAGGGCGGAAAAGAATTCGCAGATGAAATAATCAATTCCCAGATACACAGCAGAATGTCAAAACAAAAGCACATTTTTTATTATTTCACGGACGCGTTTGGTGTTTATTCGCTTGCGTATCCGCTGGCGCTTATCGTCATTGTATCATCATGGAAAAAACTGTTTTCCAGATCAGATGACAAAGATATAAAATTCATAAAACAGCTTTCGGCCTGGGCATTCATAATAATGCTCGGCCTCAGCGTCCCCGGCACCAAGCACATGCGTTATATTCTGCCGGTCATTCCGGCATTATCCCTTATATGCGCCTTTATTTTCGAGGAAGCAACGAACGGCAGTTTCATCCCGTTTTTCAGACGCTTCCTCATAAAAACAGTTATGATTTTGACATTCATATGCGCCATACTGTTTCCTATTGCTCATATTGTATTTAAGAGCATCACGCTGCCCATTGAAGTAAATATTGCGTTCCTCATTCCCGCATTTATTCTTCTTGCGATAACAATGTCCGTATATCATTCTCTGAAAAAAAATATGACTCCGGAAAAAAAATCATTGGGGCTTCTTGCCTTGGCCGCGCTTTCCTTTGTTCTTCTGGACATATCATTCATAGAACCGCTCTACCAGGGAATTGAATCGTCCTCCGCTTTTGTGAAAAAGACTGAATTTCAAAGGATACTCAGCGGCAGTAATTTATTTTTCTACCGCACCGGGCCGGATGGTGAAGATATAAAATACATGGTAAACACAGAACGCCCCGTAATACCGGGTTTCATCAGTTCTCCCGACGATATTGAAGCCCTCAGCGCTACTGACATCATTATTTCCGGTGAATCGGAATTTGACAAGCTCCCGCCCGAGATAAAAGACAACTGCCTCAGTGTCTGCCGGGGAAAAATGGGACATCGGAAATTTATATCATTCCAGTACAATCCGAAATAGTCAGGATTGCCTTTTTGCCTTTATGAATTTTTCCGTTATAGAGATGGAGTCTTCAGCGCTCACCGGAAGCGCGGCGCTTCCATCAATGACCGCAGAGAAAAACTGCTCTGCCAGCGGCACGGCGACAGGAAGCTCAAGTTCCTTCACTTCTCCGGCGTTATTAATAAGGAGAGGCTTCTTGGAAACAAACGGAACATCAATCATCCCCATTGTCCCATATATGCTGAAACGGTCCCAATGACCTTTGGGGCTGTGCCAGTAAACTTTAATATCCAGCAGCCTTTTCCTGTCTTCGGAAATAAGGTACGCCGCATCTTTAAAATCTTCATCGGAATAACGTCCCGTCCTGAATTCTCTCAGCTTGATATCATCCCATGCAATTCCCGTAATCCACTCTGCAAGATCATAGTCATGACAGAGAATATCAATGCCGGGCCCGCCATATTTCTTTTCATCGAACATCCAGTCAGGGCGCGACGGACGGTTAAGCGCGTAATAACGGCAGGCGTCCACTCCAAGGATATCACCTATGAGATTATCCCTGACAGCATTTTTTACTGCCATATAAACGGGATTGCTTCTGCATGTCAGCATCATGCATAAAGGGGCCCCTGTCTTCTTTAACGCGGCGCGTATATTTTCAAGTTCCTCCAGCGTCAGGCATAGCGGTTTATCGGCGATAACCGCAATTCCCCGTGAAAGCAATTCAGCTATCCATTTGCCGCGTTCTCCATTATACATGGCTATTCCCGCGATTTCCGGCTTCTCATTTTCAATGCATTCCAAATAGTCATTGTAAACCCTGACGCCGTGTTCAGCCGCCACGTTATCAGCAAGAGGCGGAGTTTCCTGCGCCACAGCTCCAAAATCAATATCACTTCTCTTTTTCACCGCATTGATTACGGCCCTGTAATGAGGGTGATCAATGCCAAGCTGTACGAATTTCTTCTTCATATTTTCCCCTTACATTTCTTAAATAGTTTACATTTATTTTTAGGGCACTGGGTTGGAAAGGCCGGCTCTACTGTTGCGCAAGCTCCCGAAAAAAATATATTCCTGCCGTAATCATAATCACACACGCGCCCGCAAACGGAAAAAGCGCCGTTATAACTGCGGCTTTATATTTCTTCAGAACAAAGAAAATCCATGAAAGCCCAAGACACAAGAAGAAAAAAGCTCCAAAAATTATCATGCTTAACATGAAAACGGGAAAAAAGTCATTCCTCTCAGTTGCCGTCATTACGGAATTAGCCATAGTTAAAAGCAACGCAAAAGGCAGAAAAGAAAGGATAGTGGCTCCCATGACAACACAGGTTGCCGCCGCTCCTTTTTTAGGTTGCTCTGTCATTCCCGTACCT
>MHBF01000185.1 GCA_001803225.1 Lentisphaerae bacterium GWF2_44_16 | reverse complement strand
TGCATCTTTTTATTTCCAACTCTTTTTCTTTTCTTGTTTCGAGAGAATTTATATATGGCTGTAAAACTTCTTTTTTGAATTCCATATTTCCAGGGAATGGCCGTTCGGAAAATGCTTTTCTGTTTTCTATAAATTTATCAAGGGATACGGCGGCATCATCAATGGCAGTTGCCGGAGGGGCCCCGGAGCTTTCCATGCTCATCTCATCTGACGCGGAGAGGAAACAAAAACTGAAAAAAACAAGACAGACGAACAGTTTTAAAATATTTTTACCTTTCATAATTTTACTCTTCAGTTATTTTTAGCCTGTGTATTCTGGTATTCCGATATTTTGGCGGCAAGTTTTTCACGTTCTTCTTTTGTTTCTTCCGCGAGTTTCCCGGAATAATTTTTATAAATCATGAAGGCTTTTCTCGTATTGCCTTCAGCTATGAATAAATTGGCCTCGCTGGTAAGTTTGTTCATAAGTTTTTTGACCGCAATCTCTCGGAGTTTTACTATATTCTGAATATATGTTTCAGTTTTTTGTGTGAAGGCTGCTTCTTTTATTTCCTCCCTGAGCGCTTCCATTTTAGCGAGAGCGGTCGCAAAATTTTCTTCTTGTATGAGGGTATTTGCTTCCTGAACTGTTTTTCTCCAGTGTTCCCTTATTTTATCTTCGGCCTCTTTTTTAATCCGTTCCTTTTTCTCAGCCTCTGCTTGGAGTTGAACTTGTTTTTCATACTCCATTTTCTTTTTCAGATCGAAATTTTTCTTGGCGTTGAACAGAAAGATTGCGGCTATTATTACCGGCAGTAATACGGCAATAAGAAATATTAATTTTTTTCCTGTTTTTCCTTCATGCCTGTTCATAAATTTTTTTCCCCGTAAATTATTTTAATCATCAGTCAATACGTTGTTATTCAAAAAATCTTAGAGCTTTAAAAAGCCGGAAGCGGAGAGATTCCGCTTCCGGCCAGAAGAAAGGAGAGTTTATTTATCCAAGATGATTTCCATCTTGTATGTGCAATGCTGACATCCTTTTTCATTATGGTCCGAAACGGGACTTATAATTTCCCCATTTCCGGATTTGATGAGTTCCATAAATTTATTTACGGACAGAGTGAATTCTTCATCTTTATAAACCATGGTATCGGCGATTTTCTGTTTTGCCTCACAGCATTTCATCATGAATTCAGCGGTGGCGGCGTTCCCGGCCTGATTGAACTTTGAGGCTTCATCCATGAACTTCTGAGCTTCCTCCATGAGCAATGCCGGGGTGGCCCCGCACTTTTCACAGCGGACGACTTCGATCTCATCGTCATCTTCCGCGTAGATCCATGTGAAAAACCCGAACAGCGCAAACAGCAACAGCATTTTTTTCATAATTTTTTCTCCTTATTTTATGAGAGAATACGAATTCATTTCCTTAATCTTAGTTTTTTATTTTGCAGTACTGACAAATTATGTGAGTTAAACTAGAGATAATGAAACAGGTATTTCGATTAATACGTATATCTGTTTAAAATCTTAGAGAAAACAGGAAAAATTTAGCAAAAATAAATATGAAAAACGCTTTTGATAATTATAAAAAATCATCTCATATTAGAAGAGCGTCAATGGAGTGATAATGGCCAAAGAGAACAAAAACTACGATCAGCTTAATACAAGCATTACATTCATCGGGAAACTCAAGGATGAAAAAGAAGACATGTGGTCGCTTTTTTATGACAACTATGCCTCCATGATAATAAATTTTGCCAGAAAAAGGGGCTGCTCAAAGGAACTCTCCGAAGATGTCCTGCAGGAGACCGCAATGGCGCTTTTTCGCTATATGCCGAATTTCGAATACGACAGGGAAAAAGGCAAATTCCGCTCGTTTCTCTTCAAGATAACCGAGTCGAAAATCATAGACGCGTTCAGGCGTTCGGGTAAACTTTCACTGTTGAAAAATTCAGAGATTTTTGACAGCCGTGCGGTAAATTCCGAAGAAGAATTCGCCTCCTCAACACATCTCTGGGACCAGGCATGGGAAGAAGAGCTGCTTTCAAAAGCCGTAGTTATAGTACGGCAAAAAGTTCAATCAAAGACTTTCAACTGTTTTGAAAAAGTTTTTCTCAAGGGGCTCACTGCAAAAGAAGTGGCTGACGAATACAGAATTAACACAAACCTGGTTTATCAGCACAAGCATAAAGTGTTTAAAATGGTGGTTGATGTTGCAAAAAAACTGCTGAAAGAATATAATAATCAGTAAAGCAGGGCAGTATATTATGTTTGAAAATAAATATGACACATCGGCAAAGCTTCATACCACGCTTATTTCAAATAAGGAAATCAATGAAACACACCTTGCCAAAATTAAAAACAGAGTGATATATGTTAATACCCTGATGAAACAGCTTCCGCTTCCATCCGAAAACGGCGCTTATATACTGCTGGTGAAAGAGGGAAACCCGTTATCGTATTTTTCCCTTGTAAAAGACAGTATCAGCATAGGGAGAAGCCAGGACTCTTACATACCCGTAGATGATGGAAATGTTTCGAGATTGCATTGTGTAATTGAACGGAATAATTCCATATTTACCATAAGTGACAACGAATCAAAAAACGGCATGACAGTAAACGGCGAAAAAATGCAAAGCCGCATTCTTTGCGATGGGGATATTATGCGAATAGGAAGCTATGAACTCATATTTGTTCTGAATAAAAATTTAACAATGTGATGTTTATTTTTTCACCAATTTTTTCCTGTAATTTCCGGGAGAAGGGCCGAATTCATTTTTGAAAGCCCGTGAAAATCTGTGGAGGTCGGGAAATTCAAGGGCATCCGCTATCTGGCTGAGATTGAAATCCGAATATCTGAGCAGTTCGACAGCTTTTTTCATGCGTTGCCGTTTGAGGTAACGCATGGGCGTAATCCCGGTTTCTTCCGTAAATTTCCTTATAAAATGATTTAAAGAGAGCCTTGCTTTTGAGGCTATTTTATCAAGTTTCAATTCTGAAAAAGAGGCCTTTTCCATATAATTAATTGCCGCAGATATTCTCTCATCAGATATTTTTCCTGAAGAACGTTTATTTTTTTCAGGCAGATTGAGAGAGATGAATAAAGCATCCAGAAGCTTTTCATTTACACGCCTTGAAACATCATCATCGCTCTCTACTTTGGCGAGAATTTCATTTATGATATTTTCAGAAGCCGCAAGTGGAACAGTAAAAGCCCGTCTATTGGCAGTAATAAAATTTTCAGCTTCGAATTTTACGTTTTTATAAACCCCTGCCGACGGGACAATAATTTTGTGCTCGCAGTAAGGAGGAATAAGGAGAAATTCCGAGGGAAATAATGTAATGGTTTTATTTTCGAGAAAGACTTTAATTTTTCTGATATCAGGTGAATAATCCATCTGCCAGTAAGGATGAGAATGTAATGGTGTCGAAATCTGTTTTCTGAGAAGAGTTGATTTCTGTAAAAGGATTTTCATAAAGTTATTTTTGTATAATTTATCAAAAAATATGTTAAATACATGAATAAGAACTTGAGATATAATATAAGGCATGAAGATGATAATTGTCAAATTAGCAGATAGAATACCTGCACTTCGTGAAAAACATCGTTTTTTCCGTAGTGCCGCTCATTTCATTGCGGCAGAAAAAGAAGGACAAATAACAATTTTCTATACAATCAAATTATATGGGATACTCTTATGAAAAAAATGTCTTCACTGGAAAGAACGATTGAAGCCCTGGAATTGAGAACTCCGGACAAGGTGCCGTTTCACGCTTATGAATCCCCTGAACACGCGATAAGACAAATGGGCCATAAAGTTCACGAAATGTACCTTGAACCGGAACTTGTTCCGCAGGCAATGATAAACAGCGCAAAACTTTATCATAACGATATCATATACATAAGGCCGGGAAATTATGTGAAGGATAAATATAACCTTGAAATGCGGGACGGTTCCTTAATCTGGAAGGACAAAAAAACAGGCGAAATCGCAGGCCATGTTTTGTATGACAGAAAAGATTTTATTCCTCTGGAAAAAAGTGAACCCCTGATAAAAAGCGCGGAAGATATCGATAAAATCGAAATAATTCCGTACAAAGAAATCCTTGAAAAACCCGAAATCAAATCATTGCAGGCTTATATCAGGGAATTCAAGGGAAAGCGTTTTATTTTCGGTTTTGCATGCGCCCAATCGGCAAATGCGCTTGACTCATATCTCGGCACGGAAAACGCGATGATTGCGACAGTTTGCGATGAGGGGCTTTGCAGGGCGATAATGGAAAGAAAATATGAAGCTCTGAAAGAGCAGATATTGGCAATGAAAAGTCTGGGTTCGGATGGCATTTATACAGGGGACGCATGCGCTTCATGCAGTTTTTATTCCCCTGAAACCTATAAAAAACTTTTCTTTGAATATCAGAAAAGGTCAATAGATTTTGTTCATTCGCTCGGCATGAAGGCGCTTCTTCATATATGCGGCAGGATAAGTCTGATACTGGAAGACATGGCGGAGACAGGGGCCGACGTGATTGAATCGCTGGACGCTTTATCCTCCGGAGGTGATACGGAATTGAGTGACGCAAAAAGAAGAGTGGGGAAAAAAACTTGTCTGAAAGGAAATATTGACGCCGTTCATGTGATAGAACCTCTCTCATCGGAAAAAATTTATGAAGCCTGCATGAAGGCTTTGAATGATGCCGGTCCTGATGGATACATTCTGTCGACAGAACAGATTACAAGGGATACTCCGGCAGAACATGTGATGGCGATGATACAGGCAAGAGATGATTATTCAGCCCGTTTCATTGGCACAAAATAGATTAGACATTGAAAATCCCGATTATTGGAACATCTTATTTCATGCTTGATAACCGGGAGGAAGTATGATTAAAGGGGGTCTTGTATCAATAAGTTTCAGGGAATTGAAACCTGAAGAAATAATAGAATTGCTCTTAAAGGCAAAACTTGATTGCGTTGAGTGGGGCGGCGATGTGCATGTTCCGCATGGAGATCTCAGAAGGGCCCGGGAACTAAGAAGGATGGGCGCGGATGCCGGAATTTCTGTTTCATCCTACGGGTCTTATTACAAGGCCGGAGAAAGCGAAAATACCGGCTTGCATTTTGAAGCGGTACTTGGTTCAGCACTGGAACTTGGCGCTCCGGTAATCAGGGTGTGGGCGGGAATAAAGGCTTCTGCCGTCGCCACTCTCACATACAGGGAAGAGGTTATCAGCAATTTAATGGAAATAAGCGCTTCCGCCGAAAAGTTCAAAATAAAAGTATCTCTGGAATTTCACGGAAATACCCTGACCGATACTAATGAATCGGCTGTTCAGCTTATGAAGGAAGTTTCTCACGAAAATTTAAGTCTGTACTGGCAGCCCCCTGTCGGGAAGAGCTTTGAATACCGGCTTGAAGGTCTGAAATCAGTATTGCCTTATCTGAGTCATCTGCATGTTTACCACTGGCTGACAAATGACGGCAAGCATGACAGACGCCCTCTTGAGGAGGGTGGAACGGAGTGGGTGGAATACCTGAAACTTGCCGAAACCGCAAAAGGAGACCGTTGCGCCCTGCTTGAATTTGTCAGGGACAACAGCAAAGAAGCGTTTTTGAAAGACGCGGCCACTCTGAAAAAATGGCTCCTACTTGGAAAGTAGGCAACCGGGGGCAAAGCCCCTTTTATTCCCGCTTCGCGGGCGTATTTTCCGTACTGCCGCTCACTTCGTTGCGGCAGAAACCCCCCCGTGCTCTTCGCAAACGAAGTTGAGCGAAGATAATAAAAGGCACTCCGTACCCCCTCATTCCCAGGCTTTTTCAAGGCCTTCGTAATCCTGAAAGACAACGCCTCTGAAAGAGGGGTATTTCCCGATATTCTTAATGACGTTTTCCATGTCTTTACAGATTCTGAACCAGCCTTTCCATGAGAGTGAAACTTCGCGGATATCGCCTCCGTTTATGTTGACACTGGTTTTAACAGCCAGGAGAATGCTGTTCTTTTTTTCAGTATGCCTGATGTTGGGAAGAATGTATTCGAGGATATCTCTCCATTCGCTGCTGTATGCCGAAACCATGAGATAATCGCAGTGCTTGAGGAAGTCGTCAGTTTTTCCAAGAGAAAGTTTTCCGCTTCCGGCGTCACTGTCATAAAACCAGGCTACTTTTTGTCCGAGCTCCACAGAAGGGGCGCATTTTCTGGCTTCCTCAAGAACGACGAAGGCCTGCTTCATGAGCAAATCATTATCTTTTCCAAGCCCATAGGAAGTATCAGAATTCCATTTATACATTATGCCACTTTTATATATTTGGGCATCTCTGGAAAATTCATGAGGCTGTATATTGATAAACAATCCATCGAATTTATCTGTGCTGCCGCCTGATTTTTCATTAAAAGCGAGAACATTTTTAATTTCTTCAGCGGTTTTTTTCCTGTCATCCGCATAAATTGCCGGATCGTGAAGCATGGCATGGCAGCGGATCTTCTTTGAGTGAAGCGCGCTTATAATAGTTCTCAGCTTAAGGGAAAATTCCTTATCTTTCAAATCCTTGTTATTAAAGTAAAGATAAACATCGGTTATGCCGAGAACAGAGCAGCGGGCGGCAAGGACATTTTCCCTTTTTTCATAAATTTTATAAAGACGTTCATTCATATAAACGGCGCATTCGGAACATTTTGAGGAAACGGATTTTTTAAAGAGTGCCGCGCTTGAAACCATTTTTGGGGAAAGTTCGGCTTCTTTATTGATATCCCCTTCAGGCTGAGTAGCCGTTACAGCATGTTCAGGCTTACTGTTATCCTTGAACAAAGAACATGAAGAAGTAAGAACACAGAGTAAAATCATGCAAAAGGACAATGAAAAGATTTTAGACATTTTAAAAACCTCAGGCTGTTTTAAGGGAATCGTTTTTAATTCCGGTGCCGAAACAATTATCCCAATCCTTGAATACCGGCTCAAGGCCTTCAATTTCCAGCTGGGAGGCTATTTCCGCTACAGAACTCTTATCTTTTACCGTAAATTGTCCCAGGCCCTTGTCTACATTGACGGCGTATGAACCTGGGATTACCTTTGACGCCGCGCTTATATGGCTTACACAGGTCATGGACATGCGTTTTCTGAAATCCGCGTTTTCACGGGTGGAAAGGTAGAGGTCGGATTCCCTGAAAAAAATTCTGAAAGCCAGAAGCAACTGTTCAAGTTCAAGTTCCGAAACTGGATATGGTGTTTCAAAAGAGCCTTCAACCGGGGTAATTCTAGGGAACGAAAACTGGACTTTGCTTTTCCAGAAATGTTTTCTGAGCCATAGCGCGTGCGCGGCCATCGAAATGGCTTCAATATGCCAGTCGTAAAGGCCGAGAAGTACGCCGAGGCCGATATTGTAAAATCCGGCCCTGGCCCCGTCCGCCGGAGCTTTAAGCCTGCCCTCATAATTTTTTTTAGGACCTGAATGGAGCTTGTCATAAAGTTCACTGTCATATGTCTCCTGAAACATTGTCAGTCCGTGAACACCGGCATTGAAAAGTCTTCTGTAGCCATTTTCATCCATAGGGTATATTTCGATGGATATGTATGAAAACATTTTTTTAAGTTCCGCGACAACTTCCTCGAGGAAACTTACGCTGACGGCTTTGGGGTCTTCACCGCTTACAAGAAGCAGGGAATCTATGCCGTAACCGCGAATGACTTCCGCTTCAGTCAGTATTTCCTGAAGGGAAAGACGTCTCCTGTCGGCCTTGAATGTTCTTCTGAAACCGCAGTAAACGCAGTCATTCACGCAGTAATTGGAAATATAAAGGGGGGCATAGAAACGGATTGTTTTACCAAAATACATTTTTTTAACGGCAGAGGCTTTTTCTCTCATTCTGTCAATGAGGGGCAATGCGGCCGGCGAAACAAGATTCATAAAATCGGTAAAGGATATCTGATCCTTTTCAAGGGAAGCTTCAACATCTTCAATTGTGAGTTTACCGTAATAGGCTTTAATATCATTTTCTTTTAATTTGCAATAGGGAAACATTTTAAAAACACCGTAAGTTAAAGGTTATTTATTAATTCCAGTCAAATTTTCTGCTTATGGTTCGCCGCATCCCGTCAATAAAGGAATTCGCGGATTTTCCCGGCACATAATTTTCAAGGTCTTTTTTTATTTCAGAGGCGTCCTGATAACGCCTGCGGGGATTTTTTCTGAGCATCATGCCTAGCACATCCAGGAGGTAAGGCGGGAAATCGGGGAAAATTTTTCTGGGGTCATCTGGCTTGTGATGAATGACTTTTTCCATAAGTTCCGTAAGATTGTTCGCGTCAAAAGGTTTGCATCCTGTAAGAAGTTCATATGAGACAACGCCGAGGGCATATATATCCAGAAGTTTGCCCACTTTTCCATATTGGAGATATTCCGGCGCCATATACCCGGGCGAACCCATAAGCTCGGTGGTCATAGTCAGGTCGGAGGTTGGAAGATGACAGACCCCGAAATCGGTTATTTTTACGGTAAGCTGCTTATCCACAAGGACGTTGTCAGGCTTAATATCCCTGTGAAAAATATTTTTTGCGTGAACTGAAGAAAGAGCGTCGGCAATCTGATGGATGATGTGAATTTTACTTTTCAGGTCGATTTTGTCAGGTTCATTGATGTAATGCTTCATGGATACGCCTTCGAAGTATTCCATGACAATATAGGGAATGCCGGTGGCAGGGTCGGAACCGACATAACCGAATTCGACAAAATTGACAATGTTGGGATGTTTCAACTGAGAAATAGCATTGCTTTCATGAATGAAACGCCTTATCGACATCTCGCTGGATTTATCGCCAGTTGGATTCAATCTCAGGGTTTTAAAGGCACATTTTATACCGTTATCCGTTCTTTCGCAAAGATATACAGTCCCATTGGCGCCCTCGCCTATTATTTTTAAAAGCCTGTATTTGCCTATTATTTTGTCAAAACTGATTTTCTGTGTTTCCGCCGCTTTAAGCAGTTTTTTTGTGCGCGTGTCTTCCAGCTCTATTTTTTTAAAAGTTTTCTGAAGGCTTTCTATTAGCTGTTTTTCGACTATGGGTTTGTCTATGAATTCCTGAAAACCTTTTCTGAGAGCGTCAAGAACGGTTTTTCTGTCTTCAGAACCTGTTATGACCACAGCCGGAATGGCGATATTTTCCTTGTTCATTTCATCAATCAGTTCAAAGCCTGAGAGATTGGGCATTCTGATGTCAGTGATAAGAAGGTCTATATGTTTTTCAGGGTCCTGTGTGGAAGATTTGATGTAATCAAGCGCTTCCTTTCCATCACGGACAGCTGATACATCATACCCTTGACGCCCCAGAAGGACCGTCAGATATCTGCGGATGCTTTCTTCGTCTTCTGCTAATAATATATGCTTCATGGCCTGCTATGGATATTTTTCCAAAGATAGTATGAATGTATTGCAAATTCAAACTGCTTGAAAAATATCAAAAAGTTAATTTTAAAAGTTTGCCGGAAATTAAGGTTTTTTTTTAAATAATACTTGAAAAGTTGAAATATGGCTGTAATATTATTTGGATGTTTTTAGTTTTTGAATCTGTATTTTAACTCAATGCGGGTATTTTCCCTTAAATATATATGCTGGATGGAAATTCATTTTTAGTTGTCTTTCTGATATTATTTCCTTTGCTTCCGGCACTTCTTCTCCTGATGCTCAGGGCGGAAAAAGCTGTGAAAATAGTGGTAAATATATCCATTGCCGTCATGTCCATGGCTGCCATAACTGTTGCTGTTATATTTGTGGGAGGAATTACTGATTTTATCAGTCTTTCACATCATCTGGACATGCTTATAACGCTCGGGGATATCATAATCGCTCTGGTTTTCATGTATCTTGCCCGCAATCACCGTTCGATGCGTTACTGGATACCGCTTCTGGTTATACCGCAGTATTCTGCCGTAATATTTTTTGAGCTTACCGGAAAAATACCTGAGTCCTCAAGCACCTTTTTCATAGACAACCTTAGCATCATAATGGTGCTTATAATAGCGATAGTGGGCGGCCTTATAAGCATATATACTCCGGGATATATGAAAAAATATCATGAAGAACATCCCGAAATAAAAGACCGCCGCCATATATTTATTTCTGCCGTTTTCCTTTTTTTCTTTGCCATGTTCGGAATAGTTTTGAGCAATCAGCTCACATGGATATATTTTTTCTGGGAGATTACCACGTTATGTTCGTTTATTATGATAGGCTATTCACAGAAGGAGGAAGCTGTAAGGAATTCTTTCAGGGCCCTCTGGATGCTCCTGCTTGGAGGCGCCGGCTTTGCAGCGGCGATTATATACGCGTCTCTATACTGTGACACTGTCGAAGTTACAAAGCTCACGGCTGCGGGAAAAACAGCCGCGCTGATACCGGCTGTACTTATATGCTTTGCGGGTTTCAACAAAGCGGCGCAGTTTCCATTTTCTTCATGGCTTCTCGGCGCGATGGTTGCTCCGACCCCATCTTCAGCTCTTCTGCATTCAAGTACAATGGTTAAGGCCGGGGTTTATATATGCATAAGGTTTTCTCCGGCGATACATAATACCGCATGCGGGACTTTTCTGGCTTTTATAGGAGCGATTTCCTTTTTTGCGGCTTCGGCGATGGCCATATCACAAAGCGATGGAAAACGGGTGCTTGCGTATTCCACAATCGCCAACCTCGGCCTGATAGTGCTTTGTGCCGGCGTAGGTTCTTATCTTGCTCTCTGGTCCGCAATACTTCTCATAATATTCCACGCCCTTGCAAAGGCCCTGATGTTCTGTTCTGTCGGTATAGTCGAACAGCAGTGCGGGAGTAGAAATATCGAAGACATGCACGGCCTCATATCAAGGATGCCTTTTGTATCCATAATGATGATAGTGGGGATTTCCGGTATGTTTCTCGCGCCTTTCGGGATGCTCATAAGCAAGTGGTCAGTGCTTGAGGCCCTCGCAAATAATAATCCGATACTGCCGATTGCCGTTATACTCGGGAGTTCGCTCACTCTTTTCTTCTGGAGCAAATGGATGGGTACGCTTGTCGCGGTAAATGAAGATAAAA